>CAYNZC010000052.1:0-30311 GCA_964401575.1 uncultured Verrucomicrobiota bacterium
CCCACTTGCACGGTGATCCCCTTGAGCACTGTTTCGGCCTGCTCGGCGGCATACTTGTAAGCGATCGCCCAACGCGGCGCCTTGGCGGTAAACCCGGCTCTCTCACGCAGCGCGAACGAGTTCAGCTTGATCACCGCCCCGTCTGTTTCATACGGAAGGCTCTTGCGAAGCGAGTCCAGCCCACGGATCGCCGCGATCAGTTCATCCGCGCTCCGGCAATGCCACGTCCGCTCCGGTGTTCTGAAACCCAGCGACTTCAGCCACTCAAGCATCTCGGCGTGCAGCGCGGGCAGCCCGGCGCCCTCCATCATACCGACGCCATACAAAATGATATCCAGCGGCCTGGTGGCAACGATGCGAGGATCAAGCTGCTTGAGCGATCCCGCCGCCGCATTCCTGGGATTGGCAAAAACTTCCTCTCCGGCGGCTTTCCGTTCCGCGTTCAGCTTCGCAAAACCCGCCCTGGGCAGAAAGACCTCGCCCCGCGCCTCCAGCAACGCCGGAATGTTCTTCCCATGCAGCCGGGCGGGAATGCTCCGGATGGTGCGGAGGTTCGCCGTAATGTCATCTCCGGTGACGCCATCCCCGCGAGTGGCCCCCAGAACAAACCGCCCGTTCTCATACAAAAGGTTGATCGCCACTCCGTCAATCTTGGGCTCAAGGATCCAATCCAGCGTTTCCCCCGGCAAAACACGCTGCGCCCTCGAGACAAATTGCCGGACTTCCTCCTGGGAATAAGTGTTGTCCAGGCTGAGCATCGGGACCCTGTGGCGGACAGGCTTGAACTCCTTGAGCGGCTGGCCGCCGACACGCTGGGTCGGCGACTCCGGGGTGATCAGTTCAGGAAAGCTCCGCTCAAGATCCGCGAGTTCGCGATAGAGCCGGTCATACTCCGGGTCGGAGATGGACGGCCGCGCGAGCACGTAGTAGGCGTGATCGTGCCCGCGAATCTCCTCGGACAACCGGGCATGTCGTTCGCGGGCCTCGCTTGGGGTCATAGTTCGGCGCAGGCAGGCTAAAGGCGATCCACAAACTTCTGCATTTGAGCTTCCTGTTGCTCGATGGACTCGACCAGCTTGAATTGGGTCCGGCAGCGGTCCAGGTTGTGCCCCGGACGGTGCGTTCTGAAATACTTGTCGCCGCTTAAAAAATCCGTCAGGAAGCGGATGCCAATCTCGAAAGTGATCAGCTTGCCCGAGAAGGCAATCAGCTTGCGTTCGGCCCTGGTCAGGAAGCATCCCGCGCTGGCAAGGTAGCCTTGCGCGAGCTTCTTGAACATGGGCATCTGCATCTTCACTTTCGAGAGATCCATCTCGTCCTCAAGGGTGCTGCTGGTGGTGGTGCGCACCATATCCCCGAAATCGTAAAGCGCGCACCCGGGCATCACAGTGTCCAGGTCCACAATGCACATCGCCTCGCCGGTCAGCACATCCAGCATGACGTTGTTGAACTTGGTGTCGTTGTGCGTGATCCGCTCCGGAATCTGCCCCTTGGCCATGCCGTTAAGAATGACATCCACCAGGTTCTCGCGCCGGAGGGCAAATTCAATTTCCGCTTTCGAATCTTTCGCGCGGTTGTAGTGATCGTCGTTGATCGCCTTGCGCAGCGCCTCAAACCGTCTCCGCGTATGATGAAAGTTCGGGATGGTCTCGATCAGCCGGCCGCCGGGCAAATCCACCAGCAGACTCTGAAACTCGCCAAAGGCGCGCCCAGCCTGGTAAGCCTGGTCGGGAGATTGCACCGCCTCGTAGGTCTCCACACCCTCAACAAACACAAATGTCCGCCACACTTCCCCGCCGCCATTCTGGTAATACGATTTGCCGTCCCGGGTGGGAATAACAATCAGGGAACGGCGGGTGACGTCCCGCACCCCGAGTTGCTCCTGTTTCTTGCGGATGTGCGTGGTCACCCGCATGACATTCTTCATCACACCCGACGGGTTGCGGAACACGTTTTGATTGATCTTCTGGTGGATGTAGCGGACCCGCGTGCCGCCCTGGTCATACGTGGCGGTGTAGGTTTCGTTAATGTGCCCTATTTTTAGGGTCTCGGCATGCAGGATCTCACCGTAGATCTGGAACTTCTTCGAGATCTCCTGCAACTGTTTTTCCTGGTAAGGCATATGCGCTGCTCTTGCCGCATCCTCTCAAAGCAGGGCTCCGGATGCAAGGGCGGGAGAACCCGACCCCGGTCCCGAAAAACACGGAACGAGCCTCCCCGGCAAACCTCAGTGCTTCACGTGAAGCTTCGCGCCCTTGGGCTGGCCGATGTCTTTGAGCATGGCCTCAAACCACGGAGTATCAATGTTGAACGGCTTGCCGCCCTTAATCCGCTCGAACTCGATGGCCCGCAGCATCCCGCCCCGGTCTTCGTCATGGCCAATCACCCCAGATTCGCGCCGCAACGCGCACTCCACAGCGTAATCCACGCAGGATTTGATGAGCCGAAGATCAGCCGCGTTTGAGGCTGCCGCGCGGGAGAAGTACCCGCTCTTCTGCACGAGGGTCTTCTCAGCGCCCATCATCTTCCCGAACTGGTCGCCAAACCATTTGCCGGGGTTCACAGCGTCCAGTTTCACGTGTCCGAAAGCGTCGCGGGGCACTTCCTGGCCCTTGGCCTCCATTTCGGCAACGATGGCATCGACACCCGCCCCTTCGGATACGAAAATGTTTACGTCATCGTGTTGATCCATGATCTTGCGCAACCGCGCGGCCTCGGCCGCAAGGTCAATCTGCATTTCAGGGACGAATACGGCGTGCACATCGAAGCACTGGCGGCTAAGCCCGATTTGCGGCAACCACTCGGCATGATCCAGTTTTCTGCGATACGCGAGCGCCGTCGCAGCGGTCAGCCAGCCGCAGTTGCGGCCCATAACCTCATGCACAATAAGCATGCGCGGGTTCGCGTTGTTCTCGGCAACCACGTTCCAGAAAAAGTCCGCCCCCTGCTCCGCGGCGGTCCATGCGCCGAGAGACTGGCGAATAGGGTAAACGTCGTTGTCAATCGTCTTGGGCAGTCCGATCACAGTAAGGCCGTAGTTGTTCTTCGCGAGATACGCCGCCAGGTCCGCCGCAGCCGTGTTGGTGTCGTCACCGCCAATGGTGTGCAGCACGTCCACACCGTCTTTAATCAACTGGTCGGCGGCAACCTGTTGCGGGTCCTGGCCTTCCTTCACCAGCCCGCGCTTCATGCAGTCCTTCACGTTGGTCAGTTTTACGCGGCTGTTGCCGATCGGAGAACCGCCAAACAGGTGCAGCAGATCAGCCTTTGCCCGAACCTCGGGGGTGACAGGATAGCTGTCTCCCAGCAGCAACCCTTTGTAGCCGCCCTTGTAGCAAATGATCTCAATCCCGGGCTCAATCTCGGTATAACGCTCGATCAGGCCCCCGATCGCGGAACTCAGACATGGAGCAAGACCTCCCGCCGTTAAAATTGCCACCTTCTTCGGTTTATTCATCTTCATATCAATCTGCAAAAATGGGTTCAGGCCGCACCGGGGGTTTTTCTTGCCAACAGAGGAGCAGAGGCCGGAGCCAGCTTGGCCGAAATGCTAAGAAGATTCAGCCTGAGATCAAGAATTTATAGTTCAGATTTTATAATTCGCGAAAAATACACAATGGCCCACCGGCGCCGGTTGCCAAAGCTCGATACCGGATTGGGTCACACACCAGGACTGATGAAATCCTCAACGTCAGCCTTCGCTTCTGCCAAGCCAAGCCCGGTCTCCCTCCGATGCAACACCACCGCATTACTCCTTTGAGCCGGGTCGCGGGCCAGGCGCTGAACCTCTTCGGACAGCTTCGCCTGCGGTGGCAAGGTTATGCCCTGATGCCGGAGTAAAGCGTCCAGTTTGCGCTCGATCCGCTGTGAATATGCCGACCTCCGCGCGGCAACGGCTGCCGAGCCGGCAAAGACAATCATCAGCCACGTAAGGATGGCAAAATCCGAAAACCCGAGAACTGTAGCACACATTGGTGTCATAAAGCGTCCATCTGCTTCTTAAGCAAATTCCGGGGAAGGTTACAAAACCCGGCCCTAAGCATCGAACGTGTGTTAAATGTTGCCGGCCCCTTTTGCCGAGGTACGAACGTGCAAAAAGCTGCGGGGCGGATTAGTCTGGCCGAAGCAGATGAGAAAATACCGGCATGTCTTGGGCATTGGGCTGCAACAAAGCCTGACGTACCGGCTTAACTTTCTTGCGCGGGCGCTGTTCGGGCTCATCCCCCTGTTTGCGATCATTTCGGTTTGGCGGACGATTTACGCCGGCAAGGACGGCGTGCAGGTGGGCACCTACACCCTGGCCCAAATGATTTCCTATTACCTGCTCACGCTGGTGGTGGACGCCCTCACGGCCGTGAATGAAGACGACTGGCAAATCGCGGCGGATATCCGGGACGGCAACATCAGCCAGTTTCTGCTCAAGCCGATGGATTACCTTTGGTATCGCTTTGCCCTGTTCACGGCGGGGAGGGTTGGCTACATGGCCGTGGCGATCCTCCCGATCACGCTCTTTATCCTGAGCCTCAAGTCGCACTTCGTCCTGCCCGCCAACTGGGAGACGCTCGGATGGTTTGCGTGCTCCGTGGTGATGACAGCCATGCTCCAGTTCTTCATCTCTTACGCGCTGGCCATGCTGGCATTCTGGGTGCTGGAAGTTTCCACATTCATCTTCATTGTTTTTGCGTTCGAGTACATCGCCAGCGGCCACCTCTTCCCGATTGATATTCTGCCCCACGGCCTCCAGTCCGTGCTAATGCTCACGCCGTTCCCGTACCAGCTCTACTTCCCTGTCAGCATTTACATGGGCAAAACAGCCGGAGCGGACCTGGCAAGAGGGCTGCTCATTCAGCTTGGCTGGGTGGTGCTGGCCTATGCCGCCGCCCGATGGGCATGGAGGCGGGGAATCAAACACTACTCCGCCGTGGGAGGATGAAATGAGCGACACGCGCCCCACCCTTTCGCCCATTGCGCCGGAACAAGCCCCGGAAGGGCGGGGATTTTTCACTCGGTATTTTCGCGTTTATGCCGCCCTTTGGCGTAACTCAGTATCTCGCGAAATGATCTTCAAGGCGAACTTCCTCCTGTGGATCTTCGTGGAAATCCTCTGGTTTGCCCTCCAACTTGGTTTCATCGGCGTGCTTTACCTTCACACGGAAACGATTGGCACATGGACGAAATGGGAAGTGGTGATGCTGATTGGCGGCAGCCACTTTGTGCAGCAGGTATTCCAGGCGTTTTTCCTGATCAATTGCACAAACCTTTCGGAGATGGTTCGACTCGGCAAGCTGGACTTTCTCCTGGTGCTGCCGGTCAACACGCGCTTTGTGGTCTCGCTAAGACAGGTGGATCTCGGCGCTTTTGTGAATGCGGCCTTTGGAGCCGCTGTCGTCGTTTATGCAGCCGCCAAGCTCGGCTTGTCGCCGGGCATCGGTCAAATCGCCGCATTCCTGGTGCTCTGCACGGCGGGCATCCTGATCCACTACTCGCTCATGTTTCTCCTCGCGTCGATCAGCTTCTGGACCGTTCGCGCGCAGGGAATTGTCTGGGGCTACTACAACCTGTTCCAGGTCGCCCGAATGCCCGACGAGGCTTTCCGGGGCCTTTTCCGCGCCTTCTTCACTTTTGCCATCCCGATGCTGCTGGTGTCCAACGTGCCTGTGCGCGTTTTGGCCGATAAAATCACCTCCCCTGCCTCCGCAGGGTTGATGCTGGGCATGACAGCGGCCTGTTTTCTGGTATCGGAGTGGGTCTGGCGAACGTCGTTGCGCCGCTACACCAGCGCAAGCTCCTGAAAGCGCTATGGATACAAAAACATTGCCCAAAAACGATTCATATCTTCCGATCCAGTGACCGCAATCAACCATACACACCGCCCGCAGGATGCCTCTTCGCTGCCCGTTCCCATTCGAACGCCACGAGGTTTTCTGCTGCTGCTTTTTTGCTGGTTCGCCGGGCAGGCCCTTCTGCGAGCGCTTATCTCGCCCACGGCGAACCTGGACGAAGCGGAGCAGCTCATGCTCACACAGGATTGGGCTTTGGGCTACGGCCCACAGCCGCCGCTTTACACCTGGCTGCAGGCGGCATTCTTCACTGTAGGAGGGGTCTCCATCACATCGCTCGCCCTTCTCAAAAACGCACTCCTCTTCGGCACATACTCGCTTGCCTATCTCAACGCCCGCCTGATCACCGGCAGGCACGAGGCCGGCGTGGTGGCCGCGCTTTCCCTCTTCTTCATCCCGCAGATCGCGTGGGAATCGCAGCGCGATCTCACGCACTCGGTGCTCGCGGCATTGTTATCCCTCGCAACACTATACGCCTTTCTTAAGGCCTCGAGCGGCGGCTGGCGAAACTATCTGCTCCTGGGCTGCGTGCTCGGGCTCGGCACGATCTCGAAGTATAACTATGCAATCTGGGCCGCCGGACTCCTCATGGCCGCCGTCTCAATCGCACAATTCCGTAAAACGGTCTTCAACCGCGGAATGCTGCTCGCCCTGACCCTGGCCTCCGTGCTGGTCGCCCCGCACGGGCTATGGGCATTTCGCAACCCGGATAAGATCACGGCAACGTCATCAAAGTTTGTGATCTCATCCGACGAACCGGGCGACAGCCACCCGCCACCCATCGCAACGTTCGCCGCCCGACGCCTCAAGGGTATCGAGGAGGCGGCATGGGCAGTGGCAAGGTTCGCCGCGCCGCTGGTTGCGGTTCATGCGCTGGTGCTGCTGGTTCCCTGGAGACGCAGGTCTGCTCCCGAAGCGGCCCCAACTCCACGTCCAATCGAGGGGGTGCTTATTGGCCGGGCCCTGCTGGCCATCGCTTTGCTGGTGCTGGCCGGAATCCTCATTCTGGGTCCCACCAATTTCAAGGACAGGTGGTTCCAGCCCATCCTTGTTTGCGCCCCCGTCCTCCTTGCGGTATGGCCGCTGAAAGCCTGGGATGCCGCCTCCCTGCGCTGGCTCCGGCGTCTGACTGTTCTCGTGATGGCTGCCATTGCCTTGGTCATTCCCGGACGGGTGCTTCTCGCCGGCAAACTCGGGAAAATAGAGCGGCTGAATTTCCCCTTGCCCGAGTTGGGCAGGACGCTGAACACCAGAATTCCGCCGGGCGTCGTTATCTTAGCGGACACCTCGTTCCTGGCGGGAAACATGCGGCTGGCCATGCCCGACCGCAGGGTCATCTCCAGGGCCTGGGGTGATCCCGATGGACAACCCTGCTGCATCGTGTGGGCCGCAAGGAAAAGCCCGAACCCTCCCCCTGCCCTCGAGAAAGCCGCGAACGACCTCCTCCAATCCGGACAAACGGTGCTTCTGAAAGGATCCGTTCGCAATCACCCACCACTGCATTACGCACTCGGCGCGGCGTGGTGAGGATGGGATTCAAAACGACTCTCGCTTTTCATCATTGAACGGATCAACATCCTTTCGATGAACAGGTTTGGACCGGTCGTTTCACACGCAACGGAACTGCGCCATCGGCTTCACACGATTCCCGAGCTTCATTATGGGGAGTTCAAGACTGCCGCCCTCATCCGCGAAGAACTGAATCGGATCGGACTGCCGTTTCACGCGGGTGTGCCGGGCGCAGAGACGGCGACGATTTCGGTGATTGGCAATGACTCAAAGCCTTGCATCGCGTTCCGGGCGGACATTGATGCGCTGCCAATCGAGGAACAGAGCGGCGTGAGTTATCGAAGCACCCATCCGGGACGCATGCACGCGTGCGGACATGACGGCCACACCGCAATCCTCCTTGGAACGGCGGCAATGCTAAAGGAACTCTCAGGAACCCTGCCCGTCTGCGTGAAGCTCATCTGGCAACCGGCTGAAGAGACCGGGGGCGGCGCCGGACGGCTGGTCAAGGCCGGCGTGCTCAACGGGCGGATCGGGCCCCGGGTGCGCGCTGTGTTCGGACTGCACGGGTGGCCGACACTTCATGTCGGCAAGTTCAGCACAAAATCGGGGCCGCTGATGGCCTCCACAGACAGTTTCGCCGCCACATTCGTCGGCCGCGGATGTCACGGCGCCTATCCACACATGGGCGTTGATCCGGTGGTCGCCGCCTGCGAGGCCGTCGTAAACCTGCAGCAATGCGTCAGCCGCGAACTCGACCCTGTCGAGCCCGGCTTGATCACCGTTGGGACGATCCAGGGCGGCACAGCCGTGAACATCATCCCGGACACCGCGCAAATCACCGGCACCGCGCGCTGCTTCACCGCTGAAACCCGCTCCCGGATCAAACGCTCGATCGCACGCCGTTGCGCGGGCATCGCCTCGGCAAATGGATGCAACCTCGAGTTTGAATGGACACCCGGCTACCCCGCCACGATCAACCACCCCGCCATGACCGAATATGCGACGCGCGTCATCCAAAGCAAACTCGGCGCGGAGCGCTTCATCCCTGCGCTAAAACCCTCGATGGGCGGCGAGGACTTTGCCTATTACCTCGATCAGGTTCCCGGCGCGTTTCTTCACCTGGGGATATGCCCGTGCGACCGGCAGGAATACCACTCGTTGCACAGCAATCGCTTCGATTTCACCGATGAAGCAATCGGTTCCGGTGTGACGTTGTTTGTAAACCTTGCGCTGGAGGCCTCCGCGCTTCCGGAACCTGAATAAATTAGCAATCCTGTGAAAAAATCAGACCTAAGAGTTGGACCGGTCATCAGCGGCAGGGAGTTCAAGTCCCGCGACGCCGGATTCCTGGACGTCATCAACCCCGCCACCGGCCGTGCCATCGGACGGCAGGCCTGCTGCGACCCGGCAACAATTGGACGGGCGGTCGAATCCAGCGCAGCCGCTTTCAGGTCCGCCGAGTGGCAAAACACCACGCCCGCGGCCAGGGGAAGGTTGCTGCTGACAATAGCGGAGCTCCTCGAGCGGCGCGACGGCGAGTTCATCGAACTCGAACTGCTGGACACAGGCAAGCCCGTGTCACAACTCAAAGGGGGCGAATTGCCGCTCGCCGCCAGCCTGCTCCGCTTTTATGCCGGCGCCGCGGATAAGATCGAAGGAAGTGTCAAAAATACCGAAGGTGGCTTTTTCTCGATTTCCACATGGGAGCCCTACGGTGTGGTCGCGGGAATACTGCCCTGGAACTACCCCCTGGTGAATGCAGTGATGAAAGTCGCGCCCGCCATTGCCGCGGGCAATGCGATCGTTCTAAAACCTTCCGCGGAAACCCCGTTGAGCACTGTCGCCTTCGGAAAACTCTGCATGGATGCGGGCCTTCCCGCAGGCATCGTGAACGTGGTCACAGGCAAGGGATCACAAATCGGCAACGCGCTCGTTTCTCATCCCCGGGTCGGCAAGATCTCCTTCACCGGCTCGACATCGGTCGGCCAGGCCATCCAGAAACTTGCCGCGGATCAACTGAAGGCCGTCAACCTCGAATGCGGGGGAAAAAACGCGATCATCGTTTTTGCGGACGCCGACCTCGAGCGCGCCGCGCAGGCTGCGCTTATCAGCGCCTTCATCAACGCGGGCCAGTTGTGCGTCTCGTGCTCGAGGTTGCTGGTCGAACGCTCCATCGAAAAACCATTCGCCGAGTGCCTCCGCGCCCGCATCCGGAAAATCGTTGTCGGAGATCCGCGCGACTCGAAAACGCTCGTCGGGCCGATGATTACCCGCGCACAGCACGAAATTGCGACCGCCGCGCTCGATCGCGCTCTCCGCGAAGGATGTAACATCATCGCTGGTCACAAGCCGCTCAAGCTCGGCAGAGAGTTGTCCAAGGGCTTCTGGTTCGCCCCCGCGATTCTTGGAAATGTTCGCCCCGGCACAAAGACTCATAACGACGAAATCTTCGGCCCCGTTCTGGCCATGCTCCCATTCGATACCGAAGAGCAAGCCGTCAGGATCAGCAATAGCGTCGCATACGGTCTCTCCGGCTCGGTCTGGACCGCAGATGGCGAGCGCGCCCTGCGCATGGTGAAGGCGCTCGATACCGGCATCATCTGGGTAAACACCATGCTGACCGGCTACCCGGAAATCCCGGTGCCTCCGCACAGGATGAGCGGCACGGGGGTGGAGCTCGGCATGGAAGGATTGCTGGCCTACTGCAAACGCAAGAGCGCCGTCCTGGGCTACGACTCCCGGGCGCCTGTGGGATGGAATTTATGATTGAAGCATTCATCGGCAAACCCATCGAAGCACTGCCCACACCCGCCCTGGTTGTGGACATCGAAGCGCTGGACCACAACCTGAATTTCCTGGCGGACTATTTCAGCAAACGAAGCGTCAAATTGCGTCCCCACTTCAAATCCAACAAGTGCGTCACGCTTGCCAAAAGGCAGTTGGCCGCCGGAAGCGCGGTCGGCATCACGTGCGCAAAACTAAGCGAAGCTGAGTTTCTCGTCGCCGGCGGTGTGACGGATGTTTTGATCGCCAACCAGGTGGTCGGCCCCGAAAAAGCGGAGCGGCTGGCATCGCTCAACAGGAAAGCCCGGGTGCGGAGCGCCGTGGATTCGGAAACCAACGTGCGCGAGCTCGGGCTGGCCGCAGGCGCGCTCAGGGTCAATATCGGCGTGCTGGTGGAAGTTGATGTCGGCATGAGGCGCAGCGGCGTGCAGCCCGGTTCCCCCGCGCTCGATCTCGCCCGGATCGTGCGCCGGACCGCCGGGCTGAGCTTCGACGGGTTGCAGGCTTACGAAGGGCATTTGGTGACCACGCCCGATCCCGCGGAGCGGCGCGCCCGGATAACAGCCGCAATGGAACCGCTGAACGACACCCTCCAACGGCTCAAAGCCGACGGCTTGAGTTGTGCGCTTGTTTCCGGCGGCGGCACAGGCTCTTTCGACATCACCGGCAATCTCCCGCAGTTCAACGAATTGCAGGCTGGCAGCTACGCCCTGATGGACTCTTCCTACAACAAGGTTGCGCCGCAGTTCCGCAACGCGCTCTCGCTCCTGGTTACGGTCATCTCCGCCAAACCCGACTGCGTGGTGGTCAATGCGGGCCTCAAAACCATGGGAAACGAGTTCGGTCTTCCAGTGGTCGCAGAAATGCCCCAAGCCAAAGCGCGCTACATCGCCGAGGAGCACACCCCCATCGACAACCTCTCCGCAAACGTCGGCGACAAGATTCGCCTCATCCCATCCCACGGCTGCACCACGTGCAACCTGCATCCCAGGATGTGGATCACGCGACGGGGTGTGATCGAAGACGTCTGGGAGATCGAAGCAAGTGGCTGCCTGGAGTAGCCGCCCGAAGCGTCCCGCGCGCGGCCATGGCCCGGGAAAGTGAAAAGGGCGCTCCAGCGGAGGAGCGCCCTGTAGGCGGAATGTCTTATGAAGGACCAGCAAACCCGCCTAACAACCTAGTCTTGCAGTCGATAAGAGAGCAACTTGCCTGCCATCTCACCGCCATAAGTTCAAAATGCGACTCCTCGCTTCTGAACACGCCTCTCGGGGCTCGCCAGGGATATTTCGCCATAATCCGGCCCATGAACAGACCAGCCCGGTGCAGTCTCCCTGTCCAACCGCAGGACACACACCGTCTCCAGTCTAAAGTGCAAGGTCAAAATGGCTTGTTGTGCGGATGGTATCCATAGCCCCCTGCAATCCCGCAGTGAACCGGCAGACGCCACGGCCGGCACAATCACGCCCTATACTCCACCATCCGGCAGCAGGGCTTACGCTCGCTCCGCAGGCGCGGGTTTGTACTCCACGACATCGTGCGGGGCGGCCTCGCGCTGACCAGCGGGGCTGACTCTGATAAACCGCGCCTTCTCCCGAAGCTGCGCGAGGTTGGCCGCGCCGAGGTATCCCATGCCGGACTGAATGCCGCCGATCAGTAACTCGAGAACGCGGTCCACCGAGCCGGAGACTTCCTTGAGCGCCTCGATGCCTTCCGGGGCAACCTTCGTTGGCGTCGCCGGGCTGTGACCGTAGCGGGCCGCAGACCCCGCCTTCATGGCGGCAAGGCTCCCCATGCCGCGATACTGCTTGTAGAGTTTGCCGCCGATCTCCACCGCTTCACCCGGCGCCTCTGAACAGCCGGCAAGGATGCCGCCGCAGATCACCGCCTGGCTCAGGGTCAATGCCTTCACGATGTCCCCGGACTTTGTAATGCCGCCATCAGCCAGGAGTCTGACCCGAGACTTCTTAGCCGCTTGTGAAGCCACATATAACGCCGTCATCTGGGGAATGCCCACGCCGGCAACGATCCGGGTCGTGCAAATCGAGCCGGGCCCCTGCCCGACCTTGATCGCATTGGCGCCGCATTCAGCCAGAAACTCGACCCCGGCGGCGCTGGTCACATTGCCGGCAATGATCGGCAGCTTCGGAAAACCCGCGCGCAGCATGCGAACAGCCTCGCCCACCCCCTTGGTGTGCCCGTGCGCGGTGGACACGGCAACAACATCCACACCACGATCCACCAGCCCCCCGACATGATTCAGGATGCGCTCCTTGTCCAGTCCGCCAAAGGCGTTGCGCGTGGCGCTCACCGCGCAGCCGCATACAAGGCGAAATTGCGAATCCCGCGCCGGCTTGAACTGTGCCTTGCGCTCCTGGATGATCCGCTCGACGTCGCTCATGGTAAACAAGCCGTGCAGGTGGTCAGAGTCATCCACCACAAGCAGCTTGTGGATCCCGGGATGGTCCGTGAAGAATTTGTCGGCCCTGGCGATCGGGTCGCGACCCAGCTCCTTCTTGTGAATCGTGTGCACCTGCGCCCGCGCGGTCAGCAAGTCAGAAACTTTTCGGGTCGCGTAGCGCTGTTTTACCACGTGGCCGGAAAGCAGCCCGGCCAGTTTGTTCTTATCATCCACCACCGGAAAGGTGCTGAAGGCGAACCGCTTCTTCTCGATTAAGGCCAGCACGTCCCCGATCAGTTGGCCGGGAGAAACTTTGATGGGCTCCTGGATCAGCCCGTGAACGTGGTTCTTGACGCGGCTCAGCGCCGAAAGCTGCTCCCGCTCCGGCATGTTATAGTGAATCAAACCCAGCCCCCCGTTCAAAGCCATCGCAATCGCCATCCGCGATTCGGTCACGGTGTCCATGTCCGATGAAATGATGGGTATGTGCAGGTCCAACCCGTCCGCGATCGCGGTGTCGAGCTGCGTCTCGCGCGGCAATACTTCGGAGTAAGCCGTGGCGAGGGTCAGGTCGTCAAAGGTCAGTCCAATGCTGTCGTAGCGCGTGAAAAAATCGTCTGCAGATTTATAGAATCTGGAATCGAGACTCTCCGGTTTCTTGATTGCCATAAGAGAAAGTGCCTGCCCGCCGGGGATTTTGGCAAGAAGAATGTGCGCCGAATCGCAAGGCGCGGGACTAACGTGGGGCCCGGGATTCAAACGCCGCCTTACGCGGCAAAGACGTGCAGAACCGCCTTTGTCGCCAGCTCCGCGGGAAAAATGGGCCTGGCGATCAGGTCCGCTCCGCCGCTCAGGATGGTCCTCGCTCGCGTCTCAAAGTCGGTATTGTCCGTCACGTATATAACCGCTGTCTTCTCGTAGCCGGTTACTTTGCGCAGACGCCAGCAAAACTCGCTGCCACTGATCCCCGGATCATCCACCCCGAGCAGCACGAGATCGAATGGCTCGGCCACCGCCATACGCAGCCCCTCCGTTGCATTCGACGCGCTGCTCATGCCCATCCGCACATCCTTCAAGGCACGCGCGATCGCCTCGATGGATGCCCCGTCCACGTTGATCACCAGCGCGCGCGCCGGACTGTTCAGCAACCGGCCGGGCGGCGCCGCGCGCCCCACCATGCTGTTGAAATGGCCCACAGCCAGGGAAACGGTCCATAGGGCCGATGAGGTAATGTTCGCGGGGGTTTCGACGAGTTGGCGCAACAACGTCTCCAGCACGACCAGCAACTGTACAAGGGGAAGGTTGTTGGCCAGCCCGGATGCGGCGGCCAGGTTTTCGATGTGTCCATGCAGCGCCTTCAGCGCTTCAACCTGTTTGGCGCTGTCCGCCACCTTCGCCAGTTGCTCGTGTGCTGCCCAAATGCCCGGCAGCCGTGATTCAGCCGTTGCAATAAAACGCTCCCGCCCGGCCGAGGACAGATCGCCGTCCAGGTCGCCTTCCATTCCCGGATGACCGGCCGCCGCTAACTTCCTGGATTGAGCTATTCTTTTCTGCTCGTCCAGGACGTCAAAAACCATGTTCGCCAAAGTCATCGGCGAGCAGGATTCCTTGAGCACCACTCTGTCCAGGCCGAGTGACAAAATGCTCTCGGATAGTTCCGCAAGGTAAACGTTCGAGAAAACGATGACGGGCGTATACCTGGTCTCAGGCCGGCCGCGCATGAACCGAAGTACCTCCTGCCCGCCCAGCCTCGGCATGTGCAGGTCCAGCACCACGAGGTCCGGCACAGCCTTGTTCATCGCGGATAGCGCCGCAACACCGTCCCCCGCCAGTTGCACACGCAACCCGCACTTCTCGAGCGCTTCACAGTACACTTTGGCAACCAGTCGGTTGTCTTCTACAAACAGAATGTTGTTCACGTAGATGGATTCTCCTGGGCCGTCGATTCGGGAACGTCCTGAATGGCCTCCTCGGCCGCTTCAAGATTTGCGTAATACACGCCTAAGTTATGCTGTGCCGTCTTGTCACCCTGCCGCGCCGCCCGGCAAAACCATTTCACCGCAAGGCGGATATTTTTCTCGACCCCGCGGCCTGTTTCGTAGCAAAGCCCAAGATTGCATTGGGCCGGACCAACCTCCTGCTCCGCGGCCTTCCGGTACCACTTCACCGCTTCTTCGTAGTTCTGCGGAACGATTTGTCCCGTCTCGTAAAACACCCCAAGGTTGAATTGCGCCTGCGGCTCGCCCTGGTCCGCAGCCGCATGATACCACTTCACAGCCTCGGCGTAATTTAGCGGCACGCCCTGGCCGGTCTCATACAGAACTCCGAGATTGAACTGGGCCGCCGGGTCGCCCTGCTCGGCCGCCTCCCGGAACCACTTTGCCGCCTGCCCGTACTCCTGGGGCACCCCAAGCCCGTTCTGGTAACAATAACCGAGATAACATTGCGCAACTTCGTCGTTCTGATCAGCGGCAAGCCGAAACCATCTCACCGCCTCCACGTAGTCCAGCGGGACACCCTGGCCGTTGTGAAAGCACACTCCCAGGTAGCACTGCGCCGCCGCATCCCCTGCACGGGCGGCAGCGCGCAACTCCTCGATGTTCTGCCATGTGCGGCGTTGCTTCGGCATCTGTGAGCCAGATCATATTCACGCCGCGCGGGATTTCAAGACCGCGTTGGACTGTATCTCTTCTCAAGGTCCTCCCCGTTGCGTCCATTCACCATCCAAAAACGATGCAGAAACCACGCGGTTTTCTCCCGCGCAGAATGGCCCTCCGCCAAAGTCACGATGTTGCGGCCGACGGCGCGCGACGGCCATCAAATGAATCATGCCGCTCTTTTCTTCTCACGCAGAATCGGGCACGATGCCGCAGGTGGATGCTTGCGTGTGACTGAGGGACAAAACAAATTTCGAGGAATCATGGCCCGGGCGACAGACCCCGGCGCGGCTCAGAACGAGTCGATCTCCGGGCTCATCGAGCGCGTCACTTTCTTCAACGAGGAAACCGGCTTCTGCATCCTCAAGACGCGCGTGAAGGGCCATCGCGAGGAGGTGACTGTCCTGGGATCACTCCCATCGGCCAACCCGGGCGAATGGCTCACCGCCGAAGGCAAATGGGAGCGCAACCGGGACTTCGGCATGCAGTTCCGCGCGCAACTGCTCTCCGCCACCGCCCCCAACACCCGCGAAGGCATCGAGAAATACCTCGGCTCCGGCCTCATCAAGGGCATCGGACCCGTGTATGCACGCAAGCTCGTGCAGAAGTTCGGCGAAAGAATTTTCGACATCATCGAAAACAACTCCGCCCGACTCGAAGTGATCGAGGGGATCGGGCCTGAGCGCCGCAGGAGAATCAAAAATGCCTGGGCCGAGCAAAAAGTCATCCGCGACATCATGGTTTTTCTCCACTCGAATGGAGTGGGCACCAGCCGCGCGGTTCGCATTTACAAAACCTATGGCGAACATGCGATCGAGAAGGTTCGCGAGAATCCATACCGCCTCGCCCAGGACATCCCGGGAATAGGCTTCAAAACCGCCGACCAGGTCGCCCGAAAGCTCGGAATCCCATTCGATTCTCTGCTGCGCGCCGGCGCGGGACTGCGCCACATCCTCATCGAGGCCACCGACCAGGGACACTGCGCCCTTCCGCTCGATGTCCTGCGGACGGAGTCCGCAAAAATGCTTCTCGTGGCGGATACGATCGTAGAAGCCGCTCTCGAGCGCTCTATCCAATACCGCGAACTCGTCCTGGAAAAGGTCGGCGGCAAAATCCAGGTCTTCCTGCCCGAACTCCAGCGCGCCGAGCAGGGCGTGGCCTCGCGCATCCAGGCGCTGTCCTCCGGACGCCCGGATTTTCCCGCCATTGACATCGAAAAGGCCATCGCATGGTGTCAGCAACAGACAGGCAAAAACCTCGCCCCAAGCCAGCAGCAGGCCCTCAAACAAGCGCTCACATCCAAAGTGCTGGTGCTCACCGGCGGACCCGGCGTCGGCAAGACAACCCTCATAAACTCGGTGCTCAAGATTCTCGTTGCCAAAAAGGTGCGGTGCCTCCTGTGCGCGCCCACCGGACGCGCCGCAAAAAGGATGACCGAAGCCACCGGCATGGAAGCCAAAACGATCCACAGGTTGCTCGAAGTGGATCCCCGCAAAGCCGGCTTCACCCGAAACGAGTCGCGCCCCTTGGATTGTGGCCTGCTGGTCGTGGACGAAACCTCAATGGTTGACGTGCGTCTCATGCACTCGCTCCTGCGCGCATTGCCCCCATCATCCAGTCTCCTCCTCGCCGGTGACGTGGACCAATTGCCATCCGTCGGGCCCGGAACGGTGCTCCGCGATCTCATCGAGTCCGGTGTCGTCTCCGTCGCGCGGCTCACCGAGGTCTTTCGCCAGGCCGCTCACAGCCGCATCATCACCACAGCACACGCGATCAACCGCGGAGAAATCCCCGCCGACCCGGCGGCGGACCCGGCCTCCGACTTCTTCTTCGTGCCGCGCCTCGACCCCGGGAAAATGATTGCAACTTTGGTCGAGATGGTGAAGCGGCGAATCCCTCAAAAGTTTGGCCACGATTCGATCCGCGACATCCAGGTTCTGTCGCCGATGAACAAGGGCCCGCTCGGCGTCCAGGAACTAAATCTGCGCCTGCAGGCCGAACTGAACCCCGCGCGCGAAAACGAATCCGGGGTGGACAAATTCGGCTGGCATTTCCGCCCGCGCGACAAGGTCATCCAAACGGAAAACAATTACGACAAAGAGGTCTTTAACGGCGACATCGGCCAGGTGGTCCGGGTGGACCACGAGCAGAAAGAGTTGATTGTCCGGTTCGATTCCAGGGAAGTGTCTTACGAGTTTTCGGAATTGGATGAACTCTCGCTCGCTTACGCCATCACCGTGCACAAAGCTCAAGGGTCCGAGTTCCCGGCGATCGTCATGCCGTTGGCAACTTCTCACTTCATGCTCCTGCAGCGCAATCTCATCTACACAGGCGTCACGCGCGGAAAGAAACTTGTCGTCCTGATCGGTCAGCAGAAGGCCCTCTCGATGGCGGTGCGCAACAATCGCACGCAGCTCCGCCACTCCGCACTGCTCTATCGCCTCCAGCATCAGCAGCCGGTCGAAACCGGACAAGCCCTCGACTGAATCATCCGCCGCAAAACTCTTTCCGAATGCCCGCGCAAGCACTTGTT
Source organism: uncultured Verrucomicrobiota bacterium (assembly GCA_964401575.1). Lineage (GTDB taxonomy): Bacteria > Verrucomicrobiota > Verrucomicrobiia > Limisphaerales > UBA8199 > CAYNZC01. Next base: position 17,725 of record CAYNZC010000052.1, read on the forward strand.
TTCGCAAAATAACTCTCCAAAAGCAGAAAAACCGGGTTTTGCAGAAGTCGATTTATTCACATAGGCCGTTTCGCCAAAACCAAGCCCGGTGAATAACCTGGATGACTCCATTTGGAAACCCCGCTTTTTCGTGAGTTTCGCGCGCTTATTGCAGCAAGGCCGCCGGGGCAGCCTGTGAATAACGCGGTGGATATGTATTTGTTGTCGGGTAGCCAACCCGTGGTAATATATGATCAGTTCATTGAAAGAGCTGAGATGGTTGGTGGCGATCAACAGAGAGCTGCCAGAGATCTCAAGGATAATCCCAGGCGACTGGGGAAAGATCGGGCCAGGCTGGTTGGCACGGTCCCTCTAAAACCGACTTCGAAAGGTTTCGGCGGCGGAGGCAGCATTCACCAGTTCCTCTGGCGGCGTTCGCGCGCCGTCAGCAACGCGAAGTAGGGACTGAGCGGCGAGGGACGATTAGAAACCGTCTCGAGTCGAGTCAAGTAGTTCCGGGGAGTTTCGATCCGGAATGAATCGCAGTTACCAGAGGGTATCCGGTTGCTACTGTGTATCAGCACGGACGGGCGACTCTGGCGGCTCCCGGAAGGGTGTACGCCAAACGAAAAACGCCGAAAGGCGCAACAAAGTGAGAGCTCGATCTGGGAAGGACACGCGGCTTGGGCAAGGCCCGTGAAAACCTTCCGTAGGCCGGCGATGTTAAAAACGACACCGCTGGACTGTGACTAAAGGCAACCTGAGAGTTAAGAGGCGAGACCCGTTGTTCCGGGCAAACGCGCTGCCAAAAGCGGCGGCTGACCCGGGGCGTATGGGTGAAGACGCGTGACAGAAATCACAGACGTGTCTGCACCTGGTTCGCAAGCCGGTGGCGCAACCACCAGCCCAAGCGAGCTGAAAAGCCTCACTCAATACTTCAGCTCCCAAAAGGAGGCTGGACGGCCCTGCTACGAGGCCGGAAACTCCGCTTGCCGTGGAGAATAGCGTCGGGAAGCTGGCAGCCCCGCCTTGGCGGGTGCGCCTAATGCCAGCACGGGAAAGAGAGCATGGCGAACTCCCATCCCCCATTTGGTCCCTGTTCGGATGCAAGTCCGGGCAGGGACTTCTTGTTTTCCGGTCGGCCCCGGTCACCCTGCCCCGCCCCGAACCACACCCCCCATGCCCAGGACTCAGCACAGGCAAAAAAAGGGACGCCCGTCAGGCGTCCCTTCAAAGGTTATGTGTTGCGATCGTTATTTCTTCTCCGCCACAACCCACTCAAACAGGATCTTGATATCGTCCCCGGTCTTGATCAGTCCGCCGGCAATTGCAGGGGCGGGAGGCTCAATCTTGAAACTCGTCATCTTGAGCGGCGCCGTGCCGGTAATCTTGATCATGCCGTCCGCCTGGGGCGTCACGTTGACGGGCATGGAGAGCTTGTTGGTAACACCGGCGACAGCCAATTCCCCCGTGGCATCCATCAAATACGGCTGGTCTTTGGCCTTGGGCGCTTCCTTCAGCACAAGCTCGTTGAGCGTGTAGACCAACCTGGGAAACTGCTGCGCCAGGAACTTGTCATACATGATATCGTCCATCTTTGTGTTGTAGGGCTTGCCGTCCTTCTCCACGCTGATGAGCGACCGCACAGGCACGAATGCCTGCACCTTGGCGTCCACTTTGCCCGGTTTGATCTCCTGGCCCGGCTTGGTGGGAAAGTTCGGCCCCACTTCCATAAAGCCGCCGATAATCTTGCCCTCAACCTGCCAGTCGTGAATGTTCGACGTGCCTTCAATCCGGACCTTCAGAAGGCCGGGCTTGGCGTTAAACCGGCGCGTTTGAGCCTGGGCGTTCACGCTCAGACCGACAACCCCGGCAAGGAGCAGGCAAATGATAAGGTTTCTTGGTTTCATATTTTCAATCGTTTTCAAATTAAAGTCTGAAACATTAGACGGTGAACCGATTAAGTCAATTCATACAGCACGGGATCAATTTCAATCCGCTTGTTGGCCTTGATCGCTTCGTTTGTCTTAATGGCCAGCACCGTCGCAATGTAGGAATCCAGGTGGGTCGCGCCGGGTTGCCGCGGAACCTTGGACAGGTGCTCCATCAGCGCGTCCTTGTCGTCATCTCCAAAGCTCGAGACAAAGTCTTCCGCCGCCGCCGCCAGGCCGGTCGCGCTGCGCACAAAGTTCGTGAGCGCAAACCAGATCGGCGTGTTTGTGAACGGCTCCACGGTGGCCGGAACATCGCTCTGGGTGGACTTGGTCCCGCCTGTCAGAAAAATCCCTGTTTCCTTGTAGAAGGTCTCTTTCCGGGCATAAACTTCCCAGCCCAGCAGCGGCGAATCCACTTCCTTGAACATCCAGGCCTTGCTCTCGCGCATCATCACCGCCGCGTCGCTCCCGTAGAGCATCTCGTATTCCGCGTCAAATGAATTCGCGAGCGTGGCCGTGTAAACCATGTTCACACCGCCGGGGAACTCGATGATCGCCTGAATGGTATCAGCCACTTCACGGCCGTCTTTCCAGAACAGCACGTTCCCGAAACCGGTCACTGCCTTCGGCCTGCCATTCAAAAACCACGAGGCCTGGTCTATCTGGTGACTGCCAATCTCGCCGGCAAGGCCCAGCGACAAATCCTTGTCCAACCGCCAGTTAATCGCCTTTTCACGCTCCGGTGTCGGTGAGGTGAACCGCCAGCTCTGCTTCTTGTGCCACTGCGCGCGCGCCATCACGTTCTTTCCCAGCGCCCCGGAACGAATAAACGGCAGCAGAAAATGCCTCTGCGGGTCCGAGCGCATCTGGAAGCCGCCCTGGAAGACAAGATGCTGCGCCGCCGCAGCAGCCTTGGCAATCTCGCGGGCATCCTCAATGGTATGGGCCAGCGGAGCCTCGCAATACACATGCTTGCCGGCTTTAATCGCCGCAATCGCAATCTCTTTGTGCTGATGCGTGGCCGTGCAAATCACCACCGCGGCAATTTCCTTGTTATTGAGGATTTCTTTGTAGTCTTCAACCGCAGCGGCGCCCGGCGCAAGCTTCGCCCCGCGGGTGCGCATCGCGGCGTAGTTGTCGCATACAGCAACAACTTTTGCCTGCGGCACTTTTGCAAGGGTGTTCAGCACGTCTCGACCCCACGGGCCCGCGCCGATCACGGCCATCTTCAGGCTCGGCCCCTGGACGGCGGCCGCCGCGGCACTGGCCGCCTGGTTGGTTTGCGCGAATAGTTCCACCCCGCCCAGCATGCTCATGATCGCCGCCATCGAGCCGCCACGGAGAAAGTCTCTGCGATTGAATTCAGTCGTGTTCTTTTCGTTCATATAAAACTACGGTTTAATATCCCACTGTTCCAGGCCCAGCGTCCACTTGATCCCTCCCAGGATGTGCGCCTGGAACGCGCGCGATACCTCCGGGGAATTTTTCCGCTGGTAATCCTCGGGCGTGTTCGCGTCCCAGATGTCCTCGCGATGGCCCAGGGCGGTGTAAAACACCCTCCCCTTCCCATAATACCGGCACCAGGACAGCGGAAAATCGCCCGGCGTGCCCGCATTGGGATGTTTGTCCAGCGCCAGAACCGTCCGCACTTTCGAAGGATCAAAATTGCTGAACAGGTAAATCTCTTCGAACATTTTCAGGGACTCGCCCAACTGCCGGCAGGCCGGGCATTCCTTGTCTTTGTTCAGCGCTTCGACTTCCACCTGCGGACCGTGCGTCTTGAAGCTCCCGCCAATCATATCAATATATGGTTCATAATTGTGGAAGGTGTCCGTGGCGGCATGCATGCCCACAAAAGACTTGCCCGATTTTATCCACTCGAGAAACGCTTCTTTGTCGGGCAGCGGTAGATCCCCGGTCGTGTTTGCAAAAATGATACCGTCAAGCTTTCCAAGCGCCTCGCCATTCATCTTCTCGGCAAGCACCTTGCGAATCGCTTCGTCCACCTTTTCCTTGTCAGGCTTGCCGTCCGGTCCCTTGAACTGCGGATCCGTGGGTTCCACCCGCGCATAGTCCACCTGGAACGCTTTGCTGTCCGCTGCCAGTTCACCAATAACCTTCTCGGCCGTCGGAATCGAGCTGTGGCGAAAACCTTTGGTCACGGTCACCACCAGTATCTTCTTGGGCTTGCCGCCCTTGCCTTTACGGGCTTTGCCGGCTTTGGGAGTATTATCAGCCGCCACAAGCACCATCGAGGAGGCCAGCAGCATCGTCAGTATCCATTTCATAGTCATCGTTCCTTATGCTGAGACTTGAGTTTAGTGATAAAAATTCAAATGTCTGCAACGAAAATGGCCTTGCCAAGCCCGCTTTCCACCCCGCAAAACATCATCAGCGCACCCGGCAATCCATCAGCCATGGCCAAGCCGCTTCGAGTTTTTCTACTTTTCCGGGCGGTTCCTGTGAGGCAGTATCCCCCCGTGCGAAAGGTTTGGGTCATTTCATTGTTGCTCGTCTGCTTCGGGATGAGCCTGGCAAACGCCGCCACGTATAGCCTGACAACGGGTGAAACGGTGGTTGGAGAACTCCTTTTAAGCTCCGCCAATGACGTTGGAATCCAGATCAAACTGGGTGACGGCGAGTACAAGCGCTTTCCGTGGTCGAGTTTCTCACAAGAGGATCTCAAGAAGCTCAGCTCAAACGCCAAACTGCAGCCGTTCGTCGAGCCCTTCATCGAGGTCACTCAGGAGGAACGGTTGAAGAAGACGGACGTCAATCCCGTTCCGCCGGACCGGCTGGACCTGCCCGCCAAAAAATCGCTCTTCGCAGCCATGTTTTCGTCAGGCCTCGGAATTGCCATTCTCCTGCTGCTGTACGCTGCCAACATTTATGCCGGCTACGAGATTTCGATATACCGCGTCAAACCGGCGCTCCTGGTTTGCGGCGTCGCCGCGGTGCTGCCGTTAATTGGACCGCTCATCTTTCTAGCCATGCCGACAAAGGTCCAGCCGGTTGACGAGCAACCGGCGCCGGAGTCGGCTCCCACCGAGGGCGAGGCAATCGCAGCCGCAGGCGCCCCAACGGAAGGCCAGGACGATACCAACCCCATGCGGGCGGAAGGAGCCGCGCACCCCACCTCTCTGCACATTTCACACGAAGCCCCCCAGAAAAAGGCGGCCCCCAAGGAAGCCGTTTTTCAGCGAGGCCAGTTTACCTTTAACCGGCGATTTTTCGAAACCAGGTTCTCCGGCTTCTTCGGCGCCGTGCGCCGGGATGCGGACAAGGATACGGTGCTCGTGTTCAAAACGGCCAAAGGGGAATTTGTGGGAGAGAGGATCACGCGCGTCTCAGCCAACGACCTTCACCTCGAGGTGAGAAAAGGCCAGGCCCTCGAAGAAGTTACCATCGCATTCAACGAGGTGCAGGAGATTCGTCACAAGCACAAAAGCGCCTAGAACCCAGGAAGCCCCCATCGGGATATGTCCCAGCAGTTTGGAAAGTTCACCGCCAGCGAGCTTTACTGCCCGAAATGCAAGCTGTCCCAACCGGTCCGGGAACGGCTGCTACTCGTGCTCCCCAACGGCGATTTGCACGAGTTCGTCTGCTCAAAATGCGGCACTTCCCTCGGTAAACGCACGGTGACAGGACCAGCCGTGGCGTCCGCGTCGCAAGCGCACCCTCGCCGTCCCCCCGCTGTTCAGCGCCGGCTTCTCCGGTAACCGACTCATGGCGGACACCAAAGTGATCTTCATGGGCAGCGCCGAACTCTCCTGCGCCACCCTTTCGGCATTGCAAAAAACACCCGGCATGTCCGTGGCTGCCGTTGTGACTCAGCCGGACAAGCCCAAGGGACGCCATCTGAAGTTAACCCCCTCCCCAGTAAAGGAACGAGCCCTGGAAACCGGTTTGCCCGTCTTGCAGCCCCGGCTCGCGCGCGACCCTGCATTCATCTCAGATTTGCGCACCCTCGCGCCCGACCTGGTCGTCGTTGTGGCTTACGGCCAGATCCTGCCCCCGGCAGTGCTCGAAATCCCGCCATCCGGTTGCATCAATGTCCACACTTCCCTGCTGCCCAGGTATCGCGGCGCAGGACCCATCCAAAGGGCAATCCTCAATGGCGACGCGGAAACAGGCGTCACCATCATGAAAATGGATGCGGGCCTGGACACTGGCCCCATCCTTTCTCAGGAACGCACAGGAATTGGGCCCGAGGATGACGCCCGAACGCTTCACGATCGCCTCGCCCAAATGGGAGCGTCCCTCCTGGTTCGCACCATCCCCGGCTACCTTGCCGGCAACATCACGCCCCAACCGCAACCCGCCCATGGCGTCAGCTACGCTCCGAAGATAACAAAGCAGGACGGCCAGATCGACTGGTCACAGCCGGCCTCGGTAATCTGGAACAAGGTCCGGGGCCTCACCCCATGGCCCGGCGCTTTCACGTTCATCAGCGCAGGCGGCCAGCCACTGCGCCTCAAAATTCTCAAGGCGATTGTCGAGCCCATCGCTGCCGAACCGGGCCGGGTCGTCAGGGCGGATAAGGACGGCATCCTCACCGGCTGCGGAAAGGATGCGCTAAAAATCCTGCAGCTCCAAATCGAGGGCGGACGGCCACTCAACCCGCAGCAGTTCCTGGCAGGTCACGAATTGCCGGGACAACTCGGCTTCTCAGGCGCAGCGCCAAGCGCATCCATCCAATGAAGAACCGTTAACAGCGGATGCTTCAAAAGCATTCGCGGTCCGGCGTAACGCATCACCTCCCGCATCTCCTCCCGGCGCGCGGGTTGGTAACAATGCACGGCGCACTTCGCGCACGTGGGCTTGGTCTCGCCAAAAACACATCGTTGCAGCCGAATGTAAGCGTAGTCTTTAAGCTGCTGGCACTCAGAACATAGCGCCGCGCCGGACCGGTGCCTTCCAGCGCAGTAAATGGCGATCATGGCACTCACAGTGCGCCATTCGCGATCGAGCCTCTTGCTCGCAAAAGTTTGTCCGCCTGTTGTAACGGTCATGAAACAGGAAACACCGTTCGGCGCTTTAAACCGCGCGCCAACCGCCCGGCAATTCCCCTTCTGAACATTAGCGGACCCGCAAGCCTCCTTCCACAGTTTTCGCAATTCGCTTCGCCAAAAAATGCCGCTCACCGCTTGCGCAGATTTGCGGGGCAGGACATATTGAGGGTCTAATATGACGTCTTCTCCTATTCGAGTTGCAGTAACGGGCGCAGCCGGAAACATCGGCTACGCTCTCCTGTTCCGCATTGCCTCGGGCTCCATGTTCGGCCCAAACCAGCCGGTCATTCTACACCTCATCGAAATCGAGCCCGCTCTGCCCGCGCTCGGGGGCGTCGTCATGGAGCTTGAAGATTGCGCTTTTCCACTGCTCAAGGGAGTCGTTGCCACTTCCGATCTCAACCAGGGTTTCCAAAACGTGAATTGGGCCCTGCTGGTCGGCAGCGTCCCCCGCAAAGCCGGAATGGAGCGAAAGGATCTCCTCGGCATCAACGGCAAAATCTTCATCAGCCAGGGCTTCGCCATCCAATCCAACGCCGCCGAGGATGTCCGCATCCTCGTCGTCGGCAACCCATGCAACACAAACTGCCTCATCGCCATGAACAATGCCCCGGATATTCCGAAGGACAGGTTCTTCGCAATGACGCGCCTCGACGAAAACCGCGCAAAGTCTCAGCTCGCAAAACGCGCCGGCGTGGATGTCGCTTCGGTCTCAAACCTGGCCGTTTGGGGCAACCATTCCGCCACGCAGTACCCAGATTTCTACAACGCCAAAATCAACGGACGCGCCGCCACGGATGTCATTGCGGATCATAACTGGTTGAAGGGGGAATTCATTTCGTCCGTGCAGCAGCGGGGCGCGGCGATCATCAAAGCGCGCGGAGCTTCCAGCGCCGCCAGCGCGGCAAACGCCGTGGTGGACAGCGTCCGATCTATCGTCACGCCAACAGCGCCAGGCGATTGGAACAGCTTGTGCCTGCGCTCGGACGGAAGCTACGGAATCGAACCGGACCTGATCTGCTCCTTCCCCGTTCGCAGCAACGGCAAAAGTGTCGAGATCGTGAAAGGGCTGCCGATTAACGAGTTCAGCCGCTCAAAGATCGATCACTCGGTCGGCGAGTTGAAGGAAGAAAAGGCCCTGGTGAGCGATCTGCTGCCGCATTAAGTGTGATTAAACTTCCCGCCGAGTTTTCCAGCCGCTTGGATCTGGCCTTGTGGGCGCCGTCAGCCACCGGGGACCACGTCCACGCGCTCTGCGCCGGCGCGCTCAAAATAAACGCCCGGGCCGTTTGCGTGCCCTCAGGCATCGTCGCCCGCGCTTTCGCGCAACTCGAGGACTCCCCCATCAAGGTCGTCGCCCTGACGGGTTTCCCCCTTGGAAATCCAGATGCGGACGTCAAACGTTTCGAAGCCGAAGCGGCCATTGACAACGGCGCCCATGAAATTGAACTGGTGCTGAATCATGGGCGGCTCGCCGAAGGCGACGATCGCGCAATCCTGCGTGAACTGCGGGATGTCGTCGAGACCGCCGACGAACGCCCCGTTTGCCTCTCCGCCGATTGCCACGATTTCGCCCGGGACCAGGTTGTTCACCTTTGCCACCTGGCGCTGGACGCCGGCATCAGCGGCATTTCCCTTGGAACCGGCTTCCGGGGTCGCGCTCCAATGCTGGAACACGTCAAGCTGGTTCGCGAGGCCACTTCAAAGAAATTCATCATCAAAGCCGCCCCTGTCGCAGCCCGGGAACTGGCCGACTCGCTGGTCGCCGCAGGCGTGGACCGCCTGGGACTTGTTTTCGACGCCGCCCAACCCGGCGCCTGATCGCTGCGCCACGCTGGCCCCAACTCCTATCCTTCAGCGCGTTTCCCGGCAATCTTGTCCAGGTGAAACAGCCCGTTGGTGTTCTCACCGATGAGCTTGAGCTGCGCGAGCACCTCCGACACGTTCTTCTCCTCCTCGACTTGCTCGTCCAGGAACCACTTCAGAAAAGACATCGTCGGATAATCCTTTTCGGCCAGGGCGGCTTCATACAGTTTGCAGATGGAAGCGGACACTTTTTGCTCGTGGCCGAGGCTCGCCTCAAACACTTCCAGCGGCGAGGCGTATTTCGATTTCGGCTGGGGGATGGCTTGCAGCACCACCTTGCCGCCCCGATCATTCAGGTATTCAAAAAACTTCTCCGCATGGTCCACTTCCTCTTTGCTTTGCAGTTGCATCCACTTCGCAAAGCCCGTAAACGGAGTCGAAGCCAGCCACGCAGCCATGCCCAAATACGCATACGAGGAGGCAAGCTCCAGGTTCAGTTGATCGTTCAATGCCTTTTCAAGTTTTGCAGAAAGTTCCATACACGGATTGTCACTTATGAAACCCCTCCTTGCAAGCCGCTTTGCAACGCCCCGGTCCCAACGCAACGTGGCAAATGCACAAAACCGGCAGGGTTGCCCCCCGTCCGTGCCGCAGCTCAGCGATCAAACCTGAAGAAGCTCTCCGCTGCCTCGCACGTGCACGCGCTCAACTCAGGCAGCGAAATCCCGCGCGTCTCCGCCGCAAAAATGGCGGTCTCTTTCACGTAGGCCGGCTCGCACCGCTTCCCCCGGTAAGGCGCCGGCGCAAGATACGGGCTGTCGGTTTCCAGCATGAACCGCCCAGGCGGGGTCTGAACAAGGGTCTCGCGGATCAGCGCCGCGTTCTTGAAGGTCAAAATCCCGGTGAAGCTCACAAACGAGCCCAGGTCCACAACACGCTTCATCGCCGCCGTGTCATACGCAAAACAGTGGAAAACGGTCCTCACACGGTCCGAAAAGGATCGCAGCTCGTTCACGGCCTCGTCGAAAGAGTCTCGAGTATGGACCACACAGCCGAGACCGGTCTCCACCGCCACCTCGAGGTGCTGACGAAACATCTCAGCCTGTCGTTCTTTAAAAATAACATCCTCCTCCACGCAGTGACCCGGCTTTTTGCTGGGCAGCCAGTAATGATCAAGACCCGTCTCGCCAAGCGCAACCACCCGCGGGTGCGCCGCCAGTTCGCGCAATATCGGCCGAACGTCCTCCGGAGCGTCCGCCACGTGCGTCGGATGCCACCCCACACAGGCAAAAACAGACGGGAATTGCTCGGCAATTTCAATGCAACGCCGGCTCGTCTCGGTGTCCGTCCCCAGCGTGATAATGCGCGTCACACCGGCAGCCAGCGCCCGATCAATCACAGCACCAAGCTCGTTCTGAAACGTTGGGTCCGACAAATGCGCATGCGTGTCAAAAAAAACAGCCATCAATGCGAATTGTGCGCAGCCCGGCTCCCGCGCGCAACGTGGAATACGCCCGCCTTTCAGACCTAATCGATCCTCCACCGCATTTGTCGAAATCCCGATGCCGTCCATCGGGACACCCCCATCTTTGGTGGGCATGACTTCCACATCGTCCCCATCGAAATAGGTGCGGGGGTGGCCCCGCCTTTGAGACCTGATCGACACTCCTCTGCATTTGTCGAAATCCCGATGTCGTTTATCGGGACACCCCCGTTTGGTAGGGATTTTCATATCCCCAATTTCCGCTTCACCCCGCGAAATGGCGCCGCCTATCTCACCGGGGGGCACGGACTCGCCCATTCATTACTGTTAGACCCAAAACCAATTGTCCCTTACCCGCGTAGTGCTCAGTACAATCGGGCGCACGAAAAGCAAATGGCTATCAGTTCAGTTAATCAGCCGTGCCCTATCTGCATCGCCTTCTGGGGTCTGTTTGCGAACGCCGCTGGTGATTAACTCCGGCTTACAGAACGGCGGTCCGCCTTGCTGGGCGGACACCAGATTTGACACACAGGTCCGGGGGGATATTCAAGGGGAAATTTGCCTCGTGTTCCATCGTGGCATAAATTGCGAGCATGAAACGGCACAATGTCACTCTTTCCGAACCTCTGAGCCAGCTTGTCCAGGCACAGTGAAGAATGGCCGATACAAGGACTTCTCGGCTGCGCTCCAGGATGCCGCGTGGAACTTCTTCGTGGGCGCCGGTGATCCCATCCGCCGAGTATGGTGTCACTCCCGAGGAGGTGGAAAAGGCGGCCAAAAGAGACTTCGCCCTCATTGCCCGGAAGCGGAAGTCCGGGAAACTGAAGGTCTGGAAACCCCGCTCATGATCTACCGGGCCAAGTGCTTCGAACGAAGGTATCGAAAGCTGGCTGGGCAGCAAAAATACCGCGCGGATAATTGCCCATCATTAAATTTGAGGCATCTGTCGGTCATCCATCACCTGACGCGGCCGGTGTAGGCGTCAGCGCCGGTGTTGTCGATCGCATACTTGAAGAACTTGTCTTCCGCCGCCGAGCGTGCCTCGTCCCAGGGACGCGGACTGCCGCAGAGTTGCACAGCCCAAAGCTTCAGTTCCTTGCGGTGCCAGTTGACCATGCAGTTCGTACCCCACGCGCCGCCATGTCCGAACCAGGCGTCGTCTGTGTCTTCTTCCGGCGCGGAAAGCCCGAGCGAATACCCCCCCAAACCTTTCGGACGTGTTGACTTAGCGAGAATAGTCTTAACGGTTTCTTCCTTGAGGATCCGCACGCCGTTCTCGCCCACGCCGAGATTCATGAGCATCTTGTAGAACTTGAGCTGGTCGTTCGCGGTCGTCCAGAGCCCCGCGCCCGCCGACGCGAAGACGTGATCGTCGTTGTAGGGACGCTGCTGCATCTCGTTCTGCAAGCGGTATTTGGCGGGCTCATCCTTCACGCAGTCGTACATCTCCACCTGGGTCTTAAGCTGCTTGTCGGTCGGCCGGAACGAGGTGGACGCCATGCCGAGTGGATCGAGGACACGCTCCTTGAGGAAGTCCTCCCAGCGTTTGCCGGTTACCACCTCCACGACGGCCGCGCCAATGTCGATGCCGGTGTTGGAATACTGTACCTTCGTGCCGGGCTCGAAGAGCAACGGACACGCCGCCGCGATCGCCGCAGTCTGCCGGAGCGGAGCGCCGCCGGACCAGCCGCCACCCTTGATGTTGCCCTGCTTCGCGCAGATCTCGAACGGAAATCCGCCGGTGTGGTTCATGACCATGCGGACGGTGAGCACGTTTGTCGCCTGGACGAGTTTCTTCACGGCGTTCGAGTTGGATTCGAGGATCCAGAGCTCCTTGAATTCCGGCAGATACTTCGAAACGGGATCGTCGAGCGAGAGCTTGCCTTCCTCAACGAGGATCGCAATCGTCACGCCGCAGAAGCCCTTCGTCTGCGAGCACTGCATGAAGACGTCGTCCATCGTGATCGGACGCTTCGCCGCAACATCGGCGTAACCGACGCAGGCGGTTTCCTGCAGGCCGTCCTTGTAAAAGACGTTGATCGCGCCCGGAAGCTGTCCTTTTTCGACGTAAGGAGCGAGCGCGTCCTTCGCGAAAGTCGTTCCCGAATTCTTCGGCCCGTTGCCGACCGTGCAACAGCCCGAGAGAATCGCCACGCCGACGATGAGCATTAGTTTCTTCATCTGATTTTCCTTGTTTGCTTGGTTACTTGTTGAAGCCCTTGTGGTTCATGAACTCCCAGATGCGCCCCATCCAGGTATAGCTGCCGGTTCCGGGCGCGGCCTTGTTCTGAAAGCAGTGCGGGCGTGTGGCCAGCGTATGAAGATCGGACTGGATGCCCATGCGGCGGAGCTGTTCCCAGCACTTCACCGAAT
>CAYNZC010000053.1:0-30238 GCA_964401575.1 uncultured Verrucomicrobiota bacterium
ACGGAGCGAGGACGCCTCTCTTCGATTTGTAAGGTGTCGGTCATATATCGAGAATCCGTTATCGAGATAATAATCTCGATTTCCGGCTCGTCAACTCCTTTCAGAACCATTTCCGGCCCGGCTCTCATCAAAACAACATACATAAACTATTGCATAACAATAGTATGTAAGTTCATTTTCCATCGAATATCACACCGCTCTCAGTCAATCCAAGGTGATTCTTCGCCAAAAAAGGATAAGTTCCCCTGTCACACGCCCGGAAGAAAAACCGGGAACTCCAACCCAAATACCACCACGAACCCAGCCCCAGCCCGAATATTTCAAACCAAGAACTAAAGTCGGCAGAGGCGGGATTGGCGGGCTTGCTCAATCCACGTCGCGTGGCCACTCACGGGGGACAACTCACACGGATCAATCCTGCCTGTGGCGGGGTTGAAGCATGGCGGACCGGTGCAGCGGCGCGGGATTTGACGCCCGAAACTTCCGCACGTCGTCTTCATTTGTGGACAGACTCCCGGGCATGGCGGGAATTTTCAGCGTACTATGAAATTTTGGAGTGCGGTGGGAAGCCGCGCTGCGTTCGAACCACGTCGGAACCAGCTGACATAAAGTGCTGGGGTCCGAGCGAAGCTGGGGGCGCGCGGACTAAAGAAGCAGCGGGGCGCCACACCGCTTTGAATTTATGTTGGTTGTTGGATGTTTCTTCATTTCAGTTTGCGGCGCTCTGCCGACCCACCGACACCCCGCCATTCATGCCCAGCCCTCCGCGACGATGCGGCTCAGTCCCCGCACCCGCACCTTGGCCTCCAGTTCATGCGCGGCATCCCCGGGACAAACGAGCGTGAGTTGATCCAGCTTCAAGCAGTCCAGCGCCATGCGGCCGGCCGGCGTCAGCTTCGGCGAGTCGGCAAATTTGAATTCAAACCCGAGCCGCCGCCCGTCCTTGACGATCATCAGGTCCAGTTCGCCCTGGCTGTGGACGGCCTAGAAGCTTGGGATTCTCCAGCCGGTCCAGATGCGCCGGGTCTTCGAGGTCGAAGTAATTCCGCTCCGCCTGAAAATCCGGGAGGGCTGCCACAATCTGCCGCGCCAGCGTGGTCTTGCCGGACTGCCTGGGGCCGAGCAACGCCACGACCTTGAACGTGCGCAACAACTCCTGCGCGCGGGTCTGAAGAGCGGTTCGTTGCATGGTCGAAAGCATGGGGTGAAAAGCCGGCGGCGTCCACCGGATTTTCATGGAGACTGATTTAATCCTCTGAAATCAAGAGGTTGCAGACGTGAAGAAACAGGCATTTCCCCGTTCCGGCGTGCTGCTACGGGGAGCGGAGGCGGTAGAACTGGGCGGGAGTGCTGGGGGACGGCGGGAAGTGCAGAGCCTGCGTGGCGTTGGTGGCGGGGAAGGTGAACAGGTTCGTCCACGCCAGCAAATCCGGGCTGGCTTCCAGCGTGTAACCGTAGCCCCAGGCCAGGTTCGTGGCGGTGAGACTCACGCCCGGCGCACCCAGTTGCAACGCGCCCAAGCCCGGCACCACCGGCGGCGCCGAGCCAAAGGAAACTCCGGCGATTAAGCCCGAAAGCCGACCGGCGTTCAGGAACCCCACTTCCAGTATCTGGCTGTGCCTTGTGCTTCATGCGGCCAGCGCATCAATGGTCAGACCGGAATGCCACGACGATATAGACAGAAATCGGAGCAGGCCGGCTAGGCGGCTCACAGCAGCGATTTGCTGTTCGCACGCCCGCAGTTACTGAGCGCTGCGCGCGGGATGTCATTGCTATGTGGTAGAAGGCTTTCAATAGCGGACACTCAGCGCCAGTTCGACGGGGCCGGGCCTGGCGTTGCCGGACAACTCGACGAAAAAGCTTTCATAGGCTGGCCGCCTCGGATTCCGGTAGCGCTGCACGGGAACGGGCACACCATTCAAGCGGGCCTCGATTTCACGGACCTGGCTTGGGTCGGCAAACGCCAGTTCGATAAGAGGGTCGCTGTCGCAACCGGGATCACAACCCCAATCCGCCTCAATAAACGGCAGCACGAACCGGGTGGTGTAGGTCAGGCGTTCACCGGCCGGCATGGGGGCGGTTCGCGTCTCGGCGGCTGCCAGGGCGGGAAGCCGAACGTCTCCGGCCTTTGCCTTCGTGGTGCGCACATCCAGTTGGACTTCGTAATCCTCGGTGAATGCATTGTGCACGAGCGCACCGAGGAACCGGGTCCGATCCGCCGTCGGCAATTCCACTTCGACGTCACCCGGGCTGACGCGCCAGCGGGTGAGTGCCCGCGGGGCGGGCTCGCGCGGGAACTGGACTTCAATGCGCGCGAGGTTGCCGGTCTGGCTCAACACGCGGGCGGCGGCGGGGAAGGTGTACATCGGAACGGTCGGCGTCTGGCGCGCGGCAATTCGATCCACGGCCCACCCCGTCGGCAATACCAGGCCGAGCTCCACTTTCTGTCCCTGGGGCGCGCACAACGCAATCTGGTATCCGCCGTTCGCCGGCTTGATGGTGGCCGGCAATCCGAAAACGGCCGGCAACCTGGCTTTGGAGGCAGGCCCGACCTCGATGATTCGCACGCTGTGTGGCGAAAGAACACAGGCGATTCTGTCGCCGCGTCGGGCTACCGGAAGGGGCTGCTCCACGACCGGGCATTGGCGAGGATACACTTCGGTAAGGGCGAAGGTTTCGCCTGCACCCAGGCCGATCGAGCCGTCCAGCGTGAAAGTCGTCGCGCGGGGGAACGGGTTTTGGTTCACAAGGCACAGGAAGCCATGATCGCGGACAATATGGGCGTAAACTTCCGCCGCGCCCAGGCCGGGCGGATCGCCAACGCGGGCGGTGTGTTTCCACACGTCGAAATGGTCCCGAATAAATTGCAGCCAGTGCCGCATGAAGGCGGTGGCGTGCTCGGCATCCGGACCGGGAATCCGGTTCAGAAACGTGCGCAACTCCGCCGGACATATGTTCGGGGTGACGGCGAGTCCTTGCAGGAAACTGTATTCAAAAACCATGGGATCGGAGAGCCGGCTACGTCGGATGAAATAGTACTCACAATTGCAAAACGCCCGGTACGGGATGAAACAGGATTCATGGACGCTGACCATCTGTTCGCGGCGGCCATCGCCCAGGTGCTTCAGGGCATTCAGATGCGAGGCGTAGGCGCGGGGGCTGGGATCGGTGAGATAGACGTTGGGGTTGGACCAGGTGAGCTTGGGCATCAGTTCAAGCCAGTTGCCGCTATTGGACCAACTGAGGAAGTCCGGGTCGAGCGCGTTCAACTCCGTCATCAGCCGGACAAGGGCGCGGACCTGTTGATAGACGTCGCCCGGCTCGTGGCCATGATTCTTCGAGTAACACGGGCGAATGTTGAGGAAGTCGAGGATGATTAGCTCCAACCCGTACTCGCGATTGTGGGCGACGAGCCGCTCGCGCAACATCTTCGAATACTCGGGACAACCGAGGCATTCCGGCCCGACCGGTTTGCCATCTTCCCCGGCGATGAGCCACTCCGGGCGGTTCAGCGACCGGTGTTCGTAGTTATAGTGGCCACAATAGAGTCCTTGCGGATTGGCGTAATCGCCCATGCGCACGCCCAGCCGGCGGGCTTCCTTCTGCAAACGCCGCAGGGTCGCGCCGGTCTTTGCCTCGTCCGGCCAGTCGAACACGCCCTCGAACACCTGGTAATACTCGATCCCGATCTTTGCGCAGAGACGCAGGTCTTCCTCAACCAGGGCCGGACTCAAGGCGAGAGTCGGGTTATCGGCCATCGAATAGAAGATGCGGCCGTCGCGGACATCGGTCATCCGGTTGACGATGCCGGCAGACAGGAACATCGGCCGTTCAAAGCGCGGCGGGAAACGACGTTCGACATACGCGCTCACCGCCTCGATCTCCGCCCGGTCGAACTTGCCGACCCGCTGACCCGACAAGCGGCACGCGCCGACGGTAAGACCATGCGCGGCATATCGCTGGCCCGCCGCGAGATGTTCTTGCGGCGGGTAGGTGATACCGTCCGCCCCGATACGGCTGTATGGAAAATCGAGCGAGAGGAAGAACGAGACGTCGCCCTTGCGCAGAAAGAGCACGTTGTCCATCAGCGCGGTGGACTGCACCGCGCGCTCAACTCCCGGCTCCCAATCACCTGCGAACCAGCACACGCGCCGCAACAATGCTGACGAATTGGCTGTAACGGTGAGCGAGAAGCTCGTGAATTCACGTTCGGCAACCGTCCATTGTGATTCGATCTGCTGGTCCGCGTCGAGACGGACAAGGTCGCCAGTAAACCCAAGCGTCTGACCGCCGGCACTAAGTTGTGCGCCGCCGGCCCGCACTTGCACTGATACAGGGATCAGCATCGGCTGACTCCAATCGAAGGGCGCTCCCTCGCCGGCGGGAATCGGCGAACCCGAAGGAGGGACAAGGGTTTGCGCCGGCAAATGCGCCGACGCGGCCACCAGACAAACCGCCACCGCGCGAATCAAGTTGGCATTTCGTGCTGACATATCCTGCTGATCACCCGGCAGTCCGAATCCGAGTATTCCCAATGAACGTCAATCATGCTGGCATGGACTTGCTTTTCGGAAGCCCGCAGACCTATAGGAATTTTCTTTTTGTGCGCCCGATTGTGCTGAGCGCTACGCGGGTGAGGGACAATTGGTTTTTGGTCTCACCGAGCATGGACCGACTCTATCCACGCCGGGAATTAGCGTCAACCGGCAATTCCTGGCTGTTCTCACAGGGGCAGGCGAGGTTACGACGCATTGGAGCAGGCAGGCAACGGCCCGTGGGTGTTGTGCCGGCAGCGGGGTGCGGTGCGGGCCGCAGAAAGGCGGTTCGCAGGCGCACTCTCCACCCGCAAGCCGGCTCCGGGATGGGGGCGACTCTCAATCCGTGAGCACGTATTCGGAAGCGGCGCGCCGCTGCGCAGGTTTCGTAGCGGCAATGGCCCGGTTGCAGACCGCTTCCGACCTCCGCCTTACACGGTATCCCGAAACCGGTTCGAAACCAGTTCGAGGTTGACAAGACCTCATCAGTGCCGAAGGGTAGCCGCGTTGCATCTGCACGAGAAAAAAGCCCTCCGGGGCAACGATGGGAGTGAAGGTTTCACCCTTATCGAGTTGCTGGTTGTTGTCGCCATTATAGCAATCCTCGCGGCAATGCTATTGCCCGCGCTCTCCAAGGCGAAGGTCCGGGCGCAGGCGACGGGTTGCATGAGCAATTACCGTCAGTTGCAGTTCTGCTGGCTGATGTACCTGCAGGATTTTAACGATTCTTTGCCGGCCAATGCGAGCACGAGCGGGGCAGGGCGTGCCGGCTACTCTGCGACTTCCACCAGTTGGGTGCAAGGGAACGCATGGACGGACCTGGACACCGTGAATATCCGAAGGAGCTTGCTTTTCACCTATAACAAGTCCTCTGGGATTTACAGGTGCCCTGCTGACAATTCGACCGTCCGGGATCTCGGGACGGCAAGGCGGGTGAGAAGCGTGTCCATGAACATTTACATGAACTATCTCCCCGGAACTGCTAACAGCAAGGACTGCTGGCAGAAGCTCTCGCAAATCGTCTCACCCCCGCCCTCCAAGGCCTTTGTATTCATCGACGAGCATCACAACAGCATCGAGAACGGCTTGTTTTACGTCGCCAAGCGGACGTCCCCATCCCCAACAGCATGGACCTGGTATTGGATCGATTCTCCTTCCATGCGGCATTCCGGCGGCTGCGGAGTGAGTTTCGCCGACGGGCACTCCGAGGTTTGGAAGTTTAAGGAGCCCAAGACGTATGAGATCGGGGCAAAAGACGTGAGCGGACTTCCGGATCACTGGCTGCAGAATCAATATACTGTGCAAGGTGACCGGGACCTGGCGCGGGTTTTCGATGCGACTCCCATCCTGCCAATTCGCTGAAGCCTCTGAACCCGGGTGCGGAATCCGGCGGTTATGGGCGAAACCATGACGGGGTCGGCGGACCGGCTGATCATGGGGCATTACACCAGAGTGACACAAGCGGTCTCGATGGTTGCCCGAAAACCGGCCAGGCGCCTTGCGCAACTCTGCAGACAGTTGGAGCGAGAGGTGGAACACGCATGAAAACGAAGTCTGTCACAATTATCGGCCCCGTTATAATTCAGCTTCCAGATTCCCTGAATTATTCTATATAGATCCGCAAGGAAAACCTATGGCAAGTAGTTTGTCGGCTGGCGCTAAAACATTTTTGACATTTGTTCCTGGATTCGTGCTTTTTGCAATTTGCAACCTATCCGCATGCGTTGCTGATGAGGTGCTGACCGTCGAACAGGCGGACAATATCATTAAAACAGCGGATTCTTCGGCTCGCTGGCGGCCATATAAGATGAATTTGTTGCCGGCGCAGTGGATTTGGCTGCCATCACAGAGAACGTTGCCGAGCACTTTTCTCCTGTTCAGGCATGAGGTAACGCTGACTCAAAAAATAACCAAAGCGACCGGATGGCTTACTGCCGACAGCCGTTACATCCTCACTGTTAACGGCAAGCGCGTTCAGTTTGGCCCTGCGCCATTTGACCCGCGAAATATGGATGTTGACCCGATGGACTTGACCGCCCTGCTAACAGTCGGCACGAACGTCATTGGCGTTGAGGTGCTTTTCTATGGTCATGGCGATGGAACATGGCCTGCGGGCAAGCCGGGATTTATTTTCAATTTAGCTCTCAACTATGAAGATGGTAAACAGGAACGAATTGTTTCTGATTCATCGTGGCAGGTGCTTTTGGACAGGTCACACAAGCCCGGACAATACAAGCGATGGTTCTTGCGTTCGCTCCAGGAAGAGTTCGATGCCAGACTGCATCCATACGGATGGGACACTGCCGCATTTACGCCGGATTCGAACTGGATAACCGCAACGCCAATAGAATGCGGAGCGGATAAGCCGGCGACGTGCAGCCGCTATGCAGGCAATGACTGGCTTGAGTGCGTTGCCCCCGGCATGGCATCTCTTCGAATGCGGGAGATTCCGGCATTAAAAGAAACCAATATTCCTGTGATGCGCCTGGTCGATGCCGGTCGTGTTGACTGGAACCGTAATCCTGCCGATTGGTTTGAATATCGTATGCCGAATTCATTTCGCGTTACGAGCGAACCAAGTGTGGCAATTGCGGCAGATGGCAATCGCTGGCAACTCCCCGCGGCGGCAAACTCGCAGCAGGGGTTGTATGTTATGTTTGAGTTCAAGGAGGAGATTGTCGGCTGGCCATATTTTACGATTGATGCCCCGGAAGGCACTGTTGTTGATATCATGTGGCAGGAGGCTCACAATAAGAATAATCCATCCTGGCTCGATTCACAATTTCATGCATGGTCCAAATTGACCTGCCGCAAAGGTGTGAACACGTTTCAGGGATTTGATTTTGAAGCACTCAGGTGGCTGCAACTTCACGTTCGCAATGCAACTGGGCCGGTAACAATCAGCAACGTCGGCGTTCGACGCAGAATGTTTGACTGGCCGAACAAGCCACAGGTGCAGTGTTCAGATTCGGCAATTCAGAAATTATTAGATGCCTCGATAAATACATTATGCAACAGCGCACAGGAAACGGTTGTTGATGGCATGGCGCGCGAACGCCAGCAATACAGCGGCGACTGCGGCCATCAACTGCCGGCAATACGTGGCGTCTTCGGCGAATCACGCCTTACACAGCGATTTATCAGAACATTCAGCGAAGGCCAGCTCCGTGAAGGTTACTTTATGGATTCATGGCCTGCTTTTGACCGGCTTGCACGAATTCCACAGAAGCATCTGGATTCGGCATACTGGGGACCGATTATAGACCACAGTGTTGGGTTCAACTTTGACTGCTGGGAACATTATTTGGATACCGGCGATTTGAGAGCTTTGGATGAGGCATATCCTCGGCTCTTGAAGTTTGCGGATTACCTGAATTCCATTAAAGGTCACGATGGACTTGTTCCGATCAATAATCTTGGCATTCCTGTTGTATGGGTTGATTTTTCAGCATTTCAGCAGGAACGGCATAAAATATGTGCGTTTAATCTCTATATTGCGGCAATGTTGGAACATGCCCTCGCTCCTATCGCGCGGGCGCGCGGCGGTTCTCACCGTGCTGATGAATTCACTAAACGCAGTCAGGAATTATTAGCCACTACTGTAAAGAAATTCTGGGATCCGGAGCGGAAAATTTTTGTCAATAATCTTCCATGGATTCAGGAGGAAAAAAATCCGCGGTTTTGCGACCGTTCGCTGGCAACTGCTGTTTTGTTCGACCAATGTCCAGGTGGCGATACAGCCGCATCGGTAAAGGCACTGGCAGATTGTCCGCCGGAGATGGGCATATCATATCCCTGCAATACCGGCTGGCGATATGAAGCCCTTGCCAAATCCGGACGCACGGATGTCGTTATGCGTGAAATACGCGAAAAATGGGCGATCATGCCTTCGGTGGCATTGAATAATACGCTTCAGGAATTCTGGACTGTCTCTCCTGATTCCGGCGACCAGTGGAGCCATTGTGCGATTGTGCCGCTTTACGTATTCTACAACGACATAGCAGGCATTCGTGCGACGACTCCAGGATTCGCGAATTGCCAGATTCGTCCACAACTGGCGGACGTCAACAGTCTCAGCTTAACATACTATACAGTGCGCGGGTCCATTAAGTTTGCCGCCCAGCGTCAGCCGGAAGGTCTGCAAATGAAAATCAGCATACCGCAGGACTGCAATAGTGAACTGCTTTTGCCAAAGGAACAGACGACGACTCTGACAGAGATATTGCCGAACCATCCGCTTGGGCTGAAGAGATTCAAACTGCCGTCAGGACAGGAAAGTTCGTTTGTGATTCGTCAGGGTAATTAGACTGATAGAATCCACTTTTTGTGCGCCCGCTTGTACTGGGCGCTGCGCGGGTGAGGGAGAATCGGCTTTTGGTCTCACCGAGCATGGGGCGACTCCATCCACGCCAGAAATTAGCGTCAACCGGCAGTTTTTGGCTGTTCTCGGAAGGGTCAGGCGAGGTCACGAAGCATTGGAGCAGGCAGACGCCGGCCCGGGGGTGTTGTGCAAGCAGTGTCGCGGGTGGGCCGCAGAAAGGCGGTTCGAAAGGTTGGAAAAGCCAAAGAACAGATCCAAAAGCGCTGACACCAGATGGGTGACCGCGCGGCCCGTACTGCGCGGGCGCGGCGGCCTCGGTCGGGAAGGCGGCGTGGTTGACGCAGCCGCACTGGCAAGTCTTGATCTCGGCCTGATGCTCGGTGACTTCCAGTTTCGGCTCGGGCAGGTCGAAGACTTGGCGGCGTTCAACACGGTTGGGCTGCTGTTGGGCCAACGGCCGGCCGCGCCGCGCAGGCAGCCGGATTTGTCCGGCCCGTTCCAGCTTCAGGAGCAACGTGCGCGCGGCCATATCCTTGGGCCGGCCCTGGGCGTTACGCCAGTTCCAGCGCGCGCACAGTTCGCGGCTCAGGCGCGTGCGGTGCCAGTCGGGATACGTGCCGAGCAGGCCGCGAATCAGATCGAGGTCCGACTCGCCAATTGCTCGCCCTTGAATGATCTGGACGCTGGCCATGCCCCGCAGATTACGGCCAGCGCTGCGGCTGAGTACAGCCGAAAAAGGGAATCTTTTTCTCTTGCGCTCTAACGGGGGGGGGGGACTACTTTTGTGTCAATGGTAGCTCCTTCGTAGGGCTGCCTGAGTGGTAACAAATACTATATGAAAAAAGAGGGACTAATTTACATTCTCGCCATATTTGGAGCAGCTTCCATTTATGCCGTATGTTTCAACTTGGACATTTGCCCTTGCGTGGAGATAGCCGAATGCAATTCATATCCGGATGCAGCAGGTTTTCCCTATACGGGAAGCACAACTCCAGGCTCCGTAGGCTATGCTGGTCTCGTGGTGAGTGTTTATCCCTCCGGTGTTATCGATGGGCAGCCCACTGGCTGGAACAACTCTGAAGGCTTTACCACCACGACGAACTGGATAAGCCCATGCTGGTCGGCTTCCCAAATTGTGTCCTACAGCGGGCCTGATTGCACAGGAGACATCTTGATTACGGTTAAGGGTGTCGAGGCGCAACGGGAAGCTAGCGATTTCACCCTGCCCCCCGGCTACAATGCCGATTGTGAGATTGGAGGCTGAGAAACAAGCTTCACTTCATGAACAGATTTTTGGCTGGTTACCTTCGCTGGATCATCTGCTGCTGGCTGATGCTCATGGTCGGGCGAGTTGCGGGTGCCGACCTGGAGTCAAAATGGGTTTCGGATTTCAAAAGGTTTCTCCAGAAGCAGGATTCTGAATTCGTCCTTGTGTTTTCCGTGACAAGCTCCCCGAACCAGGCCCTAAGCGACAAATTGGACGAAATGAACCGGGGCGGCAGGATGAAGTTCAAAGTGGATTCCGGATCCACGAAATACTTCTATGTCCGGCGTTCGCATTCAGGATTTTCAGTGAGGGAGGCTTCCGATGTGGAACGCCTTCTCGGCGGCGAGGGACGCGAACGCGGGATGATTTCGAACGTGTTCTATACGGTGCTTGAACAAGGGACCACTATCGATGAATCGGTATCCGCACGGCTCCGCAAGCAAGGTCGAGTTTGGACGGAACTTGCCGATGAATCGGTCCAGGAAGCGCTGACGCTCGGGCTGTGGATCAGGCCAGGCTCCATCCTGTGGAGCGGGGACACGTTCGCCGCCGAAACTGCGACCTGCAGTCCTGTGCCAAAGGACAAGCGAGGCAAGCGGCTCGTGTGGGGTGAGCTTTTTCGCTCCAACGGAATTCCCGTTTCCGTGACCTACCAGTATGGCTCCAATCGATTCACCGTCCGTTATGCCTATGGCAAAAGCCCGTCCGACTCCATGGAACTGCCTCAGCAGGTTGATATCCTCGAGCAATACCTGGCGGGTGGCACGACCAGCGCACATGTCATTGAGCTGATCAAATACGTTCCCACAAACTTCCCGCCCGGAGCCCTTGCTCTGCCTCAAGCAAAAGCGGAAACGCCGGTTTTTCGAATCTCACGTGATGGTGTCGGAAGATGGACAAATCTCAAGGGGCACGGCAGCAAGCCGGCGGTCGTCAAACGAACTGGAAGCAGCGTAGGGAAGTGGGTGGTCCTGGGAGGCGCTGGAGCCTCAACCGTGCTCTTGCTTGCGTGGTTGGCAATTCAAAAGCGCCAGTCTCATTGAAAGTTATGCTTTCCCTGCGATCGTTTGAGCTACACGAGCGGGAAAAGGGGTCCACCCATAGCGTCTCAGCGACCTTTTGTCTCGGAAGGAGGAAGTAACCGGTTTGAATTCTTCCAAGTGAATTATTAAGCCAGTCCGAGAAACATGACATCTGGCGGTGAATGCCCTTTGGCAGCAGCCTGACGGGGCATTGCCTGGGCTGAGGAAGCCGCTTTAAAGTGTCTGCCGCTGGGCTTGGACCGCCGCGGGGTTGGGGCTGGCGCCGCCGATGCCCAGGTGGCGGCAGGTCGAAGCATACCACCACAGGACCACGCAGCTTTCGTTGTCCTTGTGCAGGTCAATGTGAAGGTAGAGGGGAACGTTGCAGCCCATGTTGTAGTAGTAGAGGGACCGGGCGCGGGTCTCCTTCAAGTCCGCCATCGGATCCCACATCAGTTCGAATCCCCAATTCTCGTCGTAGCTTCCCGGCAAGCCATACTTGTAATAAACGGGCGTGATCCGCGGTGAGCTGCCACCGGCGGCCGGGTCGTGCATCTCGATCAGGACCTTCGGGTATTTGGCGTGGATCCGCTGCGCCAGGTCAAGGTTGGCGCGGATGTGGTCTTGGAGCAGGTACGGAACGGGGTGCCCGTGCGCGGGATTCACGCAGCCCCCATTCCACCAGTTGCCGTCGTACATGAGAAAGACGGCGCCGTCCGCGCAGTTGGCGAGGAGCCGGCGTTCGGCCTCGTCCCGGTACTGCCGGGAGCCGAGGCAGAGCAAAGGCCCCGGCTTCTCCGCGGCGGGCGGGGGTGAGGGACCGCGCTTGGCAATTCGGGCAAAGGTGTCCGCTTCCTCGCTGGATACCGGTTCGGCCTCATAGACTTCGATCTCGTCGAGGCGCGGCATGTCCAGGCCGCCTTTGAGAATCTCCACGCGCAGCCAACGGGCGGCGGCTGGTGCGAAGGCAATGACTTTCTCATCGGCGAGCGGCGCGGCTTCGTATTCCGCAACGGCTCGCCAACTGGCGGCCTGCGAGTTGGTGTTGTACTCGGTGGCGGCCAAAACTCGCAGGCTGGTGGCGGCGCGGTCGGTATATTGCCGTGCATGGTCGTTGCCGAGGCGGACCGACGCAATGGTATAGATGGCGCCTAGATCCACTTCGGCCCAGGCGGGCATGCGGTTCCTTACTAATAGATCCCGAGGTTCGGGAGGTCAGCAGACGCACTCGGGCTCTGCCGGGCGATCCATTCCAGGTTTTACTTCACAATCTCGAACGGGACGGCGGGCAACGATCCCATCGGGTTGCGTGTGCCGGATGCTTTCTTGTTCGCCGGCGCCCTGGCGAATTGGGGCTCGAAGATCAGGTTGCCCCGTGTGCCCGGCTTTGCCTTGCCGGATTCGCACGCGAGGATGATCTCGGTTCCCCGCGCCCAGGGAGCAATCTTCCGGATGGTGATTCCCTCGGGAGGTTCGCACAGCGTCACCTGCGCGCGGTCGGAGTTGGCCCTTGGCATTGTCAGCCGCACGGACGCCGTGCCGCCTTCGGGGATTTTAACCGGCAGATCGCTGGCGATTTGAACCGGCCAGCGTTGCGGAAAAGCGCCGCTTACGCACACCAGCATTTCTTTCGACGGCACAAGGTGCCGGTAAAAAAACGCCTGCATCATGTCCTCGGCGGGAACAACCGGGCGGGTGACGACCTTTCCCCCGACCAACGCGCGGCCCTCGAGTTTGATCGGGAATATATCTCCCTGCCGTGAATTCGAAGCGGTGAGGGTGATCTTCACCTGCTCGACTCCGGGCGGCACGCGCGCGCCGCTCAACACCACTCCCGCATCGCCTTCATCGGTTGAAATCAGGATTTCGCCGTCAAACCCGTCTTTGCGCAGGGCGTAAACGGTCAGCGGCACCGTGCCTCCCGCCCGCACGGTCACGCTCGAAGGAACCACGCGCAGTTCGAAGCCCGGTTGAGGCGCGCTGAGCCGCAGCCGGTAGGCATACTCGATGCCGCCTTTGCCCTGGGTATCGGCCAGTTGCAGCGTGTAAACGCCATCCGCCGGAAGCTTCACCAATATCCTCGAGTCCGCCTGGTGCGTGGTGAGCCCCGCGCCCTTGTCCTCGAAATCGTCATTTGCCGCCACCGTTTTTCCGTCCGGCCCCGCCAGGGTGAGGATGGAATCCAGCGGCGAGTTCAACCGGCGCGCCGCAGTTTCCGCGACGATCTCCATTCCGGCTTTACCCTCGAAGCGGAAGAGGTCGGCATCGCCGGCGGCGTCAATTCTCCCGTTCACAACCACCGGCAATTTCACCGGGGCGGCCGCAGACTTGTCGTTGTTGGGCTCCTGCTCGAGGATCTCGGGCAGATCCCCGCGCTCGAAAGGAATCGGGTTGGCGGTGGCGTCTCCGCTTCGCGGGTGAAGCTGTTCAATCCCCATGCTGCCCGGACGGGCCGGGACGTTTAACGTCTGCTCGCGCAGGTTCCATCCGGAGAGCTCCGCGGTCGCCTCGCTGCCAGCGTTTGCCCCCATCGGAAAGACCCCCGTCACAAACGGCAGCTCGCCGATCTCGATCCGATACACAAAATCCTCGCGGCCGCGGTAAATGGAATCCTTGATCTCGACGGCGTATTCGCCGTTGGCTGGCGCGGTGAAAAACAGCACCGGGTCGGGGTGAAACCGGAAGTCGTCGTCATACGCAATCTCGCGCCCCTTGCTGTCAAAGAGCGCCAGCGTGGCCTGGAACCATCCCGGCACGGCATCCGGCAGATACGGGACCAACTCGCGCGCACTGGCAGCAATCACAAGTTTCTGACCCTCGCGCGCCCGGAACTTGATGCGGTCCACATCCCCGGCCATGATCTGGCCGTTCACCACCACCGGGATGGCAACGGTCATCTCGGGAGGATTGACCGGCGTCTCGGGCACGAGCCGGCGGAAGGCCGCCGGGCGTTCTTCTTTCGTCGTTTCCGGCTTTTCCGCAACCTCGGGCAACACGCCAACCTTGAACACCATCGGGTTCGAAAGCCCCGTTGCCGATCTGAGCCGCAGTTCGCGTTGGCCGGGTTTGGCATCCGCCGCAATGGTCACGCTCAGCGTCACGGTCTCCGCAATCGCGGGATTAGGCGGCCGCCGCTGGAATTTCGCCAGCTTCATCCGCACCTCGGCGAACAATCGCTCATCCGCCGCCGTCCATCCTCGCGCCGGGGCTTTCCTGTTTTTGCCTTTGGATTGAAGCGCCTGGCGCTTTTTCCTCAGTTCCTCCATCTGTTCGCGCAGCTCGTTGAACTCGCGCTGGGTCATCGGACGCGAATAATCCCGAAGCTCGGCGGTAACGCCGCCGTCCGTGACGAGCAGGTTCGTGGCGCTGCCGAGGTACTGCCCGCCCACCACCACCTGAAAGGTGGATCCCTGCCGTCCGCCGGCGGGATAAACATAGCCGATGTGCGGCAGGTTTTGCGCGGACGCCACTTGTGCGGTCAGACACGCGCCCGTCAGGAACGCGAAGGTAAAGGCTTTCATGATGAGCAGCGGGTTTGAATCACACGATTTCCTTCAGCAGCGGACGGCTCGCAATGGATGACTCGACCACCTGCACCGTCCGGCCCTGGGGATGCGGCAGTTTGCCCCCGAGGTCAATGCCCAGAAGGTTGTACATGCTCGCAATCAGCTCGGCAGGCGCCACCGGACGTTCCGCCGGCTCTTCGCCTTTCGCTGTGGACGAGCCAACCACCCGTCCGCCCTTGAAACCGCCGCCGGCCACAACCGAGCAGAACACTTTCCCATAATGATTCCGCCCCCCGTTCCAGGGCGCTTCCCAAAGCACTTTCGGGGTCCGCCCAAACTCTCCACCCCACCAGACAATCGTGGAGTCCAGCAAGCCGCGCTGGGCAAGCTCGATCAGCAACGTCGAAAGCGCTTTGTCCAGCTCGGGCAGCTTCCGCCGCATCGACTCAAAGTGCTGTTTGTGAGTATCCCATCCCTTGTAGTTGATGGTCACGTAGGGCACGCCGCGCTCCACCAACCGCCGGGCCATGAGGCAGGATTGCCCGAACGTGGTCTTCCCGTAGCTGTCCCGCACCTCATCCTTTTCCTGGGACAGATCAAACACCTTTCCGGCGTCGCCGAGGATCAGGTCGTATGCCTCCTTTTCGCACTGGGCAAGCGCCGCAATCCGGTTGTCGCTGCGCGCGGCCATCTCGAGCGTGTTCAGGTTGTGCAGCAGCTCACGGCGTTTTTTCTGGCGTTCGTCGGTGATCCCCTGCGCCACCACGCCCTCGACCGCAAACCGCGTTTGGGCAGGGTCGCCGCCTGTGGCAAAAGGCTTGTACCGGTTCCCCAAAAATCCGGCTTCGGAAAAACGCCCCTGCAATTCGGTAAGCACCACGTAGGGCGGAATCAGCCCCTTGTAACCAGCATCGTACCCCTTGAACAGGCTCACCACCGCGCCCACGGATGGATAAACCTGCCCGTCGCCCGGTTCGCGCCCGGTTTGAACCATGTACGCGGCCGTCTCGTGCGCGTTCACCCCGTGCGTCATCGAGCGGATAATAGAATACTTGTCCGCCTGTTTCGCCAGCAAGGGGAGCATTTCGCAAATCTGGATGCCGTCCACGTTCGTAGCGATCGGCTTTTCATACGGCCCGATGTAATCCCGCCCGGCTCCCGGCTTGGGATCAAAGGTATCGAGATGCGCCGGTCCGCCCCAGCACCAGATCTGGATGACGGCTTTGGCCGTGGGCTGTTTGGCCGCCGCCCACGTGCAAAGCTCCGCGCCGCCGGCCATCCAAAGCCCAGCCGCGCCCGCCGCCGCCCGCCGCAACGCCTCGCGCCGTGACATGCCATTGACCACCGCCTTCTCGCTATTCGTGCTCATACAAGTGGATATGAATTAGTGCCTGCAAAGAAACTCACTGCTGTTGATCAACGCCCACGCAAGGTCCACCGCCGCCTGCCGTCCGTTGGACCCCTGCCAATACGCCTCCACCACCTCGAGCTCGCGCGCCGTCGGAAACCGCGATAGAACGCCCAGGTATATACCAGTCGCGATTTCTTTCGGCCCTTTTCCCGAGCCGGTCTGGTACCGGATCATCTGGCTGTTCTCGATTTTCTGCTGGATGTGGGTCGAGTTGAGCAGGTGCAGGCGCTGCGCCGCCGTCGGACGGTTGTTTCGTTCGGATTCATAGCCCGTGTCGCGCGAGGGCCTTCCAAAAAGCTCCAGGAACGAGCTTGTGATGCTTCCATCCGCAAGGTCAATCGCCCGCTCGGAGGCCGGGATCACCGTCGCCGGCTCGGGAATGGCGCTCACGTAATTCTCGCTCGTCCCGGTGATCTGGTTGAGCGCGTCTATCAGCACCTCGGCCTCGATACGCCGGATGGGATAGGAGGCGAAGTTGGCCTCGGCAACACGGTTCGTGCTCTTGGCGATGCTCGAAAGCTGGTAAACGCGGGACTCGGTAATCACCTGGAGCAGCCGCCGGATGTCGTAACCCGACTGGACCAATTCCCGCTCGAGGTACGCCAGCAGCTCCGCGTTGGAGGGGGGATTCTCCAGGCGGATGTCGTCCGGCTCGTGTATGATTCCCCGCCCCAGCATCCACGACCACGCGCGGTTGGCGATGTTCCGGGTGAACCACGGGTTTTTGGGATTCACCAGCCAATCGGCAAAGACCGCGCGCGGATCTTCGCCAGGCTTGAGTTGCGCCTTCGTCCCGTCCGGAAACTTCGCCGCCTTCCAGAGGCTGTTCGTGGCCAGCTCCGGGTTGAAGAGCACGATCTCTTCCTTCCATTCACCCGTGCTTTTGTATTGGATTTGCGAAAAGAATGCCGCCATGCCGTCCAGCTTTTCCCGCGGCCACTTCTCCGCCCGCACACCCATAAACGTCAGCGCCACAGACTGCGCCAGCCCGGCAGGATCACGGCTCTGCGCCGCGCGGTAGAAGTTTGCCTCGGGCACGCGGAAATTGCTTCCGCTGGATGTCAGCAACTCGCGCGCAAATTGGTCATAGGGCATCCCCTCCCGAATGCTCGTGCGGATCCACCGATGATACGCCTGCACCGCGTTTGGCCACAGGTTTATCGGGAATTCCGCCTTTACCCGGAGCAAATCGCTCCACTTCATCGCCCAGTAGCTCGCAAACCGCTCGTCCTTCAACAGCTTTGCAATCAGCGCCTTCCTCTTGACCGGGCTTTGATTCAGCAGGAACTCCCGCGCCTCATACCCGCTCGGCAGTGTCCCGATGAGATCCAAATACACCCGCCGCACAAAAACCGCGTCTGAACAGAGCCCCGCCGGCTCGATCCCCAGCCGCTCAAGCTGGGCAAAGACGATCCGGTCAATCATTCCCTCGCCGCCCGAGGCCAGCGGCACCTCGTAGGGATTGGCTGTCGGGGCGGGCTGTGCCGCAACGGCGCCCGCCCGCCGGGCTGGACCCGCCGCAACAGCGCCCTGAACAAGCACCGCGCAAAATGC
Source organism: uncultured Verrucomicrobiota bacterium (assembly GCA_964401575.1). Classification (GTDB taxonomy): domain Bacteria; phylum Verrucomicrobiota; class Verrucomicrobiia; order Limisphaerales; family UBA8199; genus CAYNZC01. The sequence goes on from CAYNZC010000053.1 coordinate 17,617, forward strand.
CACCGCAGCCAAACTCGTCGTTTTCATGCCATGCAAATTACCACAATCTCTCCCCGCGCCATTCACGAGAGCATACTCCTCATAGACGCCCCACACCGCGGGAAGGATACAGGAATGAGAAGGCGCCCGTCCCACCATCGTCAATAGGAGCCGGGGTCAATGTCCGGCAACCTCAGGCGCCCTTGAGAACTTTAAGCGCGCGCACGGCCGCGCGCTGGACATCCGGATCTTTATCCTTCGTTTCGCGCTCGATCAGGCGCGCTGCGCGCCGGCAGCGCATCACGCCGAGCGAGGCGATAGCGCCGGCTTTTTGGCGTCCGCTCAACCGGGGCAGTTGCCGCAGAATGGCTTTTGCGGCAGCGGCGTCCGCAATGGCCTCGAGCGCTGACCGGGCGTCGGTCGCAATCTCCGGATCGGCGAGCAACCGCGCGAGCGGGGCGGCGGAGCGGGCGGCGCCGATGAGGGCGAGCCTGTTGCAGGCGAATTGTTTCGCCGGCGCGGATGCCTTCCCGGCAAGAACGGCGAGCAAACGCTGCTCGATGCGGAGATGATGCGCGCGATCGGCGGGTGTGCGCGCAATCTCCGCGTCTATGGGCAGCAGGGCTGCGCGCGCACTGCCGTTTCCGTAGCTGTCCAGCGCTGCAAAAGCCGCTTCCAGCTCAGGCGTGAATTCCGTTTCTTTCCTGCTGCTCATGGGTGCGTCGCCTCCGGTTTCCGTTCTGCGAGGTTGAGGGCCGTGTCATTGAAGAACTCGATGCATTTCCGGATTTCGGGCATGGACTCCATCCAGTTGTGCGAGTACTCCAGCCCGATCATGGTCGGCTTGACGTTCAGCCGTTGCAGCTCCGCGAAGATCTCTCGAGATCGTCCCGCGCCGGCGCCCCACGGCACATCGTGCGCATCGGCTGCGGTCGAGGTCAGGTCATGCATCTGTAGAGTGATGAGGCGGTGTTTGAGTTTGCGGATGCCATCAACCGGATCGAGCCCCGCGCGGATCCAGTACCCGATGTCCGCGGCGGCGCCGAGCCGCAGGGACCGCCCCTTGCAGGATTCGAGGATGCCCTCGGGATTCCAATAAGCCGGCGAGGCTTTCCGATCGTGATTATGCAGGGCGACGTTGATGCCGTATTCATCCGCGAGCTTTGAGACAAGGTCCAGCGCCTGCGGCGCGGGTTCGGACATAAACGTTTCAATGCCCATCTTGCGTCCGAATTCGAAAATCCTGCGCGCCTCGGGTTCGTTATTTGGAATGTCGTGGATGTAATAGGTCAGCATGCGCAGCCCGTTTTTTTCCATTTCAAGACGCACCTGCTCCAGCTCCGCATTGGAGAGTTGTGGATCGAAGTTTTTCCCGATGTCCCTGCTGACACGCTGGAAGCTCAACCCGCCGACATAGGGCAGGCCCAGCGAACGCGTTTTTTCGAACGTTTCGAACAGCGTGAACTTATGGAAGGTGTAGGCCTCGATCCCGAGCTTCCAACCGAGTTGTTCCCAGGCGGCGACGGCAGGAGAGAGCCTGGAGGAGGGCGTGGTGGGAGCCGGCAGATCCCCCACGGCGAACTGGGCCGCCGCAAGGTAAAAGGCCAGAATGTTCGTGTTCCAAAAAACATACGGGTTGTGCGCAATGGTCGAGTGAAACACCCGTCCGCGACCGTAGTTGCGAATCCATGCCAGCGCGTAATCGTTGTCCGCGCGTCTCACATGAGGAAAAGATCCCGGCGGCCCCAGGTCGGTTTTTTCCGTGTCCATGGACAGCAGCACGCGCACGCGCTCGCGCGAGAACGTGTCCGGATATCGGAAGAACTCGTCCCGGAACTCGAAACCGGCTGGAGGAAACATGCGAGCCAGCGGATGGCCGGGTTCCTCGACCTTTACCCAGACGCGTTCCGTGCTTTCCTTATGGCTGGCGCCGCGAGCGCCGATCATGTAGCCGAACTCGGGCCAATCTTCGACCGCGCCGGGCCACTGGGTAAAGGCCACGGTGGTCCCATGAAGCCCCATCAGCCCGCCGCCGCCAGTGACGAACTCCTGTAGGTTCCGGCGAAGGTGGCCGTTGGTGAAACAATTTCCCACGGTATTGTTGAACAGAACGGCATCGAAACGGCGGAGCGACTCGATCTCGAAAACGGACGGGTCGCTGGACACTTCTGTTTTGAAAGCGCCCGTCTTCCTGCCCATTGCCGTGAAAGCGGCATTTGCGTGCTGGATGGACGGATGCCCGCCGTAACCCTTGTTGAGGGTGAAGATCAGGAGGTTGCGGGGTCGCAACGGCGCGGCGAAGGCCCTGGCCGGGGCAGCGGCCTCGATCAATTCGCGTTCCTGCTCTGTTTGTGCCATTACTGCCGGGGTGCACGCCAGGGCCAGCAGAAGTATCATCGGTCTCATAGTTTTGTTATACGGTCCAGGGTGGACGGTTGGCGCGCGACAGCAACCGGTTTGCCATCGGCTCGGCGGGAAAAGTCTCGCGGACAGGGTCCCACCGCAACGATCTGCCCAGCTTCAGACTGGCCACCAGGAGGTGCCACACGGAGGAAGTGCGGTGCCCGATTTCCTCGTCGGCGCTCGGCGCCCGGCGCGAGCGGATGCATTCAAGCCAGTTTGCATGATGCGTGTTGCCGCCGATGTTCACTTCGGGCGTGCGCACCAGCTTCATCTCCTCGAAAAGCGATTCCGGGGCGCCCTCGAGCCGGCCGCCGCCATACATGCTTGTAAGCCACCCGCGTTCACCCACAAACACACCCCCAAAATTTCCCGCGAGCCGCGCATCCTCGGGAACGGCGCGATACAACGTCTTAACCTCATGCCACCCGCGCACGAAATGGAGCAGGGTGCCATTGGCGTACCGGCACGTGATCGTGGGATAATTCCCGTCTGACGGATGGATGATTTCCACGGGGCCGCTGCGCTCCACGCCCAGGCCGTATTGAATCACATCCACCGAGTGAGACATGAACCATGTTGAAGAGGCCGCGCCAAACGCGGCGTCGAACGACCACGGAACCACGCCGGTGCTCGGATTCGAATGGTAAAACGGGTGATACTCGCGCCAGGGCGCCGGGCCGACCCAGAGGTCCCACTCGAGGCCCGGCGGCGGCGTCTCGGCGGGCAGGGCGAAATCCAGCGGGAAGAAAGATTCCGCCGCGCCTTTCCAGAGCTCCTCGTGTCGTCCCTTGAAACGCCAGCCGATAAAATCGTTCAACGGCTGGATCAGCGCGAATACCTGCTTGATATGCCCGAGACCGCCGCCGCGCACAAAGTTGCATACCGTGCGAATGGCGTGCGCAGAGCGGTATTGCGTCCCGGTTTGAAACACGCGTTTGTTTTCCCGGACCGCCTCCACCAGGCGCCGGCCTTCCTCCACCGTGAGGGAAATCGGCTTTTCGCAATAAACGTCCTTTCCCGCACGCGCGGCATCAATCGACTGCGTGGCGTGCCAATGATCCGGCGTGGCGATGAGCACCGCGTCAATGTCCGGACGGGCGAGGATCTCGCGGTAATCCACGCAGGCGGCGCACCCCTTGTATGTGCCGGAGGCTTTAGCGCGGTCGTAGGCAGCCTCGGTGGCGGCCAGCGCGCGGTCGCGCCTTTCTTTGTCCACATCGCACACCGCAACGAGCTGAAACCTGGGATCGTTGGCAAGCCTGTGCAGATGGCCCGAACCCATCAACCCGGGGCCGATCAGCCCCACCGTCACCCGTTCGGAAGGCGGAGTGGCTCCATTGGCGCCGAGAACCGCAGCGGGAGAAATCATCGCAGCGCCCCCGGCCGCAAGCGTCGTCCGCACCAGGAAATCGCGACGATTGAGCCGTTCCGATCCACGCTTCGAACACGTCATTGGAGTTTTGTAAGTGGTGCGCGAGCAACCGTCAAGAACCTCCGCTCGATGCCGGCAAAAATGCCGGAGCCCGCCATTTTCAGCGTTGCGTCATCGCGCGCGGCGGAGGGGGGCGGAGTATTCGTCCGCCACATGAAAGGCGTTGTCCTCGAAATAGACCAGCTTCGTGGTGATGCCCCCGGCATGAACCCGGACCAGGATGCCCCCGATGGTTTTGACCTGTCCGTTCACGGCATTCTGGTTCGAGTAGGTGTGAGCCAGTTTCTCGGCATTCTGCGTGAGCGTGCCTGCCTTTACGCCGCGCTCACCGTCCGAGGAGGGCACGACCATATAAACCGTCCCTTGCCCATCCGGCACCACCTTGTCCTGGCACAGGGACCGGCTTCGCTGATAAACGTGGTTATTGCCGGCCAGCGCCAGGGCGACGTTGTGCTCGTCACAGAAATCCTTCCAGTTGGCATACCAGCTTGTTTTCCCGGCTCGACCGTCGAACCACTGATAATGCTGGCAGAGGAAGATATAGTCATATTTTCCCTTCAGCCGGCTGATCACTCGGGCTGCCCAATCCCTGGCTGCCTGTTCCGCGACAGGGTTCCGCACCATCACTTCGTTGTTCAGCGTAAGGAACAAAACCTTGCCATACAGAAACCAATAACAGACGCCCTCCTGCCCGGCGTAGCCGTTGGCCGGGTTATTATTGGCAACCTTGAAAAACTCGGAACTGATGGTTCCGGTCCGGGTCATTGCATCATGGTTTCCGATGACATTGGCAAACATGTATTTCCGGATGAAGTCCTGCTCATACAGATTTCTCCAGAAGGAGTAGCTGCCGCCCCAGGCTACCACGTCGCCCGTCGAGAATATGAAATCCAGATCCGAGTCCATTCCTGCCGCAGTGTCGATCAGTTTGACTGCGTTACGCAGCCTGCCCCCAAGCGGGGGATACACATGGAAATCGCCGATCCAGAAGAAGCTGAACGTCCCGAATCCCGCGGTCTTAAAATAGTAAATCGGGCTGCGCAGGTCGCCGGCGCCGACCTTGTACATGTATTCCGTATCCGGTTCCAGGTTGGTCAGCGTTACCCCCCAATCGAGAAAGATCGCCTCCTCGGTCAGATCCGCGCCGGAAGCGGTCTTGGAGGAGATGCCATTGAAAACGGTGGCAAGCTGAGAGGCTCCTTGCGCGTTCGCAACGTTCGTCCAGGCAGCATCCGACTTTTTGGTGTAGCAGACAAAAGAGTTGGTGAGGTCCGCGCTGGAGTGCCAGCCAATGTTCATCTCGGTCGAAGCATCCTCGCCCGGATTGGTGACGATCGAATACAGGCTGCTGTTGGGGATGTCCGCGGCTCTGCCGCAACACACCAGGAGGACCACCGCCATCAAGCGGACCCAAAAGGCACCTCGAGGAATGGCCCTTTCTTTCCTGAGCATGACCAACATGCTCGCTCGAACGGGGTCCCCTGTAATCCTGGACTGCTTCATAAGACGCAGTTTCAAGGATGACTTCGACTCCCGTCAATCCGTATCGAGGGTCTGTGCTCGGGGGGCATGCCCGGGGCGATCTGCCGGGCCGGTCGCCGCCGATCCTGCCGGGCGTTCTGCCGGGCACGGGAAAGCCAGGAATCCGGAGGCGCGCCTGTGGAATTTCGATGCATCGCGGCGGAGAGAGAGGGTCCCTGCAAACCGTGCCATACCGCATATTAGTGCGCTATCCGAACCCTGCCACGTCTGCTATTGTATCCCTGTGAAGAAATCCATGAGAAATTGCTCACGAATTTTTATCGAAACACTCGTTGTTCTTGGCTTTGCGATTCAGTGGTTTTCAACCGTGGCTTCGCCCTGGACCGGGCAGAACGGCGCATACAACGTCAACATGAACTCCGGTACGGATCCTTCGCAGTATTATGGCGCGTGGCCGGGACACACCTACTTTCCCTCGCCCGACGACTGGCGGAAGATACCCATTTACCAGTTTATCACAGACCGGTGGAACGACGGCGACCCGGCCAACAACGAGCTGGCCTACTCGGGATACGACCTGCGGGATGTCGGCGCACGGCACGGGGGGGATTTTCTCGGAATCCGCGACCGGCTGGAATACATCCGCGCGCTGGGCTACAAGGCGATCTGGATTTCGCCCATTTTCCAGAACCGCAACAATTCCTACCACGGCTACGGGCAGATTGATTTCACCCTGCTGGACCAGCGATTTGGAACGCTCGAGGATTTTCGGGCCATGGTGAATAAGGCTCATGAGCTCGGGATGTATGTCATCGTGGATATCGTTGTGAATCATCTCGAGAACCTTTACTACTTTGAGGGTCACCCGGATGATGGCGCGCCGTTCCGCTTGCACGACGGGGAGTACCGGCTGTTCCCGCGCGACCCGGCGCAGACGTATGTGGACTTCCCGGTGAATAACACCTTTTATGCCAGCGGCGCCTTTTGCAACGTGTTTGGCGATGATGGTTTTGTCCGCATTGACTCCGGCTCGGGCTCTTTTTGGGATAGCGACCTGCATCACAACGGGGATCTCGGCAACTATGGCGACCCCTGGCAAAACCACCTTGGCAAGATTTACGGCAGCCTTGACGACATTCGCGTCACGCACCCGCGAGTGCAGGATAAGATCATCGCAATGACGAAGTCGCTGATTGCGTCCACGGACATTGACGGCATCCGGATGGACACCCCGATGCAGGTGCCGCGTTATTTCTTTCAGCGGTGGTGTCCGGCTGTGAAAGCGCATGCGGCTTCGCTGGGCAAGAGTGATTTCTTTATTTTTGGCGAGTTCTACTGCTCGAGGGAGCGAGCCGCAACGATGGTTGGACGCGGCAAGACTCCGAATGACTACGGGCAGCCCTACCAGTTCATTGATAGCGATTACACCATGGATGGCGGGATCAATTATCGCGCCTATTTCGACTTTTTTCAAAGCGCGGTCAAGGACCAGGTCAATGGCAACCTTGGCAATCTCAAATCCGGGTTGGACGCGGATATGAACAGTTACGATTTTTTTGATCCGGTCTGGAACGAGGTGCGCTACACGCATCTGAACTTCTACAACAATCACGACCAGTGGCGCATGGTCCACAACCCGGCGGGGGCCGCCGAGGGTTTCCTCAAGACCGATCTTTCGAGCGCGATCATCGCGTTCTGGCCTGGCATCCCGCTGTTTTATTACGGCGACGAGCAGGGCTTTTGCTCCTACGGCACCGCTCTGGACGGCTGGTCCCGCGAAGACTTCATGACCAGCCTTGCGTGGGACAATGTCGGCTCACTGGCCGGCGTCAACCCCGCCCAAAAGGATAACTTCGACATGTGCAACCCGCACTTTCTGTGGGTGCAAAAGTGCATGAATGTCCGCGAAAAATATCCGGCACTCCAGGCGACTCATGAGGTTTACGAACGATGGCGCCAGACAGGCTCCGGCAACGGCATCTACGCCTGCTCTCGCGTTTATGGCGCGCCCAACCAGTGGGCGCTGGTGGCCTTCAATACCTGGCGGGATACGCTCTGGGCCGGCGGCGAGTTGGGCGATTTCTGGACCGGTTGGAGCGAGGGGGATGTGATCGTAAATGCGCTCAACCCGTCTGAAACCTACACCCTCGCGAGCGGCGGCAGGCTTTCATCGCTTGCGCTCAACGGTTACGAAACCAAGGTGTTTGTCCTGCAGGCCAATCTCCAGAACCTGGGCCCGGTGGTGACTAATGTCTTTCCCGCTCACGATGAGCGGATCCCAAACAACAACGTGACCGTGCGTCTCAGGTTCAGCGAGGCCATGGACGAAGCGTCCGTGAAAGCCGCTTTTCGTTATGATGGACAGCCGGTTCCGGCGGCAGCCTTGAGCTGGGATCCCGCGCAGCGTGAACTTTCATACACGGTGACTGCAACCGAGGGAATCCACACAGCCGAGGTGCTTTCGAGCGCAGCCGGAACCACAGGCGTAAACCTGTTCGGCAAATTCCGGTCCCGCTTCCTGTACGGCAGCGAGAGCAACATCCTTGTGAACCGCTCCGCCACCAATGACGTGAACCTGATCGAGAACGGCGCCGCCACGACCGGAAACACCAGTGTGACGCTGTATCATAAAGCAGCCGGCGCCGCCAAAATGCGCGTCAAAGCGGGCGCGGGCGCCTGGGGTCCATGGCAACCCTACGCCGCAACCTCGACCTGCGACCTTCCGCCCGGCAACGGGACCAGGCGTGTGGAAGCACAGTATTGGGCGGATGGCAGCGCCGCCTATTACGTCAGCGACACGATCGAGCTGTATGTGTCCGGCGACCTTGCCACCGAGGATTTCAGCGGCTATTCGGGAAGTTTGTATGGCCAGGGGGGCGGCTCGGGTTGGTCCGGAAACTGGTATGATCAGGGATTCGGAACCTCGCCGAACGTCGTGGATGCCGCCTTGAGCGGTGTGAATACCGTCTCTTCAACAAGCCCGATCGTTGAGTACCCGCTCAACAATTCGATGGAGGGCGCCAATGTTCTCGAAGCCGTCAGAAACCTGAACGCCACGGTTTCGTCCGGCGCCGTTTACGTTTATGGCCTCGTGGCTGTGGGCGGCGCGAGCGGAGGCAGCTTCTCCACTGCGAGCAGCTTCGGGGGTATCGGGCTTTTCAACGGAACGACCGAAAAATTCCTGATCGGACAGCGCTGGCAGGCCGGCTATTGGGGCGCGACGGCCGCCAGCAGCCTGAACGGCGCGGGAGCCGACAGTTCCAGCAGCATCGGAACCTTTGCGACCACGCTGCTGTGCGCAAAGATTGATTTTAACGCCCGAATGCTCACGCTCTGGGTCAATCCAAACTTTAACCAGGGCGAGGCGTGCGCCGCCGCTTCGGCCTCGTTTAATTTCGGCAATAACGACGCCTCGTTCAACACGGTTCGGCTGCGCGCGGGAAATGCCAACAATGGCAACAAGTGGCAGTTTGATAACATCCACCTGACCACTGTATCCCCGTTTGCGCCAGCCGGGCCGACGGCGGATGTCAGCGGTTCCTCGACCATCTGCCTTGGCGGCGCGAGCACAATCTCCGCAGACCTCGCCGGCGTTGCGCCCTGGACCATCACATGGTCCGACGGCATCGTTCAGAATGCCTCGTCGAGCCCCGCTTCGCGCAGCGTCAGTCCGGCAGTTTCAACGCAATACACGATTGTCTCGCTGAGTGATTCCGCCGGCTGCCCGGCGTCCGCGATTTCCGGAAGCGCGGACATAACAGTCCGGATGCCGGCGACGGTGGATGCCGGCGCTGACCAGGTGGCGCCGCCAACGGCGCCGTGGGTGGCGTTATCCGGCTCCATTGGCGGCAGCGCCACCGTGGCCACGTGGAGTGGCGGCAGCGGCGCGTTTGATGACTTCAACAACGGCACGGGACGTTACTATCCAACGGAGGCCGAACGCTCCGTCACGCGTTCCGTCACGCTCACCCTGACCAGCGGAGGCCAGGCGCCTTGCCCGGCGGCCAGCGATTCTTTAACCGTCACATTCAACTCACCGCCGGTCGCCACCGATGACATCATTCCGCGCGCGCCCGGGCTTTCGCTCAAGATCAGAGCGTCCAACCTGTTGACGAACGATTCGGATCCCGAGCTGGATGCCTTCACACTCGCAAGCGTTTCGGCGACCACGGCAGCCGGGGCGCCGCTTTCGAGGGACGGCACGTTTATCTACTACACCAACAGCGTGAATGTGGACGACAGCTTCACCTACACAGTGACCGACACCTACGGAGCGGCAGCTTCGGCAACGGTGTTCATCAAGATGGATACAAACGTCATCGGCAGAGCCACAAACATCGAAATCGGCCAGAACTCGAGCATCACGGTTTCCTTTGCGGCATATCCCGGCTACGCCTACGAAGTCCAGCGCGCCACAAACGCCACCTTCAGCGGAATCCTGCGCCTGTGGCCTACAAACGCGCCGCCGGATGGATTGTGGCGGATCACGGACGACTTCTCGGACCTCAGCGCCGCACCGGGCGAGGCCTACTACAGAGCCCGCTGGATCTCAGACCCGTGATGCGCCGGCATCAAGTGCCGTGCCGGGGCCTTTCACCTGACGCAGCCCTCCAACCATGCGGACGGGACTACTGGCGGCTCAGCCTGAAGAAGGACTTTTGGAGCGCCGATGCCGGCACGGGCACGTTGAGCCACTGAAAAGACCCGTGCGGCGTTGTGATGCTGAGCGGCGCCCCGGCGGAATTGGTCAGGGGCAGCCAGCTCAGGAGATCCGCGGAAAACTGCGGTTGCACCGTCACACCCGGCTGGACGGTCCAGTACAGGCGGGCGTTCAATTCGCCAGCGCCCGGTTCGGTCAGCTCCGAAATGGCCAGGATCGGTTTGTGGCAAATGGTGTTCGTCGCTGTGCTGCCGGTGACGTTGAGCGCCATGTTGTCGTAATAAACATATCCCTCATGAGCCGCCACGTCGAAGATCAGGTAGCGGGCGGACGTCGAGGCATCGAAGCCGAACGTGCCTGAGTTGACGCTGGAGCCATTGACGAACACCTGGTAGGTCGAAAGTGGATCGGATGTGTTGCCGTTGAAATCCGAGATTCGCAACACAATGTTCACCGGCACGCCAATGGGCAAACCGCCAAGAATCTTTGTGTTCACCGAGCCGGCGCTGAGCCGCTTGAAGACGCCAAGGGTGGTGGCGGTGTCCTTGCCGATCTGAATTCCGAAATCCACCCCCTGCACGGCAGCATCACTGGTATCCGAAAGGCTCAGGGACATGCGCTGCGCGTAGTTTACCCCCACGACGCTGATGTCCATCTGCACGGACAGGTCATACTGTTTGCCTGCGAGGTACTCGCCAAAATCAAATGGAACTGTTCCATCCGGGCTGAACTCGAAACGCGCATTGGCGTTTCTGGGCTCGGCCGCGAGGCGATTGCCCTTAATGCTGAAGTCCGATGCCGGCCTGGTGCCGGTGCCGATGCGGTAACCCCAGATCGAAGCCGCCGCCGCACCGCCCATCCGGTCAGCAATGTCCTGGTTGACGCCGGAGTTCTCCCCAAATCCGGACGTCCAGGAATCGTTCCCGGGCACATCGTAGGTGTCGGAAATCACGGGCCCGGTGAAGCCGTTTGCCGGGCAGGAGCTTGTAGGGCCAACGTTTCCGAGCACAGCTTCCTGGTACCAATCCAGAAGCTGCGTTCGCATGTCTGAAACCAACGCCGCATAGCTGGCGTTTACGGACAGATCCGCGCTTTCCGAGGGATCATTGGGAATGTGGTACAGCTCGTCACGGGTGCCCGTGGGGTTGCACATGTATTTGAAATCACCCTGGCGGATTGCCAGCTTGGGCGAGACGGGGCTCAAGGCGGAGACAGTGCCGTATTCCCAGAAAACAGGCCTGCTCCTGGGCCGGGTGGAGCCGCGAAACACGTCGCTCATGTCCTCACCGCCGAACGGCGCGTTTGGCAGGGGGATGCCTGCGAGCGAGCACCAGGTGGGCAAAAGGTCGAGCGTGGAAACAACGGTCGTGGTGTTCGTTCTTCCGGCGGGAATTATCCCGGGGCAGCGCGCAATGAACGCCACCCGGATGCCTCCCTCATAAAGGTTGCCTTTGCTGCCGCTTAGCCCGCCGTTCCTGCCAAGCAGCCGGGCCGGCGTTTGGTTCGTGGGCGCCCCGTTGTCCCCGGCCAGCACGATGATGGTGTTCTCCCCCACCCCGAGTCCATCCACGCCGCTCATGAGCCGCCCGATCTGCTTGTCCAAATTGTGAAGCTCACCCAGGAAAAGCCTGCTTTCGCTGTCAGGGGTCGCGTGAGCAAAATCATTCTCCTGTCCGGGAGGAACCACGTAGGGATCGTGCGTGTCATTGAAAGGCACGTGCATGTAGAACGGCTTGCCGATATTGACCGCGTTGGTCATGAATTTCAGGGCCTTTTCGGTGTGCTTTCCGGCTGCTTCATGCCAGTAGCAGTATTCGTAGGTTCCCACCGTGGCGTCTTCGTTCGCCTGCGACAGGCTGTACTTGCTGCCGTCGTTCCACCAATACAGCAGGCGGTCGCCGTTGCCCTCGAACGCAACCAGCGATTGATCAAATCCATACATCGAGGGCGGAGGCGCATCGTTCACGTCCCGTCCATTGCCCATGTGCCACTTGCCGAACTGGCCCGTGGTGTAACCCGCCTGCTTGAAGAGGCGCGGACCGCTCACGGTATCCGACTGCACCCAATCCGCCATGTTGCGCCGGGCGTTCTCAGACTTCGAATTCAAGAAGCTGTAGATAGCGTAGCGAGCCGGTTCCATTCCGGTGAGCACCGCGGTGCGCGAGGGCGAGCATATCGGCGAGGCCACATAACCCTGGGTGAACCGGATGCCCTCGGCAGCAAGGCGATCAATGTTGGGCGTGATCGGGCCGCCCGTTGCGGTTTTGTTGGTGTTGCCATAGCAGGAGAAATCCCCCCAGCCACTGTCATCAACAAAGATGAAGAGCACGTTCGGACGGTTCGCCGGCGCAGCCAGAGCGTGGCTTGCGCCAATAAAGGAAAAAAACATCGAGCCGATAAACAGCGCAAACAAACGCATAACACACATCTCCTTCTTAGCTTACTGCCTGAACCGCCAGAGTGAAATACCCGCAAAATAGGGTATTGCAGGACGAGGGCCGGAGCCAGAAAAGCTCAGTTCTGAAGCACACGAATCAGCCTGGTGTCAAAGGACGCACCATTACCGCGACATAAGCGATACAACATTGGCCTTTCTCCGCTGCCATCTTTTATAGTTAAAAAAAGCAGGGCTGGACAGACCAGCCCTGCTCCCCCTGAGTAGCCTG
>CAYNZC010000054.1:0-26377 GCA_964401575.1 uncultured Verrucomicrobiota bacterium
AGTAACAGGAGGATTCGATTTCACCGTTAGCCAATTAAATATAACACATATTGTGCGACACGAGCGTATACTTGCCAAAGCCTCTGCCTCGCCCATCCTTAAGCGTCATCAGTGTCATTTTCGCCTCCCTGTGGACTGTTCGTAGAGCTTTAGATACTCCTCTGCGGTTCGATCCCATGAAAAATCCGCAAGCATGCCATTCTTCCTGAAATGGCTGAGTAAGCGAGCATTCTCGTAAAGCGCCAGTGCTTTTCGCACTCCCTTTACGAGTGCTGCCGAGTCATACTGATAAAACTTGATGCCGTTAGCCAGTGCGGCGTCCTCCCGCAGGTCCACAACGCTGTCGCTCAACCCGCCCACTGCCCGGACGATTGGGATCGTTCCATACCGCAGGCTGTACATTTGGTTGAGTCCACAGGGCTCGAACCTGGACGGCATGATGAAGAAATCGCATCCCGCTTCAATTCTGTGTGATAAACCCTCATCAAAGCCAATTCGAATCGCAAATTTTTCCGGATGCCTTGCTGCGACGGTTTGAAGGATTCTTTGAGCTTCCGGAGCGCCTGATCCAAGCAGGACAAACTGAAGGTCGTACGCGGCCATTTCGTTAAGGGCAGCGTGGAGGATATCTACGCCTTTCTGTTCAACCATCCGTCCGATGTTGCCGAATAAGGGTACGTCCGAGCGCTGTGCAAGGCCGAATTCGGCCTGGAGGTCAGCTTTATTCCTGACTTTGTGCGCCAGACTGTCAAGCGCAAAATTGTGCCGTATGAACGGGTCGCTGCCCGGATCCCACTCGGTATAATCCACCCCGTTCAATATCCCTTTAAGCACCCGATTGCGCTGCAGCAGCAATCCGTGCAGGCCGGCTCCGAACTCCTCCGTTGTGATCTCGCGGGCATAGCGCGGGCTGACTGTCGTGATCACATCGGCGAAAGCGATTCCGGCCTTCAGGCAGTTGAGTCGGCCGTAAAACTCCACACCATCATGGGAAAAATAGTCCCAGGGCAGGTTTGTCAGGGCGTACTGTGAGGGCGGAAAGACTCCCTGGTAAGCGAGGTTGTGGATTGTGAGACAGGTTCGTGGTGCATTGGCCCAACCAGCAAGGCGCCGCGTGTGGTGGAGGAAAAGCACGGAAAAGGCGGCCTGCCAGTCGTGCGCGTGAAGAATCTCCGGCCGCCAAGGCAGGTGCAACGCCAGTTCCGCCGCCACTTTGGAAAAGAAGATAAATCTCTCGGCGTTGTCGGGATAATCCTGTCCATCTTTCTGGTACAGAGTGGCGCGCTGATAAAAGCCCGGCTCGTCTATGAAATAAATGGTGAGGCCGGGCATGGGATCGAGAGTCCAGATTTCCGCCTGTACTCGCTGCATTCCAAGAGGAATATCCAATGGAAAATCCAGGCGGCGCAGTTGTTGGAAGCGTTCCCGGACGCCAGCGTAGAGAGGTGTGACTAGTCCGACCTGACAGCCCTTTCGCGCCAACGCTTTGCTGAAGGCGCCCGCCATATCCGCGAGACCGCCGGTCTTCGAATACGGATGCGCTTCGCTGCTGGCCAGGAGAATTCTCATTCTGTGGCCACTTGTCAGCTCGCGGTGATCCTGTCTGCGCCCAGGTAAGGCTGCAGCGCGGGAGGGATAGCCACGCTGCCGTCCTGCTGCTGGTTATTCTCGATCAGCGCCACGAACAGCCGGGCCAGAGCTGTTCCGCTGCCATTGAGCAGGTGGGGGAACCGGTTTTCGCTGGTTTCGGATTTGAAACGGAGCGCCATGCGACGCGCTTGGAAATCTTCGCAATTCGACACGCTGGACACCTCGAGGTAGCTCCCCTGCCCTGGGGCCCAGATTTCTATATCATAGGTTTTCGCGCTGGCAAAACCCATATCCCCGGTGCAAAGCAGAACCACGCGATAATGCAAATCGAGTTTCCTGAGGATGTTTTCTGCATGTGCCAGCATTTGCTCGTGCGCGGCATAGCCGTCCTCCGGTTTTGTGATTTTGACCAACTCGACCTTGTCGAACTGGTGCACTCGAATCATGCCGCGGGTGCCCACACCGGCAGCGCCAGCCTCTCCGCGGAAGCACGGCGTATAGGCGCAGTAATTTACGGGCAGAAGCTTTACGGGCAGAATTTCCTCCCGGTGAATATTGGCAACGGGCGTTTCGGCTGTGGGGATCAGGTAAAGCTTTCCGAGCGTGGCGTCGTCCAGTCCTTCCCGCACAGCGTAATACTGGTCGGCGAATTTCGGGAATTGCCCTACGCCCTCCAGGCATTGCGGCCCGACCATGAATGGAGGTGAGATTTCGGTATAACCGTGCTCACGCGTGTGGGTATCCAGCATGAATTGAATCAATGCGCGCTCGAGCCGCGCCCCCATGTTCGTGTAGAGGACAAAGCCGCTGCCCGAGAGCTTGGTGGCGCGCTCAAAATCCACCAGCCCCAGTTTTTCGCAAAGGTCAACGTGGGATTTTGGTTTGAAGGTGAACTCCGGCTTTTGGCCGAACGTGCGCACGATGGGGTTGTCTTCTGCTGTCTTGCCTTGCGGGACGGATTCATGGGGAAGGTTCGGGATTTGAAGCATGAGCTTGTCCCGCCGGGACTCCACCGCGCCGGCTTCCTTGTCCAATTCAGAGATGCGGTCTCCAATTTCGCGTGTTTCCTTCTTGCGAGCCTCGGCCTCATCGAACTTCTTTTGGCCCATGAGGGCCCCGATCTCTTTGGCGGCTTTGTTGCGCTGGCCCTTCAGGGCTTCGACTTCGGTGAGCAGTTTTCTGCGCTTCTCGTCGAGGCTCAGCACCTCGGCTATCTTCGCGTCGTCCCCCTGCCCTCGTAAGGCAAGCCTACTACAAACAAAATCAGGCTTCTCGCGGATGAGTTTGATGTCCAGCATTGATGCATTATAGAAGCACACTCCAGCCCGGCAAGTTTGGTATTGCTTCGCGCGAACGAGCAAGGGGGTGGGGAACTGGTGCCGCAGCGAAGTGCGGATTGTGGAAAAACATTCAGAGGGACATCAATGATATCCAAGGAGGACGTCGAAATGGAACTTTAGTCTTTGAAGCCTCCGGATTAGGGTGGGGGCGTGGTTGTAAAGGTTTGTGGAATAACAAATGTTGAGGATGCCAGAATGGCGATTGAGGCTGGAGCAGACGCCTTGGGTTTTGTGTTTTGGAAAAACAGTGCCCGTGCCGTAAGTGTCCGCCAGGCAGCAGCGATCATTCGCGATCTTCCCCCTTTCGTGATGAAGACTGGTGTCTTTGTGAACCCTGAGGAATCACTCGTCACGGCTGCGATTCGCGAGGCTGGCATTAATCTTCTCCAATTCCACGGGGAGGAGTCACCAGAATTCTGTGTCCAATTTGGCATCATCGCCATGAAAGCCTTCCGTGTGAAGGACGAGAGTTTCGTCGAGGAATTGGTGCGCTACCAAACCGAGGCTTTTCTGCTGGATGCTTTCTCGGCGTCGGCGCCGGGCGGGACGGGAGAGCGCTTTGATTGGGATCTGGCAACCCGTGCGCATGCGGTTGGAAAGCCATTTTTTCTGGCTGGTGGACTGAATCCGGCGAACGTCGCCGAGGCGATTGCCAGGGTGCATCCGTTTGGGGTGGATGTCTCAAGCGGAGTGGAGACAGCGCCGGGCTGCAAGGATCCGATTAAACTGAGGGCGTTTGTGAGGGCGGCCAAAGAGACGTAGAGACTATTCCGGAGCAGCCATTGTCAAACGAGGCGCAAACATGCCCGTCCGCCCTCCACGTTTCTTATCCTATCCCGCCCCGTCGGCGGTTTGACCTTGCTGCACGAAAACCCGGCTTGATGTGCTGCAACACACAAACCTGCAACGCTTCGCTTTCAGAGGTCAAACGACGCGGGTTGCAAACAGAACAGCGCCGCTTGCTGCGACCACAAACCCCTGTCTCCAATTCGAGTTTGCATTCCACGGGATCACTTATGATCCTGACGCCATGATAGCACCTTGCAAGTTTCGTGCTCCGGCATGCATGGAAGACTGCGGGTTGGAAAGGAAACCATGAGCTCCGGCCTTGTTGCTGCGGTCACCACCATTTCTATTTTTGCGTGTGTTTGGATCGGAATGGCTTTACGCAAACTCCTGCCTCCATCCCACCTCGACCCGGATTCCCGGGACGCCATGAAGATCGTTGCCGGCATGATCACTATGTTGGCTGCTGTAGTTCTGGGGCTGCTGGTCAGTTCCGCAAAAGAGCGCTATGATTCGGCCAGTGCGGCGATCGTCGAAAGCAGTGCCAGGGTGATCATGCTGGATGGAACTCTGGCAGCCTATGGACCGGAAGCAAAGGCACTGCGGGAACAACTGCGTCAGAAGGTTGCCGATAGCATTGCTTTGCTTTGGCCGGAACAGGGTAAGCGGGATTCTCTCAAAGCGTTCGAGAAGGGTGCCCCCATGCAACAGCTCATGCTACAGGTCGGCGGACTCATGCCCCAAACCGAGCTCCAGCGGGAATTGCAGAAACAGGCCATGGAGCACTGTAACAAGATTCTCATAAGCCGCTGGCTCCAGATCGAGCAGGCGCAGAACGGGGTTCCCCTGCCCTTCATCATCGTTCTGGTGTTCTGGCTCTCGATGCTCTACATGGCCTTCGGGCTGCTTGCGCCGCACAACACCACTGTGATCACCGCCGTGTTCGTGGGCGCGCTGGCTCCTGCTACAGCAATGTTCCTCGTCATCGAGATGAACCAGCCGATGGACGGATTCATCAGAATACCCAGCGCTCCAATGCTCAATGCCTTGGAGCACTTGGCCCGTCAGTAGTCCGCTTCTGCGATGAATTGAAAACACTCTTTTGCCTGGGATGCCTTAATATCATTGATCCCAGGGATTGGCTGCATCCAGAGTTCTGACCGCCTGTGGACCACGCTACGGTCGCAGTAATCGGAAGAACTTGATGCCGTCCACCACGTTTGTCGCCACGAACTTGCTATTGACCACCACTGGCGACAAAGGCCATCTCGTAAGGTGCGGACCTTGGGCGCTCAAGTCACGCCTCCCTGATAACCTCTGGGAAGTAGCCAGCCTGTGATATTTGCATCGAATCAGAGCCGTTAGGGCTGAGCCTTGTTTTTGCGTTTTGAGGCGCGTGGCGGATCTGGAAGATCCTTGTTGGCAAGCTTTCGATATTCTTCCGAGTGACGGTCCCACAATGACGCGAGGGCTTTCGCCTTGTCCGGATGTTCAGACGAGAGATCTCTGGTCTCGCCGCGATCAACAGCGATGTTGTAAAGCGCCCATGAGGATTTGGCGTCCTTCACCAGTTTCCAATCGCCCTGACGGATAGCGCAATTATTCTCATGTTGCCACCAGAGGTCATCATGAATGCCGGGGATGTCCTCCCAAAAGCAAGGGACGAGACTGCGCCCGGGAAACCGCGGTGCATCCGCGGGCGTGATTCGACTGGCGCCGGCAAGTTCGAGGATCGTGGGCAGGATATCAATAAAGTGCGCGGGGGCGTGCCGGAGTTCGCCCTTTGCTTTCAACCCGGCGGGCCAATGAACAATCAACGGGGTGGAAATCCCGCCCTCGTGCACCCACGTCTTGTGACGACGCAGAGGTGTGTTTGCGGCGCTGGACCAGCCGGGGCCAAGGCAAAGGAATGTGGCAGCCGACCCGGGCAGCGCCTCGGGATCATGGCCATCCCCCCGAACCATAATTTCCGCGCTCGCCCCGTTATCCGAGGCAAAAAGGATCACCGTATTCTCGAAAGCACCGATGGCTTTAAGCTGGTCCAAAACACGACCGATTTCCCGATCCATGCGATCCACCATCGCGGCGTGAACAGCCATTTTCGCCACTTGAAAGTGTCGCTGCTCCTGCGTGAGTTCCGTCCAGGGCACGGGTCGGTTTGTCTCGCCCGAACCGAGTCGCTCAATTGCCTTTGGAAAGTCGTATGGCGGTCCGATCTCGCGCTCCATCTCTGGAAGCGTGTTTGTGGCGATGCCGAGCTTTGCAATTCTGCGGCGACGCTCGCCCGAGACAATGTCCCAGCCATTGGTGTATTGATTGCGGTACTTTGCGATGTCAGATTCCGGCGCCTGCAGCGGGAAGTGGGGTGCAGTAAAAGCAAGATACAAAAAAAACGGACGGTCAGGAAATGTGCGCGCATGCTCATCCAGACACCGGGTTGCGTAGTCGGCGAAATGGGTGGTGGAGTAGTAATTCGTGCCTGGCACCACCGCCGCTCCATCCTCGGTGGTATTCAGCGGTTTAAAGTAATTGTTCTCGCCCCAGCGCACTTCGAGACTGCGATCAAACCCATTATCGAGTGGTTTGCCGTCAATATGCCACTTGCCGGAATGGTAGCTTCGATACCCCTCCAGACGCAGAAACTCCGGGATGAGCTTTGCCCAACCAGGCCGGGTGCCTCGCGTGCCGCTGGGCACCCCGGGAACAGCGTCCCGCCGGACGGCCTGTGCGTAGTGACCTGTCATCAGGGCGGCGCGGGAAGGCCAGCAGCGAGCTGTATTGTAAAACTGCGTGAAACGAAGCCCATTGCTCGCAAGGTGATCGAGATTAGGCGTGGATATCTCGCTGCCGTAGCAGCCCAGATCTGAGAAGCCCAGATCATCGGCCAATATGACGAGAAAGTTCGGGCGCTTGGCCTCGACCAAGCCCGCAGCAGCCGCGGCAGGGCCACTAATATGCAGAATCACGACACAAGAAAACCAAAGCAGCAGAATGCGAACGATTGCGGACGGGTGCTCCACTACACTCAGCCGAATTAAGCCGCGCCGGATCAAATGCATGGAAATACCCGCTAGTACACCTTGCGCAGATTCGAGGGCAGGATGTTCAGTTCGGTCCGATACTTCGCCACCGTGCGGCGCGCGATCACGATTCCGCGTTCCTTGAGAATGCGAACCACCTCCTGGTCAGACAACGGGTGGCCGCCGTCCTCGCGAGCGAAGATTTCGGCGATCATGTCTTTAACGCTGGTATTGGACATGCCGTCGCCCGATTCTGTTTGGATGCCTGCAGTGAAAAAGTATTTCATCTCGAACAGGCCCTGAGGCGTTTGAATGTATTTCCCGGAAACGGCGCGGCTCACTGTGGTCTCGTGGACGCCGACGACTTCCGCCACCTGAACCATGGTCATTGGCTTCAGGTGAGCGACTCCTTTATCGAGGAAATCCTTTTGTCGCTTCACGATTTCACGCGCGATATTGAGAATGGTTTCCTGCCGCTGGTGAAGGCTCTTGATGAGGAACTTTCCGGCACGGATCTTCTCGCGGATGTAGTTTTTCACCTCGGGCGAGTTTTCGCCATGCGACATCAGGTCCTTGTAGGTGTTGCTGATCCGCAGGTGCGGGATGTGCTCGTTGTTTGTCGTTACGACCCAATCGTCTCCCGAGCGATGCACGAAGACCTCAGGCAGGATAAAATGGTCATCGTCAGGCAGGTAAGCGCGACCGGGGCGCGGTTCAAGCTTGGCAATATTCTCGAGCGCATCCTGAACCTCATCGACTTCGGTGTCCGTGCCACGAGCGATTTCGGGAATCCTGCGGCGGCCGAGGGCTTCCATGAAGTCGCGGATGATGCGGTACTCGAGCGAGTCCTGCCTGCCGGCGCGTTCGAGTTGGAGCATAAGGCACTCGCGAAGGTCCCTGGCCCCGACGCCCGCGGGTTCAAAAGCCTGGATGGCGCGCAGAACAGAATCAATCCTCTCGGCTGGAGTGCCTGTGCCGGCCGCGAGTTCCTCGACCGTCGCCTTCAGGTAGCCGTAGTCGTCGATATTTCCGACGATCATTTCAGCCAAGGCCCAGTCGGTTTGCGGCAAGGGAGATTCCCGGATCTGCTCAAGCAACATCTGCTGCAAGGAAGTTTCAGCCACAAGCGAGTCAAACATGAATTGGCGTCGTTCCTCGTCTTCGGCCGTGCTGCGCTGTGTAATGGATGTTTGAGAAAAATGATCGCGCCACTCCTGATCCAGTTGAACGAGGCGGTCGAACTCGACCTGGAAATCGTCCACTGGTTCTCCGTCATTCTTGGCCGTAGCGGGGTCGAAATCCAAGTCCGCAGGTGGTTCAGCGGGGTCATTTGGGTCGGCTTTAGTGTCTTTAAGAGCATCCTCCACTTGTTCGGCGGCAGGAGCCTCCTCGAGAACGGGGTTTTGCTGCAACTCCTGTTCGACCAGCGCTTTAAGCTCGAGAGTGGGCGCCTGCAACAGCGCCAGTGATTGCTGCAGTTGGGGTGCCAGGACCAGCGACTGCGTCAGCGTCTGCCTAAGCTGTAAGCCTTGAACCATGAGAGGAGTCTAAACGCGCAGAAAGATCTGACAAGACTTTTGGCATGAAATTCGCTTCACGAAGAAGAAAATCTTGCTGCGCCCGCCAGGCATGCTTGGCCGGAGGTTGCTACCTGGATTCAGCCTGTTCCTCTTTGAGCCGTTTCAGGATGTCATCAATAATGACTCTGCTTGTCTGCTCGGGGGTCATTTGGGAGTTGTTAATAACCTTGGCTCCAAGGGCAATCATTAATGGAGCGCTGGCGCGTTGACTGTCTCGCTGGTCTCGTGCTGCCAGATTCTCCCGCACTCCCTCGGCGGCGCGCCTGCGGGATCTCTCCTCGATATGGGCATCCAGGTAATACTTGAAATCCGTCTCTGGAAAAACATTCGTTCCAATGTCCCGCCCCTCCATGACCAGGTTGCCAAACTTGATGCAATCGCGCTGAGTACGTTTCATCCATTCCCGCACCGGATGCACGGTGGCCACGTGCGAAACAGCGGCGCTAACCTCGGCGGTGCGAATTTCCTTCTCGGGAAAGTACCCATCCACCAGCAGACGGACCTTGCCATCCACGCATTCCACAGAGGTTTTCCACCTCCGGCAAGCTGCGGCAACGGCCTTGGGGTTCTGCACATCGGTGTTTGCCTTGAGGCAACACCAGGCGAGCGTGCGGTACATAGCGCCGGTATCCACATAAACGTACCCCAGCGCGGACGCCACCAGTTTTGCGTTAGTGCTTTTTCCACTGGCGCTCGTGCCATCTATGGCAATAACAACGGGTCTTTTCCTCATCACAATGCTAATCTGCAAAAAGCTCGTTCATTTGCAAAGGCTGCGCTGCGCCCGGATGACGAATCGCTATTCCCAATCCACTGGCCGGGGGGGCCGCCAGTTTTTGAAAAAAGCTCGGGAATGTCTTCTTAACGCAGGCCGGGTTGCGGATCCTGATTCCGGGCACCTTAAGGCCGAGAATGGAGAAAACCATGGCGATGCGGTGATCGCCATAGGTTTCGATTTCTGCACCGTGCAGGCCTCGATCCGAGGGCAAAATCACCAGCGAATCTCCGTGCTCCTTCACGATTGCCCCGCAGCGTGACAGTTCCGTTCGCATGGCCCGGACGCGCTCGCATTCCTGCACACGCAACCGGCCGAGATCCGTGAACCGCACTTCACGCTGCTCAAAGGGGGCCAGGATCATTGACGTTAGAATGCTGTCGCCGAGGTGGCGCGCCCTGGAAATCTCCGGTGGCAATGGAATAAACCGGCTGAACCGCGCATCCACCTGCCAATCCGTCGCGGGCTTGCTAGAGACCGAGATAAGCCCGGAACCACCACCGATCAGGCGGTCCGCCGCAATAAAGTAGCTGGCGCTGGATGCGTCAGGTTCAACCTCAAAAAGCCCGTCCGAACGAGGGAACCCCCGGGTCATCTCGCGCGTCATGTGGACGTAAGCAGCTTCATCAGAGTTTTCGTCTTCGACTTCTATATGCCACCCGCCCTGCTTCGCGCAAAGAATGAGGGCGGATGCGAATTGCGAGCTTTGCCGTATGCTGACTCTGCAGGAGCCATCCATCGGGCCCGCACCATGCACAATAGCGGGAAGCCTGTCATTGGCAGAGTCGATTCGATACCCCAACTGGCGGAGTGCGGAAAAGAGCCCGCACTGCGGACGCTCGTGCATTCGGGGGACGCCGGAAAGCCTGTAAGCACCTGAACCAAGACACAGTAAGGCGGCAAGGAAACGGGCGGCGGTGCCAGCGTTCCCGACATAGAGTTCGAGGGGGAGGTCCCTGGTGCCGCCGGACGGAACGGCCGCCTTCCCATGGATGGTTATGCTGCGATTGGAGGAATCGCCCGAATCGGGTGATACCTCGACGAGGTATCCGAGCTGTGCAAGGCATTCTGTCATGACCTGAGTATCCTCACTCCAGAGCGCTCCATTGATCCTCGTGGTGGTGGGCGTGAGCGCACCGAGAATCAAGGCTCGATTCGTGATGCTCTTTGAACCGGGAATGCTGACCGTTGCGGAAACAGGTCCGGATGGCGGCACAATCTCGATTAGGTCCGGCAGGCTCATGGTTGTTTGATCACACCAGGCAGAGTGCCTTGCTGCCACCTGTCTCGAAGGATTTTTCCTCTTTCAGAAAATTGGCGGAGTTCGCTCGCGTTCGAGCCTTCCAGGAGCTTTTTAAAACGTCCAAGCTCTCTTTCAAACATCACAATGGAACGCAAAATCTCGCGCCGATTCGCCATTTCAATGTCTGCCCACATTTCCGGGGATCCGGACGCAATCCGTGTCGTATCCCGGAAGCCATTGGCACATAGCGCCGCCTGGGCGGGCGATCGGGCTGGATCAAGAACGATCCGCGAAAGGCACGCCGCAAGAATGTACGGCAAATGGCTCGAACGACTCACAAGCCTGTCGTGAACCTGCGGGCTCAACGATAGAACTTGCCCGCCGACGTTTAACCACAGGGCCTCGACGCGTTCGAGCGCGTCGCAATCGGTCCGCCGGGTGGGAGTAACCACACAAATGCTGCCTTTGAAGAGGTCTGGCGCGCTCGCCGCTACTCCGGCCTTTTCCGAGCCCGCCATAGGATGGCTACCCACGAAACGCAGCCCGGCTACGCGTGCCAGGGGCTCCAGTTCCCTCACTACAGAGTCTTTCACGCTCCCGACATCCGTCACAATCGTCCTGCGATCCGCATAAGGCACAAGCCCCTGCATCATCTGTTTCATTTGTCCCACCGGAGTGCAAAGAACAATCAGGTCTGCCCCCTTCACTGCCTTTCGCTCATCCAGAGTCGCCCAATCCGCGGCCCCGGCTTTGGTGACTTCTGCAACACTGGCGCGACGACGAACAAGCCCAACGACTTCATGCGCAAGCCGTGCCCGGCGCAAAGCCATCCCTAAGGAACCGCCCAGCAGTCCCACGCCAATTAATGTCACTTTTTGCCAACGCACAATGGATGTTCGGCGTTTCGTGCAAAAAAATCAATCCATCGCCATAGCCGCGCCGGAGGCATGTCAGGCGTCTCCTCCGTGCGTAATCGATGCGTAATCCGCTTGTTCCAGCACCGCTGGACATGTCATTTTCTCTTTATGCGCAGAAAAATGTTTCTCCTTTTCCTGACCGCCTGGTTCGCAGCGGCCCTGAGTTGTCCGGCTGCCTCAGATAGTATCCTCGCGCGCGTTGCCCTCCTGTCCGACCCGCATCTGAGCACTTCCACTAATGAGACAGGTCTCCGTCACATGCGGAATTTCGATCGTGCCATCGCAGCCGTAAACGCAGCGGCGCCGGACTTCGTTCTGATTGCCGGCGACCTTACTGAAGACGGCACGGCCGAGCAGTTTGCCTGCTACAAACAGCGCGCCGCTCAATTCATGGGGCCCGTAATCGTCGTTCCCGGCAATCGTGATGTCGGCCACCCGGGCAACGACAATCGAAAGCGCACAGTCACACCCGAGCGAGTGAAGTCCTTTGGAGATGTGGGCCCAAACTGGTTCACCACAAATCTCGCCGGCATTCGTGTGGTGGGTTTGAACGCATGCCTCTTCGGCACCGGACTCCCGGAAGAGCGGCAGCAATGGAGGTTCTTGAAAAACGAACTCTCCACCAAACCCGCGCCCCCTACCCTGCTCCTTCAGCACTTCCCTCTTTTCACGCTCTCTGCCGACGAGCCTGCGAACGGCTGGAATGTCCCGCCCGCTCCGCGTCAAATGCTTTTAAACCTGGCGACAACAGCCGGCGTTCGGGCCGTGCTCAGTGGTCATTTGCACTACCCCATCGTCCACCGCACCAACGGGATTCTCTTCCTCAGCAACCCGGCCACGTCCTTCGGCCTGCCGCCAATTCTGCAACCGGCAGGATGGACTCTTCTCTCATTCACTGCTCAAGGTGAGATAAGACCCGAATTCCAGCCCTTGCATTAGGGGGCAGCACGATCTGCCGCTTCCAGGGGTCCAATGGAAAGGCGTTTTTGTAATGGAGGGATCTGGTGCGGGTATGTTACTGTCCCGGCATGCCTTTGATTACTGTCAGCTGCAATTGCTGTGGCGCTCCGTTGAAAGTAAATGATGAGGTCAGATTCGTCACGTGCCAGTTCTGCAACACACAGCTTGAGGTGACGCACAGCGAATCCGCTGTCTTCACGCGGCAAATCAACCGGATCGCGGAGCAAACGACGCAACTGGCGCAGGACGTCGAGGTGCTCAAACTCCAGAACGAGCTTGAAATGCTGGACCGCGGCATGCAGGTGGGGACGGCGCCGGGCTCTGCAAATTCGAGTGTCGCTGGTGGCATGGTCGCACTGGTCTTTTCTATCGTTTTCGCGATTGTATGCTTCGCAATCGCTTCGGCGGCAGGACAGGCCGGCGCCCCGGGTTTTTTCGCCCTTGTCCCTGTAGCCATGGGTGTGCTGGCGCTTGTCGGTGGAGTTGTTGGATTCGGAAAGGCCGTGAGCAATTCCGGACGCCAGGATTCCGCCCTCAGCCGTCGCGATGAATTATTGCGGAGGCTTGAGGAGCTTCGACGCCAGCGCGGCTCCGACGCGTCACAAAAAAGCGGCGATTGATTCGCCAGGCACTTCTTGCGCCCGGCGAGCTTGTTTTCACGGCAGGTCGGTTTGCCCCATGAGGTAGCGGTCGCATTCGCGCGCGGCGCCGCGTCCCTCGTTGATAGCCCATACCACCAGGCTCTGCCCGCGCCGGCAATCGCCGGCGGCAAACACTCCCTTGATGTTCGTAGTGTATTGCTCGAATGACGCTTTGATGTTGGTGCGGGAGTCACGCTCGATTTTTAACGCATCCAGCAACGGCTGCTCCGGCCCCGTGAATCCCATCGCGATCAGTACGAGTTGCGAGGAGAGGGTTTTTTCACTGCCGGGGATTTCACGGGATACAAACTGGCCCTTCTCATTGCGCTCCCATTTCACGCGCACAATGCGCGCGGCTCTGACGTGGCCTGATCCGTCTGCCTCGAAATCCTTGATGGTGGTGAGATAAATGCGGGGATCGGCGCCGAATTGGGCGGCAGCCTCTTCCTGGCCGTAATCCATGCGGTAGATCTTCGGCCATTCGGGCCAGGGGTTGTCCCCTGCCCTTTCGATTGGCGGTTTGGGCATGATCTCAATCTGCGTCACGCTGCGGCAATTCTGACGCATGGCAGAGCCGACACAGTCGGTGCCGGTGTCACCGCCACCGATCACAATGACATCCTTGCCCTCGGCGCTAATGAGGTTCTTATTGGCATTGCGTTGCAGCAAACTGCGGGTGTTCGCAGCCAGGAAGTCCATGGCGAGGTGGATGCCTTTGTGGTTGCGGCCAGGAACCGCCAGGTCACGGGCTTTTGTGGCTCCCGTGCAGAGAACGACTGCGTCGAAGTCCTTGAGAAGTTTCTCGGTAGCATAATCGGCGCCGATGTTAGTACTAGTCTCCAGCTTCACGCCCTCATCCAGGAGTTGGCGCACCCTTCGAAGAAGGACTTCTTCCTTATCAAGCTTCATGTTGGGGATGCCATACATGAGAAGACCACCAGGACGGTCGGTGCGCTCGAAGACCGTGACGGAGTGGCCGGCCCTGTTAAGTTGGGCGGCAGCGCTCAAACCGGCCGGGCCGGAACCGATGATGGCGACCTTTTTGCCGGTGCGAGTGGTGGGTGGTTTGGGCTGAATCCAGCCTTCCGCCCAACCGCGGTCGGCGATAGCAGCCTCAATCGTCTTAATTGTGACGGGGGCTGCGTTGATGCCAAGGACACAGGAGCCTTCACAGGGTGCGGGGCAGACGCGTCCGGTGAATTCGGGGAAATTGTTGGTCTTGTGCAGACGGTCGAGGGCATCCTTCCAGAGGCCGCGATAGACAAGATCGTTCCACTCGGGGATCAGGTTATGGATGGGGCAACCGGAAGCCATGCCATTGAGGAGCGTGCCCGTGTGGCAGAACGGGATGCCGCAATCCATGCAACGGGCGGCCTGGTGGAGCATGTCCGGTTCGGGCAGGTGGTGGTGAAACTCGCGCCAGTCGCGGATCCGATCGAGAGCGGGTCGGTCGGCGGGCAATTGCCGGAGATATTCGAGGAAGCCAGTGGGTTTACCCATTTCAGAAACAGATTGTTGAGGGTTGGGAGTGGAGCGTCATGGCAGATGTCGGACAGGGCATGCGCATCAGCCGCCGCCAACGCGGGCCGTATCGCGGGCGTTTTCTCTAAAGGCGGCCATGATGGCCTCATCCCCGCTAAGACCGGCGGCCTTGACACGTTTCAGAGAGTCAAGGACTCGCTTGTAATCTCGAGGTATTACTTTCACAAATTTGCGGGTCATGTTCTGCCAGTCGGCAAGAACGCGAGTAGCCAGTTCGCTTCCGGTCAAGGCGTGGTGCTTCTGAACGAGCTTCCAGACCTCCTCCACTTCATCGGGATCCGTCAGCGGTTCAAGGGTCACCAACTGCATATTGCAGCGGGCCGGGAGGTCGCCGGTGCGATCCAGCACATAAGCAATGCCGCCGGACATTCCTGCGGCGAAATTGCGTCCTGTGCCGCCGAGAATGACAACGCGGCCGCCGGTCATGTATTCGCAACCGTGGTCGCCAACGGACTCCACGACAGCCGTGATTCCGCTGTTGCGGACGCAGAAGCGTTCGCCGGCCATGCCGCGGATGAACGCCTCGCCACTCGTGGCGCCGTAAAAAGCGACGTTGCCGATGATGATGTTGTCTTCAGGAACAAACGTGGAGCGCTCGGGCGGGAATACGATGATCTTGCCGCCCGAGAGGCCTTTGCCGAGGTAATCATTCGCGTCACCCTCAAGAGTGAAGGTCATGCCTCTCGGGATGAATGCGCCGAAACTTTGTCCGGCGCTGCCGGTGAAGTGGATTTGAATTGTATCCTCCGGAAGGCCATCCGCACCCCATTTCCGGGTGATCTCGCTTCCGGTAATGGTGCCGACCACGCGGTTGACGTTGCGAATGGGCAGCGCGGCGATCACCTGCTCCTTGCGCTCAATGGCGGGCGCGCAAAGCTTTAGCAAAACCCTGTTGTCCATGGCGTCATCCAGGCCGTGGTCCTGTGGGATCTGACAGAAGCGTCCGACCTCCGTTGGAACTTCCGGCTGGTAAAGAAGGTTCGAGAGATCAATGCCACGGGCTTTCCAGTGCTCCATGGCGCTTTTCACGTCGAGGCGGTCCGAGCGGCCAATCATTTTATTAAACTGTCGAAACCCGAGTTCAGCCATAAGTTCCCGGACTTCACGCGCGATCATTTGCATGAAATTGACCACATGCTCGGGTTGGCCAGCGAAACGCTTGCGCAGTTCGGGATCCTGGGTGGCGACACCGACCGGGCAGGTGTTCAGATGGCACGCGCGCATCATGATGCACCCAAGGGCAACCAGCGGCGCCGTGGCGAAACCAAATTCCTCGGCCCCAAGCAAAGCGGCGATAACCACGTCGCGCCCGGTCTTCAATTGCCCATCGGCTTCAACAATAATCCTCGATCGCAGGTCGTTGAGGAGGAGAGTTTGATGCGCTTCGGCCAGGCCAAGCTCCCAGGGAAGGCCGGCGTGCTTAATCCCGGTCAGCGGGGAGGCGCCCGTGCCACCGTCATGACCGCTGATCAGGACAACATCGGCATGTGCTTTTGCAACTCCCGCAGCGACCGTTCCAACGCCAATTTCGGAAACGAGTTTGACACTGATTCGGGCGTGATGGTTGGCATTCTTGAGATCGTGGATGAGTTCGGCCAGGTCCTCGATGGAATAGATGTCGTGGTGCGGAGGGGGTGAAATGAGGCCGACCCCGGGGGTGGAATGGCGAACCTTTGCGATCCACGGATAAACCTTCTGGCCGGGAAGCTGACCACCCTCGCCGGGCTTGGCGCCCTGCGCCATTTTGATCTGGAGTTCCCGGGCGTTGACGAGGTATTCACTGGTCACACCGAACCTGCCGGACGCGACCTGCTTGATGGCACTGTTTTTTGAGTCGCCGTTGGGGAGCGGATGATAACGGTCCGGGTCCTCTCCGCCTTCGCCGGTATTGCTCTTGCCCCCAATGCGGTTCATCGCGATGGCAAGGGCCTCGTGAGCTTCTTTGCTGATCGAGCCATAGCTCATGGCGCCTGTCTTGAAGCGTCGCATAATGGCTTCGACAGGCTCAACCTCGTCAATTGGAACCGGTTTGTATTTCTTGAAATCCAGAAGCCCCCGGAGCGTGCATAGGTGCCGACTCTGTTCATTCACCAGGGTCGAGTATTCCTGGAAGACCTTGAAATTGCCGGAGCGCACCGCTGCCTGGAGCTTGTGCACCGTCATGGGATTGAATAGGTGAAACTCGCCGTTCTCGCGCCACTGGTATTGGCCACCCGAATCAAGAACAGCCCCATTGACCTGGCGTTCTGGAAACGCGCGTTGATGACGCTGCAGGACTTCGCGCGCGATCTCATCGATGCCTATCCCTTCAATGCGCGAGGGGGTCCACGAGAAGTAACGGTCCACGAAAGCTTTCTGGAGGCCCACAGCTTCAAAGATCTGGGCGCCCCAGTAACTTTGAATGGTTGAGATCCCCATCTTGGAAATCACTTTGACCACCCCTTTCACGGCGGCCTTCAGGTAGTTGCTGCATGCAGCGGGGTGCTCCAGGCCGGAGAGAAGCCCCTGGCGGATCATGTAATCGAGACTCTCAAATGCCAGGTACGGATTGATCGCAGCGCAGCCGTACCCGATGAGTGTGCAGAAGTGGTGGACCTCGCGGGGTTCGCCAGACTCGAGGACCAGGCCGATACGGGTGCGCGTGCCCTCACGAATCATGTGATGGTGAACACCGGAAACGGCCAGGAGAGAGGGAATAGGGGCGTGGTGCTGGTCCACGCCACGGTCTGAGAGTACGACCACGTTAAAACCGTCCCTCACAGCCTGACTTGCCTTGGCGCACAAGTCGTCCATGGCCTTGGCCAAACCGCCCGCGCCATCCGCCGCACGGAACAATATAGGCAGCGTAATGGACTTGAAACCGGGCAAATCCAGATGTTTGAGCTTTTGAAATTCCTCATTCGTAAGAATTGGGGATTTCAGCTCAATGAGGCGGGCGTTTTCAGGGCCGGGCTTCAGCAGATTGGCCTCGGACCCTATCGCGACCGAAGCGGACATGATAATATCCTCACGGATGCAATCTATTGGCGGATTGGTTACCTGGGCAAAAAGTTGCTTGAAGTAACTGAACAGAAGCTGGGGCTTGTTTGAAAGGACAGCCAGCGGGGTGTCGGTGCCCATCGAACCGAGAGCTTCTGTGCCGTCCCTGGCCATGGGCGCCATCAGAATACGGAGATCCTCAAAGGTGTAACCGAACGCCAACTGGCGCTGCAGCACAGTATTGTGCTCCGTCTCGGGCTTTGTCTTCGGGTCCGGGACATCTCTGAGGCGAATGAGTTGATCATCGAGCCACGCCCGGTAAGGCTGCTCGGTGGCCACCCGTTGCTTGATCACTTCGTCCGCCACGATTCTTCCAAGATCGGTGTCCACAAGCAGCATGCGTCCGGGTTGGAGGCGGCCCTTTTGCAGAACGCGCTCTGCCGGAAGGTCGAGCACACCGACCTCGCTGGCAAGAATCACCAGGTCGTCCTTGGTCACGTAATAACGGGAGGGGCGCAGCCCGTTGCGGTCGAGCACAGCACCGATGCGCACACCATCGGTGAACGAGATCGCGGCAGGTCCATCCCAGGGTTCCATGAGGCAGGAGTGGTATTCGTAGAAGGCTTTCTTCTCCGTGCTCATGCTCTCGTGCCTGGTCCACGGCTCCGGGATCATCATCATGATCGCGTGCGGCAGAGATCGCCCGCTGAGCACAAGCAGTTCCAGGCAGTTATCGAACATGGCGGAGTCGCTGCCGTCCGTCGCAACCACCGGCAATATCTTTTTGATGTCCTCACCGAACAGGTCGGATTCAAAAAGCTCCTGGCGGGCGTGCATCCAATTGATATTGCCTCGAAGCGTGTTGATCTCACCGTTGTGCGCCATGTAGCGGTAAGGATGGGCCCTGCTCCAGCTCGGAAAGGTGTTCGTGCTGAACCTCGAGTGAACCAGCGCGAGTGCGGACTCCATGGCGGGATGCATGAGATCCGGGAAGTACCGGGGCAACTGGGTCGTCAGGAGCATTCCCTTGTAAATGAGGGTTCGGTGCGAGAGGCTGGACACGTAGAAGTATTCCCCGCCCGGAACCTTGCCGGAGTAACGGATGGCGTTTTCGGCGCGCTTGCGGATCACATAGAGTTTCCGCTCGAATGCGGCGCCATCGGTAAGTTTGTGATTGCGCAGGATAAATACCTGGCGCATCGCAGGCTCAGAGACCTGTGCGGTGTGGCCGAGCCCTTGGCTGCTCGTGGGGATGATGCGCCACCCCAGAACTCGCTGGCCCTCCTCGTGTGCGATCTGTTCGAAGATCTGGCGACAGGCGGCTTCCTGGGAGGGGTCCGGCGGGAGAAACAGCATGCCCACAGCGTAGTCGCCCTGTGGCGGAAGCTTGAGACGGGCCTCGTTCGAGACGAGCCGCAGGAAGTCATGCGGCATCTGGATAAGGATGCCAGCGCCGTCGCCGGTGTTGGCCTCGCAGCCGCACGCGCCGCGGTGGTCAAGGTTCACGAGGATCTGGAGAGCCTGCTGTATGATGGAATGGGACTTGCCGCCCTTGATATTGACGACAAAGCCGACACCGCAGGCGTCGTGTTCGTAGGCGGGGTGATAAAGGCCCTGTGGGCCTGGAGGCAAGGGCCCGGCTCTGAATCCGGCCGCAGATGATGATTTCATTGTTTGTATCCGCATAAATCGAGCGGATAATAATTTGCGGAGTGTGTAAGAAACAGGCGCCGCATATCAATATAATGTTTTAAAGCCATTGCTAAAGCGCCGCTAATGAAGAGAGCGAGGGCTTCGTAGTAATTGATCGCTTCTCCGCGTTCCTGATTGTCGCGTGGCCCCTGCCACCGCACTCCAAGGGACGATGCTTGTGAGGGTATTCAGATCGATGCGCTTAAGTCGCTGCGGCCCGCGCCTTCGGAGCGCAGAGGCTATTCCTGCCGCGTAAACAGAACAATCCGGTTTGTGTTGGTGCCCTTGGCGTTGTTGTCCACACCCCAGCAGTTGGCCGTCTTGGTGAACTCCTGGGAATTGATCAAAACAAGCAGGGGCTTCAGACCCGCATTCACTCCCGCCGGGAGAACAATATCCTCAAGCTGCGTTGCGCCTTTGTGGACTTCTCCGACCTCCCAGGCGACGTAGCCGCCCGGACGAAGAACTCTGCAGACTTCGCTAAGGACTTCCTCCATGCTCGATCGCCAATCTTTGACGCTGCTCGGCACGGTAAGCTTCACGGTACGGGCATCGATCCCGGCAAACCAGCAGCGCAGCCAGTTGTCCGTGGCGTATTGCACGATATCGAGAAATGGCGGCGATGTCACAACAAGCGCTACGGATTCTGATGGAATCTGAGGAGTTGCAGCGGCCGGGCCTGTGACCAACCGGGCACGCGGGCCGATGTCGCGCAGGCGCGTCATTGTGTCCGGGTCAAGGTCGCCCAGGAGTTGCCTGGACTTCTTGAGAATGAGTCCTGGGACGTCCCGCTGGCTGGGGCTTTGGTTCCGCCGGGCATTGATCTTCTTTTGTGACGCCACAGAGACGGCCTGGTTCGGAGGCAGGGTATAAACCGAGAAGAAACCCGTGGAGTGTCCTGTGAGACGGTTCAACGCAACCATCCAGATCCATTCGTCCACCGCGTCCATGTCCCCCGCGCCGGCGCGATCGAGCAGGTATCGCCTCAGCGAAGATATGGCTCTGAGAGTTTCCGGGTGATAGAAGACGAGGAGATCCTCGGGCATTTCTCCGGGTTGATCGAAAGGAATGCCCCGCAGACGGTCAGCAATCTCCGGCATCAAGGGCGGATTCAGCCGTGGCCTTGTGAGAATTCGACTCAGCGGGTTGATGTCGTTCCCAAGCGGGACCCGTCCCAGAAGGGCGGCCTCGATGAGAGTGGTGCCCCGCCCCATGAAGGGGTCGTAGACTTGATCGCCCGGCGCAGTCAGGCGCTCGATAAAAAACCTCGGAAGCTGCGGCTTAAAGCAGGCACGGTAGGAAACCTCGTGCAGCGAACTGGCCTGGCGCTGCCTGGCGGTCCAGTATTCGTTGATGAATACGGGCACTTCCATAGAGTCGCGCCCGGGCATTGGAATGGTCTTTTTCGCCTGTTGAGTGCTCTTGCCGAAAAGATCGAAGGCGGCAAGTTCGGCAATAAGTTCAGACGCATTTCCACACTTGGGGGCAGGACAACTCTTGACCCCTTCCCCCTGGAGGCCAAGGGGAAGTTCCGGCGTGTGACACCCCGCTTCGGATGGTCTTCTTCGCGTCACCAGGCTGGACAGGGTTGGCGTCGGTCCATCCTCAGATCTTTCCAAGCTCCTGCCACAGGTGGGCGGACATCACCTGGCCCTTTTCAAAACATCCGAGGTCAAACTTCTCGTTCGGTGAATGCGCATTGTCGTCCGGCAAGGCAAGCCCCAGCAGAAGGGAATCCGCTCGCAACTGTTGCTTGAACTGATTCACAATCGGGATCGATCCGCCCTCACGTATCAACACCGGCGCCACTCCAAACGCCGACTCCAGCGCTCGCACGCCGGCCTGCGCTTTCACATCGCGCGGCGACATGATGTAAGGCACTGCGCCGTGGCCCGATTTGATCTCCAGGCGCACCGTGGGCGGGCAAATCTTCTTCAAATAGGCGCGAAATGCCCGGGCAATCTTCGCAGGATCCTGGTTCGGTACAAGCCGCGTGGTGATTTTCGCCCGCGCCCAGGCCGGGACGATGGTTTTGCTCCCCTCCCCCTGATAGCCGCTAGTCAGTCCGTTGATCTCCAGCGTGGGCCGGGCACTCCGCTGCTCCAGGAAGCTATACCCCTTTTCGCCGAAAAGCCGGGGTACGCCCAGAAATTTTCGATACTCCCGCTCAGAAGCTGGCAGCCGTTTGAATTGCGCCCGCTCAAACGCCGACATCTCCTCGACGTCGTCGTAGAAACCGGGAATGGTGACTCGCCCGTCTTTGTCGCGCAGTTGGGCAAGGATCTGCGCCAGCGCCATGGCCGGGTTGTCCACGGATCCCCCAAAAATCCCCGAATGCAAGTCCCGCGACGGCCCGCGCACGATGAGCTCATACGACGCTATCCCCCGCAACGCGTAGGTCAGCGCCGGCAATCCTGCTGCCGGCATCCCCGTGTCCGAAATGACCACCCCTTCGCAACGAAGCTCCGACGCTCTTTCTTTCAAGAATGTTTCCAGGCTGCCGCTGCCCACCTCCTCCTCCCCTTCAATAAGAAAGGTGATGTCGCACGGCAACTCCACGCCGGTCTTGAGATACGCCTCCACGGCCTTCAAATGCGCCAGGTTCTGGCCTTTGTTGTCACTGGCGCCCCGCGCGTAAAGCGCGTTCTTGTGAATCCGCGGCTCAAAAGGCGGAGAATGCCACAGCTCAAACGGCTCGGGCGGCTGCACATCATAATGCCCGTAAACAACGAAATGCTTCTTCCTCGCGCCTTTGATCCGCGGCGTCCGGGCCAGGACAATCGGGTGCCGCGCCGTCTTGCACAGGCGGGTCTCCAGCCCGATCTCCCTGCAATGCGCCACAAGCCATTCCGCGCACGCCACCATGTCGCCCTTGTGCTCCGTCTGCGCAGACACGGACGCAAAGCGCACGTATTGGCAGAGCTGATCAATGGATTGTCGCCGGTTCTTTTTCAGGTAGTCCAGTACGGATTGCATAATTCAAAAATGAAGGCCGCGCCTACTTTTTTCGCGGACCGAAGATGCCCTTGATCAGGTTTTCCACCGGCCGGTTTGTAGCCGCCGGAGCGTTCGTGTCCACAGGTGCATTAGTGCCCGCCGGGCCGCCCCCGCCGCCGGAAAGCACGCTGCCAAGCCCCTGAAGCAGGTTGCCGGTCTTCTTATCAACGCCCGGAATCTGACCGCCGAACTGTTGCAGGGCCGTTCCAACCAGTGCCCGCGTGTTCACATCGGCCGAAGGTTCCCCGAGGGTGCCCTTGAGGGCCACATAATCTGGCAGGGTCACATACACCGCGTTGGTCGGCGTGTTCGGCGGAACCAGGCTGACGGATTCCGCAAGATGCCGCGCAATGGAAACGTTCAACGGTATGTTCATTGTCGAATTGGTCAGGATCTCCGCCAGGGTAACGGTGCCCTGCGCTCGCGCCACAAAAGCACGGCTCTGCACCAACCCTCGCTTCAGCTTAACCTGTCCACCGCCCATGTCCGCACTCGCAGAGATAACATCCACCGGCGATTTCAACAGCTCCTCCGCCCACGCGCCTCCCGCCGCGGAGGCCCCGCCCCCGCTCTGCCCGCCAAACAGCGCTCCGGCAAGGGAGCTGAGCGCCCCCGCCCCAGGGTTCTTGATGATCCCCGGCACCATTGCCACCACGTTCACCACCGTCTTGAGCAGCGGACTCCGCATCTGGCTGATGTCAAAATTGAGGTTTGTGCTATCCATGTTGAAATAGCCTTCAAGGTGTTTCTGAAGGTTCGCCCCGGTGGTTCCCGCGCCCTTGACCTGGGTGCTGGCGGAAACCTGCCCTCCAAGCTGACCCTTTCGCTCCGGTGTGAATGTATTGACCAGCGGTGCAAAGGGAACGTTGGTCATGCCAAACAGGATGTCATAGCGATAGCCCGGAATGCTCATGTCCAGCGCCACAGAGGACGACACGGGCGCGCCATTGAGCGTCAACCTCAGCGGATTCACTCCCACGCGCCCCCCATCAATTCGCGTGTTCATAACCAAATCCGCAATGTCAACTTCGTCCAGAAAGAACCGCTTGATCGCCACCTCCACGACAAAATTCGTGAGCGGCAAAATCACTGGCTCGGGCTCCTGCTCGGGGGCCGGCTGCGTCTCCGCTTCCGCCTGGGACGGCGTCGTCTCCCCGCGAAACGCTTTGTAAAAAGCCGTCAAATCCAAACCATCCGAAAAAACATTGATGTTGCCAGACGTCCCCTCCGCGTTGGAAAAATCCGTCTTGCCCGAAATCTGCACATGGTTCTTGGCGCGGTCCGTCGGTGTCAGGGCGACAAGACCTTTCCGGATTTCAGCTACGTTGTCATTAATGGCCGTGTCCAGAACGAAACTGGCGTCGAGCGGCTTGGGCGGCGCAGCGGCTTTGGGATCTGTCACGACAAAGTTCGAGAGTTTGAAATCGGCCGCAATGGTGGATGGTTTCTCAGGATCGTAGTCAATATCGCTTTGCCCGTTGATCGCAATGGAGATGAGTTTCTGATCGCCGAGGGCGGGCTGAAGAAATGATCGGAGAAGGTTCTGATTCAGATCCT
Source organism: uncultured Verrucomicrobiota bacterium (assembly GCA_964401575.1). Taxonomy (GTDB): domain Bacteria; phylum Verrucomicrobiota; class Verrucomicrobiia; order Limisphaerales; family UBA8199; genus CAYNZC01. Next base: position 23,620 of record CAYNZC010000054.1, read on the forward strand.
TGAGCGCAAGTTTGATTTTTGCGGCGCCGTTGTTGAGACCGTAGGAGCCGTTAAGATCTATAACGCCGGCAGCTTTCCCGTCCTGCGAGAGTTCAATCGTGCTCTTGCGAATGTCGGCCTTTTGCCTGTCCATCGCGACCTCGAACTGCGAAGCCGCCGCGAAATTCTGAAATACGTTGCTGCCAAGCGAGCCGGTAAGGTTCTGCAGGTTGAAAGTGCCCTGAACCTGCTGGTTCTCCTTCTTTTGTTGGAAAGCCACATGAAACTCCGCGGCGCCGGACGCGAACGACGCGTCCTGAACGGCGGCCATGCGAACGAGAGGCGGAATCGATGCGGTCCCGTCGATATCGGCCCGGGCGCTTTCTGACGGACTGTTAAACGAGGCTGTGCCGGCAACCTGCAGAGCGCGCGAGCCGGCCTGGGAGAGTTCGAGATCGAATTTCGTTTCAAACGTTTCCATGTTATCCGCCTTGCCGTTGCCCGACAGAACCACCTGGATATCCGAAATGCGGCTTTCACCCGCGTTGATCGAGAGATTCTCGATCCGGGTATTGTGGCTCAGAGCGGCATTTTTGCCGGACCCGGTGGACGTGACCTCAACCTTCGAATTGAGGATGCCGGAGACAAGAGAATCACCCATGAATGCCTTCCAGGCCGCAAGATCAAACTGGTCAACCGTCAGCAGGAACGTCGAGTCGCCAACGCCCTGCGAGGCGCTGCCCCAGTTGATAATCATGGGCGCGGTGAGCGCCCCTTTGAGGAATTGTTTGCCCTGCTGAACGCCGTTGAGGGTCAGATTGCGAACGACCGCATTGCTGGCGGCCTGGTCCACGGAGGCATCGTAAGCCGCCTGAAAATTAAGAATGGGCGTGGATTGGTTTGTTTGAATGACCTGGAGATCATTCACAAAAAAGGCGCCGGCAATCGTAAAGGTCTTGCCGCCGTTGGCAGCCTGAATCTGGTTCGTGGAGCTGATCGACGTTCGTGCGAAATCCATGCCCGAACCCGCAGCAAAAAGGTTCAGGGTGTTCCGATCCACATTCGCAAGGCGGACCTGGAGCTGGCCTTCAACCTTCTCGATGCTGAATGGCCCATTCGCCGCCAATTCTGCCAGGGTCTCCTGGCCCTGAACGAAACGGAGAGCAAGTTGCTTCACTTCAGCGGAAGTAACGTCGGCGTCGAAAGTAACCGCCTTGCCCGAGGCCAACGCAAAACCGCCGGTCGCCTGCGAAATGTCCATCCGCACGCCACCTTTGACAACATTCGCCATCAGCATGGGCGTCAAACCAAGATCCAGGCTGCCCTTGATGGCGGCCGAAAATGTGCCATTGGTCCCCGGCGCCGGAGCTTCAGTGCGCATCGAAAGCAGAGCCCGCATATCGAGTTTGCCAACGCCCCCGGTCTTCAAGCCATCAATGTTGACATTGAGCTTGGTGATCTCCATCAGCGAGGAACCTGCGGCAGAGGGCTGCTGTTCCTGCCGGATTGTCCCGTCAGTGATCACTAGTTTTCTCAAGTCCATGTTCATGGGTTCGTCGTCGCTGGGGCCAAGGGCTTCCATAACCGGATCTAGGTTGGACTTGGCATCAGGGCGAGTGACCAGCGAGATCACAGGGGACGCGAGGGAGACAAGGTCAATGTTGAAGTTGCCCTTCATGATGTCAAAAAGGCGATATTTCACAACGACCTCCGGCGACGTGAACAGGGCCTCATGACCGGATGGCTGGACTTTGAGGTCCTTGATCACGATCTGCTTAAAGGGACTCAGAGCAACGTGCGAGGCTGTGACTTCCGCCCCGATGGACTCGGAGACCTTGGGCAGGACGACCTTCCGGATAAAGCCGGAGCTGGTCCCGATAAAATACGCGGCGATAATGACCACCAGCAGGAGCCCCAGTGCAAAACCTGTTATTTTCAGCAAATTGCGCTTCTTTGGCGCAGGAGTAATGGTGTCAGACATAAGAACCAATATATTAGGAATTTAAAACCTTCCAGGGAGTATAGTGCAAGAGGGGTACAAACCACAAGGCCCGCCGACATTAAAACCGGCGGGCCTCGGAGGTTTGTTGTGGTGATTTAGTCGTTTCGGCGCGCGAGCGCGAGAATGCCGCCCAAAACCAGGAGCGCGAGGCTGCCAGGCTCAGGCACAACCGAGTTGCCGGCCGAAAAAGAGAATGTCTGCCCCGCCGAGTTGGCGGTGATGATGTATGAACCTGCCGTGGGCTCACGGTCTGTCATATAAAGCATTCCCAGACCGCTGATCGTCAAATACTCAGTGTTGTTCGGATATGCGCCCTGCGAAACACTTTGAATCTCGGTCAGCGTAAACGAGTAGGAGTTCGTGCCATGATAAAACTGCCAGAGGTTTTCCACCGGGTTCGGAACCATGGCGGGTGAAAACGTGAATGGCGTCGTCGTCGTCACCACGTGGCCCCAGGGAACGGACGCATAGTCGCCGGTGGTGTCTGTCACGCGCACGGTTCCGAAAGAGGTAATGCTTTGGCCCGTGGAAAGATGACCGGTATCAACGGCTATTGGCCCGCCACTGAAGGAGATGCCCCCGTAAATGTAAACTTGAGCCTCCACGCTCGTTACGATGGAAAAGCCCAGAAGTGCCAGCAATGCAGTTTTTAGTAGCCCGTGATTCATATTACAGCGCCCTATTGTTTTGTTCGACGTTGTCCTTATAACACTTTTTGCGCTCACAAGTCAATCAGATTTTTTAGGCAATTTCCTGAAATCCACCCTTCACCCGGTC
>CAYNZC010000054.1:26387-29548 GCA_964401575.1 uncultured Verrucomicrobiota bacterium
CGGGCAAACGGACATATCTCCACAATCGAAAACCGCCCCCAGGATGCAAACTGCCTGGATTTGACAAGGAGATTTCCCGGCACTGTCGAAGAGGTGATTTGAATTGCCATTCCCAAAGTGCTGGGCTACATAAATTGAACCGTGTGTAATCGGGGCGCATCCTGTTGATGCGCCTTTTTTGTCCGTTGCAACCAGGGCAAGCCGCCGCCACTTCCGCACGTGCGCGCACTCGGGGCGGAGTTCGGCCCGCACATCAGCCCTGCAACAATTTCTTCGCCACCTCCAGCGCCTCAGGCACCTTTGTGAACTCGCGACCGCCCCCGCGCGCGTTGTCGGGGCGTCCCCCGCCCTTCCCTCCAACGATCGGAGCAATCGCCTGAATGATTTTGCCCGCCTGAAACTGCTTGGTGAGCTCGGGAGACACGGTCGCGATCAGAACAACGGAGCCGTCAAACACACCGGCCAGCACCACGATTCCCTTGAAGGTGCTCTTGAGTGCGTCGGCTATTGATTGCAGGGTATCCGCGTCCGCGGCGCCAAAGTCTTCAATGATCGCCCGAACGTTGCCGAATTCCCGGGCGTTGGCAATCAGTCCCTGGGCCGTGCTTGCCGCTTGCTTCTGTCGGGCCGCCTTGAGCTCCTTCTCAAGCTCCTTCTGCTGGGCGAGCATAGACTCGATTTTCTTTTCCAGCTCTGCCACAGGGGCATTGACTTTCCCGGCAAGGTTCTTGAGCGTCTGGGCCTGCTCGGCTGCCACTCGATACGCCTCCAGTCCTGAAACCGCTTCGATGCGGCGAATGCCCGCGGCGATCGCGGATTCGCCCGTGATGCGAAAGAGCCCGACTTCGCCTGTAGAGCGCGTGTGCGTGCCCCCGCACAATTCCATGGAGTAGCCATTCAGTCCCGCAAGTCTGCCCCCAATTTGCACCACACGAACAGAATCACCGTATTTTTCGCCAAAAAACTGCATGACGTCCTTCCGGTCCTTCACCTGGTCATATGGCACTTCAGTCCAGGTGACGGGTGCGTTTTCAAGGATCCGCTCGTTGACCAGGCGCTCGACATCGCTCACCTGTGAAGGGGTCAGCGCCGCGCTGCTGAAGTCAAATGTAAGTTTCTCGGGCCCCACATAGGAACCCTTTTGCGAGGCGTCCTGACTCACAACCTCGTGCAGAGCCCAGTGCAGCAGATGGGTAACGGTGTGGTGCCGCTGTATCGCCGCGCGGCGAAGAGGGTCCACGCTCAGAAACACTTTCTCGCCTTCTACCGGACCGTCCGTCTCCGCCAGAAAATGAAGCCAGCTCGAACCAGCCTTTTGGGTGTCAACGATGTTCCAGAGCCTGCCGCCCTGCCGGAGTTCGCCGCGATCCCCGACCTGCCCGCCCATCTCGGCATAAAGCGGGGAGTTGTCAAGCACCGCGGCAGTGCGGCCTTTGATTGAAATGACGTCCAGCACGGTGGCTTCGGATTCCAGCGAATCGTATCCGACAAACCTGGTGGGGACACTGGTATCGACCTGCGAAAGTTCAATGACTTCCTTCTTTTGAGCAGCCCTCGCGCGGGCCTTCTGCTCCTCCATCAGAGCGTTGAAGCCGGCGGTATCCACAGCCAGTCCCCGTTCCCGGGCCATGAGCTCGGTCAGGTCCAGCGGAAAACCGTAGGTGTCATACAGCTTGAACGCAAACGCGCCGCCAATCCGGCCCCCAGCCGCCCGCTCCGCTTCTTCACGAAACAAATCTATCCCGCGATCAAGGGTCTTGTTGAAGGCTTCCTCTTCCCGTTGAATGACCTCCTCCACGTGCTCCTGCCTCAATCGAATCTCCGGGAACACATTCCCCATGTGCTCGGCAAGCACGGAAACCAGCTTGTAAAAAAATGGCTCGTCAAATCCCAGGGTCCGTCCGTAGCGGACCGCGCGTCGGAGAATGCGGCGCAATACGTAGCTGCGGTCCGTGTTCCCCGGCTGAATGCCGTCTGCAATCGCAAAGGAAAGCGTTCGGATGTGGTCGGCAATCACCCGGAACGCCACATCCACCCTCTCCTGTTCGGTGTCGCCGGTGCTGCCAAAACGCGGCAGGGTGGAACAATACTTCTTGCCGCTCAACTTCTCGATCCGGTCAAAGACCGGACGAAAGATGTCCGTCTCGTAGTTCGAAATGATATGGCCGAACCGGGTGAAGTTCCGGGTGTTCTGCATGATCCCGGCAACACGCTCGAACCCCATGCCCGTATCCACGTGCCTCGCGGGCAACGGCGAAAACGAGCCGTCAGGATTCGCGTTGAATTGAATAAACACCAGGTTCCAGATCTCTATGCATTCCGCCGTGCCCTGGTTCACTAGCCGGCCCCGCGTGTCGCCTTGCGGTGTCAGGTCCACATGCAACTCGCTGCATGGACCGCAAGGACCCGTATCCCCCATCATCCAGAAATTGTCCTTCCGGCCACCGTTCACAATATGCACGGACGGGTCCAGCCCCGCCGACCGAAACCTGGCCGCCCAAAGATCATAGGCCTCCTGGTCGAACTCGCTGGGATCACCCTTGGCTTTGTCCGGAGAATAAACGGTGGCGTAGAGCCGATTCGCGGGAAACTTCCATACCTCCGTGATCAGTTCCCACGCCCAATCAATCGCTTCTTTCTTGAAGTAATCGCCGAAGGACCAGTTCCCCAGCATTTCGAAGAATGTATGGTGGTACGTGTCAAGGCCCACATCCTCCAGATCGTTGTGCTTTCCACCAGCTCGAATACATTTCTGGGTATCCGCAGCCCGCGTGTCCCGCATCGGAACCACCGATGCCCACTTGGAAACGTCAGGCGCGCGTTGCCCCAGAAAAATCGGCACAAACTGGTTCATCCCCGCGTTCGTAAAAAGCAGGTTCGGCGAGTCAGGAAGCAAACTCGATGAAGGAACGATTGTGTGCTCCTTCGACTTGAAGAAGTCCAGGAACGATTGTCTTATTTCAGCGCTCGTCATGTCTGTTGATCCGTTACCCGGGATTCCCCGGCAAAACAGGGAGGTAACATTATTACGTATCCACACGAAAAAAAAGCCGGATTTAACACCGCCCGCTCGAGGAAAATCAGATCTCGATGCGGCATCCTGCCATTGAGACCTAATCGACACTCCTCCGCACTTGTCGCAATCCCGATGTCGTCTATCG
>CAYNZC010000055.1:0-29434 GCA_964401575.1 uncultured Verrucomicrobiota bacterium
GCTTTGAGAGGAGGACATGTCTTCAACCCGGAAAAGTTGGTGAAAATGCCGGAAACGCCGGGCAGGAAAAGTTTGTTTGTGGCTTCCAATACGACAATCGGAACGCTGCCCCGAACCGGCCCAGCCGGGAGCCCGGGAGGAACCTCCGACAAAGCAGCCGGCGCCGCAGCGCATGAAAGACCGCCGCCAATTCCGAGGACCATAAATATGAGGCTTGCGTGCTTCACCATACGATTAGACGGCATCCATCCGTAAATGTTCCAAAAAAACAACGGGAAATCTCTTTTCCGCCGCCGGCATGCACATGCCGCTGCGCGGGTCATCTTTTTCGGCCCGGGCTGTTTGCCAGTTTGAACCGAAAGTCCGCCTGATCCGGCTCTTCGCCAAGGCGGGTGAGTTGCATTAGTCCGCTATTCCCCCCGGCGGTTCGAAAAGAAAAGGTGAGAGGCAACGGCGCGTCCTTAGGCAGCAAATGAATAACGAATCCCTCATCCTCCGTCGTGATTTTGTCGAATTTCATCTGAACTGCCACTGTTTCGATGCGAGCCGGATCATCCCAGGCGTCGTTGGGAACGATGGCCAGTTCCAACGCGTTTGTCTCGCTGGTTATCAGGCCCCAACGAGTCCCCTGGGTGCCGATCAGAAGATCCACACCGCTTTCCGAAATCCACCGGAGCATGTCGCCTCGTTGCCTGGTGTCCTGCGGAAGATTCCACACCCGACCAAAATCCAGATCGAGCCCCTCCGAACCAATGCGTTCGCCAACATCGTACAATGTGACAGTTTTTTCAGGAGCGAATAATTCCATCGGGGCTAATCTGGCCTTGCCCTCGGTCTTGCCCCGGTGCAAGGCCGGCAACAGAATAGACAGGAGCACCGCGCCTACCGGGATCGATAGCAAAAAGATTACGGCAGCCACGATCACCGCCGCCACCTTCCAGGCTCCACCGCCCCGGGGCGACGCCGCCACCGGCATTGGGGACAGTGGTCGCAACTCCTTCCCAAAACTGTCTCGCACCCGGCGTTGACTCAGAACCACCAGCGACCAAATGCCAATGGGAAGGCCAGGAAGATTTCCCGGGGTGATGAGGATCGCCAGCACGCTGCCAGCCACGGCCAACCAGTAGCCCTGGAGGCGTTTCATCTTCAGACCGGCCACAAACATGACGCCGCTCAACAACCACGCAGCCAGCGGAATCAACGGTGAAATGTGACGGGATGCGGCGGAGTTCAGGATGACCACGGCCAGCGGGATCGTCACCCAATTCAAAATCGCGGTCACCAGCAACCCAATGGCCGGACCTTTAACCTGCAACCGCGCGTCCTCCGCCCAGATCTCTTCAACGGTTTTTTCGCGGACAGGCGGCGGTGCGGGCGAAGCGGGCGTGTGCGTGATGGTCTCCACGTCGGACTTCACCTGGCTGGCGTGCTGGTAACGTCGCTCGGGCTCCCGCTCCAGGGTGTGAAGCACCACCTCATCGAGTCTTACATCCACGGCAACCTTCCGCGATGGCGGAGAGAATTTCCCGATCGGCAGTTCGCCGGTGAGCAACTCATAAAACACCACGCCCAGCGAATAAATGTCCGCCCGATGGTCCACCTCATTGGGCTTCTCCATCTGCTCAGGCGCCATGTAATGCGGGGTCCCCATGACGTCTCGCGCGCCGGTTAACTGCAGGTTCTCCGGCTCCCGGCCAAGCAGCTTCGCCAGCCCGAAGTCCGCGATCTTCACCCGCCCCTTCTTGTCCACCATCACGTTCTCGGGCTTGATGTCCCGGTGAACGATCCCCTCGTCGTGCGCGAACTGCAGCGCATCGCACATCTGCGGTATGATCTGCAACGCCTCGCGCGGCGTAACCCGGCCGCTTTGCGCCAACTGCCGCAGGTTCAGGCCATCCACGTATTCCATCACAAAGTAATGCAGACCGCTCGCCTGCCCGAAATCATAGACGCTGACGATGTTCGGATGATTGAGCCTCGCCAGGGCACGTGCTTCGCGCGAAAACCGCTCGGCAAAACCGGGATCCGCGGTTGTCTCCGGCGGCAATACCTTGATTGCGACCAACCGGTCCAGGCCCGGTTGCCTCGCGCGATACACCGCGCCCATGCCGCCCTGGCCAATCAGATCCAGCATTTCAAGCTGCGGAAAGAGTTTCGCAAGATCGGTCACCGGTGGCGGCACGAACTTCGGATTCCCGCCAGGCGCGCCCGACGCGGAGCCAAAACCCGCCTTCATCAGGCATTCGGCGCACATCCCCTTGGGGGACCCTTCGGGCAGGGGTTTCTGACAGGACGGGCAAATGTTTTCAGTGTTCATAACTTCGTTCCACCCCTCTGTTAAGACAAGGACGCCCGAGGTTACCCGGATAAATCATAAAAGCAAAAACGGGACCTTCCCTGTTCCTGCGCCTCCAATCCGCATCAAACCTCATCGTCCTTTCGCCAGCACCCCGAATAAATAGTGCATCTCCGCATCCACTTCCTGCTCGCTTTCCACTGTCTCGGCAATCTCCGCGCGCAGCAATTCGCGGTAACGCTTCCGCAACCGGTGGACCGCAACTTTTACGGCGGTCTCCCCCATCCCAAGCTCGGCGGCCAGGTCGGCGTATGGCTGGCGGCTCCGCTCACCCACCAGGCAGGATTTCAGCGCGGCAAACAAAGCCCCCTGCCGCCGGAGTTCATACTCGGATTCCAAACGCTGCACCACCTGCTCAAGGAGGACAACAGCCCAGCGATACTCGAAATCCTGCTCGGGCGTGCGCAGGTCCGGAGGATCCACACCATAACGGACCCCCGTCGTGTCGCACTGAATCGGAACATCCGGCCGTCCGCCGCCGCGCTTGAGCGCCCGAACCTTGTCCCATTCGTTCGCGAGAAATCGCTCCATGGCGGTCAGCAGGAAAGTGCGGAAACGTCCCTTCTCCTTTTCGGCCGATGCCACCCATTGCCGCTGCAGCAGTTTGGTAAAGAATGATTGCGTCAGGTCTCGCGCGTCTTCCTCCCCGTAACCCCGGCGCCGCACATAGCAATAGAGCGGTTGCCAGTAGGCCTGGCATAGCTCTTCCAGCGCTGCCTGGGCGCGAGTGGTGTCCTGTCGTGCGGCGGCAATCACCACGGACCAGCGCGTCGGGACAAATGCACCGGCTTGCGGGGCGTCGCCCGTCACACGCGAACTCGATTCTCGGTCTCGGGTGGTCACGCCCTGATCCTACAGCCAGTGCCACCGCGCGATCGAGTCAATTCCAAACCCCCGCTTTGGAGACGGAGATGGGTCTTATGCGCTACACGGATCTTCATTCCCTGCGCCCGGGCGCCGTAAATCTAAAACTGGCTGGCAACCCGGTAAAACCGCATGGGTAAGTTCGCCGCGCTCTCATCGCGGAAGCGCCCCAATCCCGAGGCATCCGTCGTGGTTTTGTCAAAAAGGGGTCTCCACCTGACGCAAGAGCACTCTACAGGTTGTGCTTTTGTTCGACGATTTGTCGGTAAGTCTGTGGGGCGGTGTGCATGGCCTGCTCCACAAGCCGATAAAAGGCATCCCCCGGAATTGCGACGTGCGGCGGTTGAAGCGGAACGTGTGTTCAGCAAGATAGTATTCAAGATGCTTTCCACTGAACGATCCTTGGTGCGTGCTCAACAGCCAGCGCTTGAGCAGGGTGGCAACGCGATCAACTCCAGGCATGCTGATGTGGGGCTGATCGCTGCCATTCAAAAGCACCGCCCGATCGTGGCTGTAGCCGCACTTCAACAATTGGCTGTAACCACCCCAGCCATCGGTCAGAATCTCGGCGCCTTTTACAGCGACATCGCAAACGAATGGCACCAGGCTGGCGCCGGACACGTCAGGGATGTGACGCATACGCACTCGCCCCATCTTTTTGACTGGTCACAAACCACATCGCGGCAAACCAGGTTCTCAACGAGATGCGCGTCCGCTCGAACACGGTCCCCGCCGTCACCGAGACTTCCGCACCGCAGGTGCGGCAGTGGAGCCAGCCCCGGGCGGTCGATTCCAGCCTTGGTTTCCGTTCGTTCGCCCATCTCCCTGTGCACTGCGCCTTGTGGTCACTTGCTTCCAGTATAGGCCCCCTTTCGAGAAATTCTCTTGCGATTCGGACTTAGAATCCAACAATCAGAAAAAGCAATCGTGGTGCAATGAATATGAAAAACACCAGAATTCTAATCCTAGCAGTGGTGCTTTTAATCACTCAGCCCGTAATTGGACACACAAACCTAAACTTCAACAGCGTCACCGTAACGAGCGAGGGTGCAATCTTGCTCTCATTTGACAGCACGCCAAATGAATTCTACACAGTCCAGTACACCGACTCGCTCATTGGCCCGAACACGGGCACTACCCCTTGGCAAGACCTTTACACTTATTACCCATCGCACGGCACGAATACCTTTGTCGGGGACTATGGCCATTACGATCTTGACCCGAGCATCGTTCATCCGAGGTTCAATCCGATGCGTTTCTACCGCATTGTTAATCAGGGAACAAACGATGGTCCCGCTCCTTACGTCGTCATCAGTTCACTTACAAACGGTTCTGTGCTTTCAGGCGAAGTTACAGTTTCAGTTGTGGCAACAAGTACTTTCCCCATTCTCCATTTACAATTGTACGTGGACGGACAGCAAATGTACCTGCCAGAAAATGAAACAAATTTCGTAATCAATACATCTGAATGGGCGAACGGAGAGCATACACTGTTTGCGACATGCATGGCTCAATCCAGATTTTCAGGGCCAAGCGGCTATTGGCCAATCACCATAGGGCGTGCGGTCTCCCCTTATGTCAGCGTTACTTTTGACAATCTGATTTACAAGATTGCGTTTAGTGAACCCAACTTTGAACCGTCGCTTGGGCAAACGCAACGAGTAACGGCGTCCTTCGCTGCCAACGTGGATTGGACTCTGGAAATCGTCCATGATGACACCAGCAATGTTGTTCGCACGGTTACAGGCAGTGGCACGAGCATGAGTTTTGATTGGGATGGGACTGGCAATGGAGGAACCAACATAGCAGATGGGGTGTATATGTACTACTTCACTGCAACTACGAACGGCCTTGAAATGTTGCAATCGGCGCCACTGAACACCAGTAGGCCGCTGCCAAGTTTTTCTGGTGCAACTATGGATGATTCCACAAGTGAAGATTGGCTCCCGACTTCACCAAGGCAGGCAATAATGGCTGGTTTGAAGAGTTACTACCTTCGTTTACCCCCACCGCCACCGCTAAAAACCGAACAAGGTTGGATTCCTTTTGAGCCCAGGACAGTTTTAGTAGAGATTCCCGAGTCTCAACAACTCGCCCTTCTACAATCCCTCAGCACTCGACAGACGTTATTGAGGTCTGAATGGGAAGGGCCTTCGTCACAGTCTGCGGCAGCCCCAAAGAGACCGCCAATAGCACCTATGAAAAATTTCCTGAATAACTTCGGTGTTGGATTCTACACGTATAAGACACCCGTGACTCGGAACAATCCCAAGAACGGAATGCCGTACCCGTCCACGCAAACCATCAAGCTAGATAGTGACCCTGGCAACCAATCGAGCACGGATTTCACAATAGAAGCACAAAACAATTCAATGGGAATGGTGCAGGCTATGAAAAAGCACAGTTGGAAAAGAGCCTTCCATAAGTTTGACGATTCCTTGCCGATCAATAGAGTGCGTAGAGGCGACCAAGGGTACAATGGTGACGCAATTTTTACACAAGCGACCATAGGCCTTTTTATGGCTCATGGGAGCTACGGCACCACTCTTGATTACAGTCCAGGCGCCAGCGGATCTTACCAAACATACTTCCCAAGCGGATGTTCAACCGACGGAACGGGGGAAAGCTCATGGCTGAGAATGTGCCAGTTCGGGTTTGGTGGAAACCTTAAGTGGATGGGCATTCTTGCCTGCAATTCTCTTTGCGATCCGAATTATGCCAGCATGGTCAGCCACGGGGCAATTCCGTTAAAGGAGACTCACCTTCTTTGCGGAGCTGCAAGCGTTGTATGGATGTCCAAGAACATCGCAGAGTACTGGACGGTCAACATGTTGAAGCATAAGCAAAAAATCACGGACGCTTGGTTTAACGCTGCGATCAAAGATTACGGTGCGATAAAAGCAGGAACCATTAGTAATACCATAATCCTTCGTGTAACGGGTTACCCCGAGTGCATGGACGACACCGTTTACAACTACACCGACCCAACCAACCCTAGTCCGAATCCTGGCAACCTGGAGAAAGAGGAACAACAGGTTTACCCCCAATGAAATCACTTCTCGGATTTTGGCTAATCTTTGAAAGCGCAACAGTTGCCTTCGGGGCTTCCACAAACGGAATTTCCGATGGCTCTGAGAAGCTCACCGTCGTATGGACAGCCGCAACGAACGACTGGCAGGAAAAACTGTGGACGTACAAGGTTTCTCCACAAAAATTTTCTCCTTCTGTCATTTCAAACATTCTTACCATCGGCGGCTTCACGAAGAAAGACCGAGCAAAGGTGCCTCAATCCATTTCCGAAATGGACAAAAACGCCATTTTCTATGGCCATCTTGAAGGAACATACAAACACTTGGCTATATGTCCCTCCTTGGGGTCAATTGACTATTATGACCCCACGGCAAAGGCATCAAGTCATTTCCAGAAAGTTGAAGGCGTGCCAAACGAACAGGAAGCAACTCTCCTTGGATTGGAATGCCTGCGCATATGCGGCATTGACATTTCCCAAATTGCACGGAAACCAGGATCGTGCAAGCTGGACTTGCGCTGGGAAAAAAACACTCTGACATACACGGACCAAAAAACACAAAAGGAAATCGTTGAAACGAACAGCTATGGTGTCCTTTTTAACCGCTGTATTGACGGTGTTAAGGTGAATGGATATGCCCGCAGTGGCGGGGTGAGGGTTCGTTTTGGAAACAGTGCAAAGCTTGTGGATTTGCAAATATGCTGGCGCAACTTGCAACCCCACGAGTTGCTGACAGTTCCTTCACCGCAACAAATTGCTGAACAACTGCGAGATGGAAAACTTCTGCTTCATCCGCTCGGCACGGCCTACGTTTACCCTTTTGAAGAAGTGAAGAAACTTACCGTTATAAAATGCACCTTCTACTACGAAGGCAAATACTACGACGAGCCGATGGATTTTGTCCGGCCGTTTATTAGTTTTGAAGGAATAGCCGACAACGGCAAGACCGCGACTGGTGTTTGGTTTGAGTGGTGCCTCTAAAGAATGACTGACATGGCGTGCGTGGACGATGCTGAACGCTGCCATCCGATAATAACGCAACCTCCTCTCCGTTCGCCAAGCATGCCCGAACGAGAATATCCTGTGGACAACGATCCTCTGCGGACAAATTGAATGCAACATGCATGCCAGCGAACCCGCTCACATCGGATGCGCTCAACAAATGATGATCGATCAACTCCTGCACGGAAACTGTCGCCGGGACGGTTAGCCCTCTGGCCTTCAAATTCGCAGCATAGGTTCTTGTCCCAGCTAAAATCATTATTGCATCCACGTGCCCTACTGGCTGATTGGAAGAGGCGAAATACACCGTGCTTCCCACGAAACCAGCAACCGTCACGACTGCCATTACTATTAGATGGCGCTTCATATTAACTTGGACAGACAGCATCGCTGAATGGTTCGAAGATTTCGTGTGGCGATTCAGCCGCGATGGGGGGCCAATTGGAGCACTATTTGCTTGGCTGGAGCGGATCTGATTAATCCAACGCAACAAGAATTTTGCAAAACCGCTTAGGCAAAACTGTGGAGGAACGCAATTGCCTCGGCACGCTTCGGGAAAGTCGCTTCAATTTTCGCGCCGGTATTGAATCGCACCTGAACTTCAAACGCCTCCCGTTGCTCGCCGCTCTCACGCAATTGAAACGCTTTCTCTTCCTCAATCAAATAAGCAATCGCACTTTCAATGTCAGAACACTCGACCGAGTTCCCGCGCAGCACTGTCAGCCGAATCAAAGCCACCTGACGAGTAATCGCTGCCTCGATACGCTGCTTGAAATCCCCGATCTCGCATTGGTGAAGCGCGTAGAGCTTCGCCAGCAGACGGTTGGTCGCCTGCGGTTGCCGTAAGGATTCCCATTTCGCAATCTTCCCCTGAAACTGGTCCTCAGTTGTGCCATCAACGCCGTCTTCCGAGGAAGCGTCAATGCCGATTTCTCGGAACGCAGCCAGAATGGAGGCGTACGGAATGTGCAGGACCATGAAGCCTTTCGACTCCAACTGGTGCAGGGCGTTGCGCGTAAATTCACCCGCAAGAACAGCCCCGCAGAACGGTTGGTGGCGTGAAAACGTCAAGGCAATAGGCATCACTGCTGCTTCTATTTCCTGAACCTTATTCTTTGAGTGCTTGGTGTATCGCCGCCATGCCGATTCGATGAAAGCGATGGGAACGCCAAACCTGTCCTCCGTCCCGCCGCGCTCCAAAACGTAGTCAAGGTCGTGCTTGTTGCCGTAGCCGTCCTGCCACGTCACTTTGCCCTGGCCACCTCTGGCCGTGCGAGGCCGTCTAAAATCGAGGTAGAGGCCGTGTTGCTGCGCAACCTCACCGAGGATGCTCCGAACAAACATTTCAAAGCCATCTCCGATGATCTGTCCCCACCTGTGAGCAAGCGATTCGGCCATGATGCCCCCCTTCTATCCGCGAACCCATAAATGCCCCTCGCAAAGAGGCACGCGATGTTTGCGGTTCTTCCATTTGATGTTCCTGTCGCGCAGTTTCTCGAATGACCACGAATCGAACCCGGCGGCCAGAGCCAGCTTTCCGAACCATTCGATAACCGGCACGTAGACACCATAAGGAGCGGAATCACCAATGACGAAACAGACCTCTGAAGGCGAAGCGCACGCTCGCCGCAGCGCCTGCCACGTCTGCGCCAAGTCGAGGAAATAGCAGGCTATCATATTGTTGTAGGTCTTCTTTCCGCCGCGCTTCAGCCGTACTTCCGAAAGCTTCCGACAGATCGGCGTAATCTCATCCCGGATAGGGGCAAGCTCCGGCAGAGCCAGCACTTCATCGAGATTCACCGAATTCGGCGGCACGTGCTGCGAACACGCCCGCACCAAGTGGCACCTCACCGTTTCTTGAAGGTCTCCCCAGCCGCGAATCTCGCCCATGAAAGCCATCTCCAATCGTGTGGCGTCCGCGTAGTCGTAATTGTTGGCGTAGGGCGGTGACGTTATGACTAGTGTGGCCCAACCGTCTGGCACCGTCGCGCACTTACGCGCGTCATCCACGCGCAACTCCGCCAGTGGTCTGGCCCTTCGCGCCATAAAGCGGATGTCAGCAGCAATCATCTGCACCGCCTTGTGCAGTGCAAGTTCGGGCGGGGGCGGAACTGTTTTGCGCCGGCCCGGCAGCACATACTGCCACGGTGCTGTGCCGGCCTCGGACACCGCGCGGACCGAGGACACGAGCGCCATCCAGAGCAACCTGGATTCCGCCGAGTCGTCCTGCTCCGCCTCGAAGGCCTGACGGAAACGGTCCAGATAATCCAACGTCTCGATCCCGTAACACTTGCGGATGATTTCCGGATAATGCTCTGTCCGCGCTACCGCATTGCGAGCAAATGCAAACGCTCTTTCCGCTTTGTTGATAAACCGCTCGGGATCAGTGGTGTAGCTCAACTTGGCTTGTGCCACTCGATGCACGAACGGGTGGGCCTCGATGCCGCGGGACGGAATTCCCATCTCATCGCACGCGAGACAAGTCGTTCCCGAGCCGACAAACGGATCAAGCACTCGAAGATTGCTGCTGTCACGCCCGGCCAACAACCATTTCACCCACTCCGCTGAAAAGCCCGCAGTGTAACGAAACCATCGGTGAACCGGCAGCCGCATGTTGTCGAGAAAGTTGGAAGTGTGACCGACAACCTCCAGTGCGGGCCGAACCTCTTTGGTTTCCTGCTCGGCCTCAAACAAGTCGAGCACAGCTTGCTCGTAGTCCTCGCGGAGACGGAGCAAGACGTCGTCACTCTCTTGGTTTGCTGGATACTTGATGGGTGTCACCATGTCTGCACTCAGCCTAAGCGGCCGCATCCAACAAGGTCAACATCTGCGATTGCCACTCAAATAACATCCGCAAGCTTACCGTGATTCCACCCCAAGCTGCAATCCATCCCGCGCTTCAGCCCTATTTCAACCGAGGACTACCTTCAATCCAGCTATTTTGAACCACTCTTTTTAAACTTGCTCCAACCTTAAGTATCTATGCTTTGCTTTTTTGCCGCCGGTATGCCTCGGCCAGGAGAGTGACGGGATGCGCCACGCGGATCTTCATTCCCTGCGCCCGGGCGCCGTAAATCTAAAACTGGCTGGCAACCCGGTAAAACCGCATGGGTGAGTTCGCCGCGCTCTCATCGCGGAAGCGCCCCAATCCCGAGGCATCCGTCCGGTTCGTGCTCACGTTGCTCCACTCCGCCCCGCCCAGCCGATCGGTCGCCTGCAACACGTAGGTCTGCCCGGGCGCCCCTTCGAACTGCACTGTGGCCACGCCCCCAGCAAGCTCGAGCGAAAGGATAACAACAAACGAACCCGTGAACCCCGGGGCCGCACCAGGCCCCCGGTCAACGCTGGCGCCAGCGCCGGCTTGCGGGGCAGAATCCTCCCCGATCGCACGCACAGGCACCCGGCGTGAGGCAATGAGTTCACCCGGCGTCGTGAAATGCCGCCGAAAGTTCTCGTCCAGCGCCCCATTCGGCTGCAATCGGGCCAGCCAGGGCGACTCCATCCCGTTGACCTTGCGGAAGAAGCCCCCGATGATAATGCATCCATCCGGTTGCACGGCCAGGGACATCACCCGCTCATCCGTCTCGCAACGAAAGCTCCTGTCCACCGAGCCATCCTTCTTGAGCCGCACAACACCGCCGGGATCGCCCCCGTCCAGATCGCGCAACTCGCTGCCGCGGGCGACAAGGAGTTCGCCCTCACCCTGCAGGGCCAGGCTCACATAGCCCCTCGCCCGCAGACGGTTCGTATATGAGAAATCCGGCTGCCAATCCTTGTCGAACCGCACCAACCGCCCGGCATCACCTTCGCGCACCAGGAGAATGGCCCCGCCGTCCGGCAACCGCACAGCGTAGCGACACAGTTCCAGCGGAACCTGTTCCAGGCATCCGCGAAGTGCCACAAAGGCGTCGGACCCCGGAGACCTTCCGACGGCTTGCATCTCGAATCCCCTCTCGCCAAACAGCACCGGCAACGGCACTCCGGTTGGCCCCGCGTCAAGCCGCCGCGCCTCGCCGACAGAACCGTCCCCCTCCAACTGGCACATACTCCAGCCCGTCGTCCGGGAAAGCAGGCTTTGAGCCCACACCTTGCCGTCAGAGGCAACAGTTGCTTGTCGCCAGCCTGGCAGACGCGGACCACCGATAACCTCGTTGGTCTCACCACGCCATGGAATGAAGTTCGAATCCAACTTTCCATCGGACAGCAGCACCGCAACACCCGGACGCGGCTTGTCGTCCACCTTCCTGAAAGGGCCAGCCATCAACAGTCGTCCGTCGGGCATGCCGGCCAGGTGGGTTTCAAAAACACTCACATAATTTGGCGGTGTGGCAACGCAGCCAAACCCGGGGTCAACCGAACCCTCCGAATCAAAACGCAAGACAGTCCCGTTCAAAGTTCCAAACAAGCCCGACACCGGTGAGTAAAACCACGTGGCGCCCCCGCCGGATATGACAATCCTCCCATCCGGCTGAACCAGGACGCTCCCAACCGGGCCGGTCAAAGCGCACAACGCGTCTGCCCCGCCATCCGCCCGGGGCTCATTGCCGGCTCGCTCATCGGAACGCGGCGGGAAATCAGGGGCGTTTCGAGGACTGGAGGGCACGGTTGTCGTGGATGCAGCCGCGGCAATACGTGGTTCGTCCGCAGCCTCCAACCAGGAACGACTCTGCACAAGAACAATCAGCAGGAGACCGGAAAACGCCAGAACGCCAAAGGCCAGCTTGAACCTGGCCCAGCCCCAGGCTTCTATCGTTTGCCGCGCCAGTTCCGGCAGTGGCGCCGGACCGGAGACACCCGCCAGCGGCGCTTTGACCACGGAGGCGACCAGGCTTTCGGGCGCTGCCTGAACCGTTCGCGATGCCAGCATCGACGCCAGCGCCGCGCTCCCGGGAACCACTCCTCGTCGAACAAGAACCTTCCGCATCTTCTCGATCGCCCGGCTGACGCGCTTCTTGGCTGCCTCTTCGCTGATGCCAAGACACAGACCCACCTCTCGAAGCGGCTTTTGCTGGTAAAAGCGCAGGAGAACGGCAGCCCGGTCGTCCGCCGGCAAATCAGCGACCGCCTGGTCCAGGCAGGGCGCAAGCTGGTTCCACACAGCGCCGCTTTCATCCGGGTCCGCAGCGGTTGAGTTCATGGCAAACATGGTTTGCTCGCGCTCCCTGCGGCGTTTTTCCGTGCGCAACGCGCGGATCGCGACAAAACGTGTCGTGCGGAAAAGCCAGCCGCCCAGGACAACACCCGAATTCAGAGACGTGGCTTTTCGCGCCAGCAGAACGAACACTGACTGGGTCACGTCCTCCGCCAGGTGAGGGTCGCGCATGATGCGGCAGGCGGTCGAATAGACCCAATTCAAATGCCGCCCCGCAAGCTCGGCAAAGGCGGCTTCCGACTTTGTCTGCGCGTAAGCCCGCAGCAGTCCTTCATCGGTCATGGAGCGCATCGTCTTCATTCTATTCATCCCCACAAATCCTGGAAAGGGACAAACAGAAAACGCGGCCGAATCCGGACGGGAAAACTCTCTCGCATCACAGCGCCATCCGTCCGCCCGCGCCTGCCGAAAAACCGTTCCTGCTTTATTGCCGCCGGTACGCCTCGGCCAGGAGCGTGATGGGATGCGCCACGCGGATCTCCATGCCCTGCGCCCGCGCCCCGTTGATCAGTTGCAGCAGGCACCCCGGATTCGCAGTGGCCACGGTTTGAACACCAGTGGAGCGAATGTTGGCCAGTTTGCGGTCAAGCAACTGACCCGCCATTTCGGGCTGCACGATGTTGTAAACGCCCGCGCTGCCACAGCACCAGTTGGCCTCCGGCAGCTCCACCAGCTTCAGGTTCGGTATCGCAAGCAGCAACTGCCGCGGTTGCTGCACGATCTTCTGCCCGTGAGACAAGTGGCAGGATTCATGGTAGGTGACTGTTTGTGGCGGCGTGTCCGCCGGGGCAGGCGCCACACCGCCAATCTCCGCCAGCCACTCGTGGATGTCTTTGACCTTTCGATCCCACAATTCGGCCTCGGGCAGCCACTCGGGATCGTTGGCAAGCAGCTTGGCGTAATGCTTCAGGTGCGAGCCGCACCCTCCCGCATTTGTGATAATCGCATCGTATTGCCCGGGCGGAAACTGCCGAAGCTGCTTGCGCGCAAGGTCGGCGGCCATGTCCCACTCGCCGTTGTGCGCGTGAAGCGACCCGCAACAAAGCTGGTTCGGCGGCGTGAACACGTCGCAGCCGTTCCTCACAAGCACTTCCACCGTGTCCCGGTTGATATCGCTGAAGATCAGGTCCTGGGCGCAGCCAATAAGCATGGCCACCTTGTAGCGCTTCTTCCCCGCGGCCCTGCTGACCGGTGAAATCATTTCGGCGGAAAAACGCGGCTGTATATCCGGGGTCATGGCCTCCAGCTCGCGCAATCGCTTCGGCATGAGTTTCATCACGCCGCTCTTGCGCAGCAGCCTTTGAAGACCAAGCTGCTGGTACAGGCGGATGATGCCGCCCACAAGCTGCAGCCGGCTCATGTCCCCAAACATCCAGCGGATGGCAACGGCGCGGATCAGGTTCCTGCGCGGCGAGCGCAGAAGCCCGCTGCTTTCAGCCTCGGCCCGCGCATGCTCGAACAGTTCCGCATAATTGACCCCGGCCGGGCATGCGCTCATGCAGGCAAGGCAGCCAAGGCAGAAATACATCTCCTCGGCAAAGGTTCGGGTCATCTCGATCTGCCCATCCGCAATGGCGCGCATGATGGATATGCGCCCGCGCGGGCTGTGCCGCTCGATCTTGGTGGCGTCATAGGTCGGGCACGTCGGCAGGCACAACCCGCAGTGCATGCACTGCTGCAGGACGGAGTAATCCAGGCCGCGCAAATGCGAGACGCGCCCTTCTGGACAGGGCGAGCCGGAGGTTTTGATCGCCGGTTGAACAGACATATCCTGCTAGTCGAACATCTTGCCCGGATTCAAAATCCCGGCGGGATCCAGCGCCTTTCGCAGTTCGCGCATGACACGAATCTGGGCCGCGCCGGCGAACTTCGGCAGAAAACCCTTCTTCGAAACCCCAATGCCATGCTCGCCGGTAATGGTGCCCCCCAACCGCACCGCCTCATCAAAGATCTCCTCGAACGCCTGCTCCACCCGGTGCATCTCCTCGTGGTTGCGTTCGTCTGTCAGAAAGGTCGGATGCAGGTTGCCATCGCCCATGTGCCCGAATGTCCCGATCCGGAGTTTGTATTTCTCCGCCACCGCCGCAACAAACCGGATCATCCGGGCCAGTTCACTCCGCGGCACGGTCGCATCCTCCAGGATGGTCGTCGGAGACACCCGCGCCAGCGCCGAAAACGCGCTCCGCCGCGCGGTCGCAAGCCGGATGGCGTCCGCATCATCGCCGGCAATGCGAACTTCTCGCGCCATGTTGCGCCGGGCAATGTCGGCCATCTTTTCAGCCTCCTCCGCCACCGCTGCGGCGTGTCCGTCGCTCTCCATCAGCAACAACGCCTCGCAATCCAGCGGCAACCCCACTTTGGCAAAATCCTCGACGCACCGGATGGTGGTGCGATCCAGAAACTCCAGCGTGCACGGAATGATCTGCGCCGCAATGATGTCCGAGACGGTCTGCGCCGCCTGGTCCATCCGCTCATACGTTGCCAGCATGGTCCGCTTCGCCTGCGGCCGGGGAATGAGCTTCAGCAATACTTTGGTGATCACCCCAAGCGTCCCCTCCGATCCGATGAAAACATCCTTGAGACTGTAGCCCGCAACGTCTTTGACGCATTTGTTGCCCGTCCACAGGATCTCCCCGTCCGGCAGCACCACTTCCATGCCCATAACGTAATTGCGCGTGACGCCGTATTTCAAACCGCGCAAGCCGCCGGAGTTTTCCGCCACGTTGCCCCCGATCGTGGAGATCTTCATCGAGCCGGGATCCGGTGGATAAAAAAGCCCGGCAGCGACGGCGGCATCCGAAATAGCCTGCGTCGTAGCCCCGGCCTCCGCAAGCAGCGTCAGGTTGGCCCGATCCAGCTCAAGGATCTTGTCCATCTTCACCAGGCACATGACAATACACCCCGGCACAGGCAGGCTCCCGCCGCTCAGCCCCGTTCCCGAGCCGCGCGTGACCACCGGAATCTTCCGGCGGTTTGCCAGCTTCAGGATGGCTGCCACCTCAGCAGTGCTGCGAGGCAGAACCACACAACCGGGCATCTCCTTCAGCGCAGCCGTGCCGTCAAACGAGTAGGGAATCAAGTCCTCCCTTTCAATCAGCACGTTGCCCTTCCCCACAATGGTCCCCAGTTCGCAAATAATGTCTTGGCCCAGGCCCATAAATTCAGAGGAGCATGTGAAACCCCCGCAAGGTGGTCAAGGTCTGTCAACCCGTCAGCAGTCCGCCGGTCCACCATCGCCAAAGACCGAAGGCCCGCAATCTGCCTCAGAAGTTGCGCCGCAACACGAGGACGACCACAGCCACCACCACAGCGCCAAGGATGAGCACGACAGTCATAGTCATAGGCCAAGCAGAGCACAATGGACGGATGACCCGCAAGCCCTGCGACATTACAAACGCGCGCGAAGTTTGGAATCGGCTTCAGTCCGGGACGGCATGGCAGCGGCTCGAAAGGCCAGTAGGTCACGCACCTCCGCCTCCAGACCCCACGAAACAGCCTCCCGAAAAAGCTCGCGGGTTGGCAGGAACAACCCTCGTCTCGCGGACTTGTCTCGCCAAAGCCTTGGGGAAGGCGAATCCGCGTCGTCCCATTTGCCCCGTGAGATGGCGCAGCCTATCTCACCGGGGGCGTCCATCGGAACACCGCCATTGGTAAGGACTGCACCTATCCCCGGCTTCCCGGTTTGCAGGCGCTGGAGCAGAACTCGCAACGCGAAGATGGAAAATATTTCTTCCGTGCCGCTTGACCCGTCTATGACTTCACGGTTTAGCGTCTGCATCGTCATGGCCGTGACAAAACTGACAAATGCAAATGTAGTGATAACAAATGAAAAATAACGTCAACGTAAATGATTGGATCGCCATGTTCCGGGACATCGGACTGGACCAGGCAAAAATGAAGCAATGGCACAGCCTCTTCGAGGCGCGCCACCCCAACGGACACCAGAGTTTTCTGGAATGGCTGGGGCTCAAACCGGACGAAATTGATCGAATCCGGTCAGCCGGCAGGTAATCATCAGGGGCGTGGCCGCGCGCAGGCGTTGCCACGCCCCATTGAATGGCATGAAAACGTATTCCATTTCCCGGATCGCCCGCGCCTGCGGGCTCTCGCGAAGCACGCTGCTCTATTACGACCGCGTGGGATTGCTCCGCTCGTCCGCCCGAACGGGGTCGGGCTACCGGGTTTACAACGAGAAGGATTTGAGCCGCCTGGCGCGCATCCGGCAATTGCGCGAGGCGGGGTTGAGTCTGAAAGAGATACGATCCGTGCTGGCAACGGGAGGAAAGCCCGGAACCAGGCTGCTCGAGGAGCGTATGCGCAAAACGGCGGAGGAGATTGTCGGCTTGAAGAACCAGCAACGGCTGTTGGCCGGAATGCTCCGAAAGGTGGCCTCCGGCAAACGACCCGGATGCGTCGATAAGCAGATGTGGATTGATATGCTGAAGGCGGCTGGAATGGACCAGGGCGCAATGAACCGCTGGCACACGGAGTTCGAGCGCCGCTCGCCCGATGGGCACCAGGAATTTCTTCTTTCACTCGGCATTCCACCGAGCGAAGCGGCCAGGATACGAAGCCTCAGTCGCGGCGAGCCCGGGAACTGAGCGCGCGCGGATTTATCGAGCCACAGAAAGGTTCCGCAACGACACGGAGCCGAGCCCTATCGGACCGGCAGAACGACAAAAGCCAGCTCCGTCCAATTTGTCAACGCGAGTTAAGGCGCGCCGCCCGCGGAAGGGTCCGCGGGCACAGCCGCCACCGGGATCTGCGTCGCGGGCGCAAGGTTGGGCGGGATCGAGCCAAGACTAATGATGAATTTGATCCCTTCGCCCACGGGCATATCCAGCCGCCGCACTTTTTCCTCCGGCACGAGCACGAGAAAACCGGAGGTCGGGTTGGGAGTCGTGGGGACGAAAACCGAGACGAGGTTGGACGGGCAGATTTGGTGGGCGCTTCGAGGAACTTCGCTCGTGATAAAGCCGATGACATAGGTGCCGGGGCTGGGAAACTCGATGATAGCCGCGGTGCGAAAGGAGGTTTTGTTCGAGCTCGAGATGGCGTCGTTGACCTGCTTGCTGGTGCTGTAAACCTTGTTCAGGAGCGGCACGCGCAGCAGCCATGCATCCACCCATTCGATGGCTTTCTTGCCGAAGTAATGCCGGGCAAGCTGCCCGATAACACAAATGAGAAACACAGCAAAAGCAAACGCCGCCCAGCTCCAGTACCAATACATCGGGCCCTGGCCGCCATCGGAGTGGGTCAGCTTTCGCGGAAGAAAAATGAGCAGTATGTCGGTGAGGTTTGCCACCGTCCCGAAGAGCCAGATGAGCAGCCCAATGGAAATCACCGCCGGCAGCACAATCGCCAGCCCGGCCCAGAAGTTCGCCTGCCAATGCTTGAAGTAAATTTTGCTCAACCGCCCCATTCTATCAACCCGGCGGTGTTGCTCAAGGAGATGCGCGCCGGAGGGCAGGGCCGCAAATCTCCCGCGCTAGTGCGGCGGCTGAAGAAGCGAGACGGCGGACCAGATGGACAGGCGTTGCAGAGGATCCACAGGTCCGGACCCGGCAGGTGAAACGCGGCGGGGCACAGGCAGATGACCGCGCCGGCCAGCAGCGCCAAAAGAAACGCTTTCGCTGTTGCCGGTTTCCACCCGGCACGGGACGTCGAAACCGGCGCGACTCATGGCAAATCGCGGATCACGGCGCGCGAGGGTGGACCAAAGCGCGACGCGAACATTTTCCAGCTCGCGTTCAAGCGCCATCGTCCCCTTGTGAAGCCGGCCGGCGGCGTGACGCCATTCCGACCGCACTCTCGCGCCTTCACGCTCGATTTCTCCGGCCTCTTCCATGAGCAGGAGGGCCCGCGCGAAGGTGAACCTGGTCTCCGCATGTTGATGATCCGGATGCGCCCGCAAATGATCCGCCAGGCTTTCCAGCGCAAACGCCGGGTTGGAGACCCCCGCCAGCGCTGCCCTTGCCCGTTCCAGAACCTCCGGCGCATCCACTTCCTTCAGGCGCGCGCGAGCCGCCTCAAGGAAATCCCACACGTTGCGATCGAGCGCCTGGCGACGGACCAGCAGGTTCAATCGAAGGGCGACGCAGCCGTAACAGGCAATCTCCGCCTCGCGCAACGCCGCAAGGGCATGCGCAAGCTTTCGAGGCAGGTCCGTGGCGCCGGGCAGCGCGTTCCAGAAGGAATGCGGCGCGGCAAGCACCGCGCCGGCCTGCGCCGTAAGTTCGGCAGCCTGCCGGGCCAGTCTTTGCGAGCCGAAGGTCTTTGCCCCGGCTTTCGTGAGTGCCGCGTTTGCCACAATCCTGCTACAGCAAACGCAGTGCCGAGCGCCATCCCCGCAATTCTTCGCTAAGGCCGCGCCTTGAGCAATTCAAGCGCCCGAACGTCCTTTTGCGAGTCCGCCATGATCCGTTTGAGGTTCTCCGTGTGCTCGAGTTCGGCCTGTGTAATGGCCTGCTTGAGAGACTCCTGCCGGGTTTGGTCGCCGGCGGCAACGGCCTGCTCGATGGCCCCGCGCAGTTCCGCCCGCCTGGCCTCAAGGCCGGCCTCGGCTTTTTGCAGCTCCGAGCTCATGCGTTCGCGCAGGATGCGTGTGCCTTGTTCAAGCGATAGTTCGCCATAGTTTGGCACGGCGGTCTTCACACGCGCCATGTCCGCCTCGTCCGGCGCCGCCGGTTCAACCCGGACAGGCCGGTACGCCAGCAAACGGCTGAGCGCGCGCGTAATGTCCGCCTCGAGCGCCGTGGAGAAATCCGCCGAAAGTGCCGGCAGCGTCTCCTTGCGGTCGCCGGACTGCATTGCAATGCCAAGGAAAGCCGGATCCTCCTGATCCACGTCGAGGGCTCGCATGCCGTCGGCCAGCGCCTGCGAAACGACCTGGTCGTTTGTGACCGCAAGGCTCGCCAGCAAAATCTTCCCGGCCGCCGCGGTTTCGTAGGCCCGCAGAATGCCCAGAACCTGTTGCGGAAACGCATTCGTGAACTCGCTGTGGTAAAACCGCATCTCCACAGGGTCCTTGATCTCCGCCAGCAGATTCAGCGTGGGCCGGGAAAGGGATACCGGCTCGGGTTGGTTTTTCCGGAAGAAGAACCATGCAAGCACAAGCGCCGCAGCGGCGAGCAGGACAAGAATCTGAACCGGATTTTGGCGTCTGGCCATAAGCAGCAGAATAAAAACTGGTCTCGAGTGTTTCGGTCGTTTCCGCCCGGTGCATCTGTTGGCCTGAACGGAATAAAAGTGAGTATATGGATCTGCCCGGCGAAGGCAATCAGCCGGTTGGCCGCCTGCTTTTGACAGGGTCAACAGAGTCTTATCAGCATCTCGCGTGGTGTGATGATCTGAATGCCAAAGGGTTTTCCAAGCGCCAGCAGATCGTCATCGCGCGAAACGATGATTTTTGCTCCGGCTGCCAGGGCGCAGGCCAAATAGGGATCGTCTGTGGCATCCCGGCTGCGTTGCTTGCCCAACGGGGCAGGCTCCACCAGCTTCACCCGATCGTAATACCACGCCAGCAGATTATGCGATGCGTGCTTGAACTTGCCTCCCCGCTGGGCGGTTAACGCCTGCACTTCATCCAGTATTTCCTGCGTGGCAAAAGCGGTAATACGCCTCCTGGCCATCGCCAGTAGACAACGATATGCCTCGCCGCGCCAGCCCACACCGGCGAAAACGACGTTGGCATCAAGCACGACGCGCACGGTTTCTCCTGTCCGCCCGAAGGTGACGCTGCGTCTTCACGATGGCGGCCATTTCCTCATCCGAGGGATCGCCCAGCGGCGCACCCGCAATGGCCTTTTCCAAATAAGCAACGTCCTGCTTGATCTGTTCCTGACGCCGGCTGCGGATCAAGTCCCGCATATACTCACTCATGGAATCAAACGCTTGCGCTTCCGAGTCCGACCGCGCGAACTCGGCCAGCTCCGGGTTCAGCGAAATGTTAATGGTCACTGCTTTCACACGATTACCATAAACCGTTGGCAAAGCCTGTCAAGGCTTGCCAATAAATCAGGGGAGATCCCCCGTCCCGTCACTTGAGGGATTCGGACCTGCGCAGGATGCGTTTCGCCTGAACGGCGAGGTCTCCATTCTTCACCCAGGGCTCGCCGCGGACCTCCAGATGCCGGAGCAATTTCCTCCGCCATTCCGCAACGAGTTTTGCCGAAGCCCGTTCGGCAGCCAGATCGCGAAGCTCATGCGGGTCTTTCCGCAGGTCGAATAACTGCTGCCGGCCGGTGATGGTGTAATAAACGTACTTGTAGCGCTGATCCATCAGCGCAACCCAGCCGTCCTTTGGCTCGTAACAGGAGGCGTGCTCGAGATCCAGGGTCTGGCGCCAGGCGGCGCCGCGCAGGCAGTCCAGCAGGCTGGCCCCTTCGAGGCCGGATCGAGCCAGGCCCGCGGCATCCAGGAACGTCGGCAGGACGTCGCGCAGTTCCACAAGGTCCTGCCGCACCACACCACGCGGATGCTCAAACCCGAAATTTGCCGGCCAGCGGATAATCATCGGCACATTCACCGAGCCTTCAACCGCGTAGGTCTTTCGAAACAGACGGTTGTCCCCCATCACATCGCCGTGATCCGAGGTGAACAGAATAAACGTGTCCTCCAGCAACCGCCGCTCCTCGAGCGCTGCAATGATCCGGCCGATCTGTTCATCCACATAGGAAATGGCGGCGGCGTAGCTCCGGCGCGACTCGCGCAATTCCTCCATTGGAACGACCCCACGCGAAGCGTCGCCATTCGTCCGGAAACTGGTGCTCCTTTCGCCGTACCACGCTTCCGCCCATTTTCCAACCCGCGCGGGAGGAATCGCAATGTTCTCATAACGATCAAACCAGCGCTTCGGGGCATTCAGGGGCGCGTGCGGCCGATGAAATGAAACCTTCAGGAACCAGTTCGTTGCGCCCCCCTGGTCCTGAAGGAAGCTGATGGCGCGATCGGCGGTCCAGCGGGTTTCATGAAGCGCTTCATCAAAAGGAAAGTGGGCGCCTCCCCGCTGGTCATTCCCGCTCCGGTAAACTTTGTACGGATCTTTTCCGCCGGTCTGCTCGCGAAACCATCGCACATACTCCGGAGTATAATCCGGCCCGGCCCGGCCGGGCTCCCCGATCTCCATGGTTTGATATCCATGCGCGTTTGTCTGAGGATCAAAATGCTGTTTGCCAATCGCATGCGTCCGATAGCCCGCCTCCGTGAAAATCCGCGGCTTCTCGGTCGCCAGTCGGGCAGGTATCGGCGTGTAACCGAGTAATCCGTGCCCCCAGGGACTCATCCCCGTCAGCAGCGCGGTCCTCGCCGGCAGGCATGATGGCGTGGAGGAATACGCCCGCCGGAACAACGCCCCTTGCCTCGCAAGTTTATCAAGGTTCGGCGTGATGATCCATCGGGCGCCCGCCGCGCCAATCCAATCCCCGCGGTGCTGGTCATCCATCAGAAAGAGAATGTTCGGCCGCCTGCTCGCAGGCTGCGTTTCCGCCCGGCCAACCTGGCAAACCGCACCCAGAATAAGCCACAGTAACAAAATCCTCCCGGCCGGACTTCGCGATTTTAACAGGACCATGCACCTCTCTTAACGCATCGCCGGAATCGAGTCCAGTTGCGATTAAGACCCGCCTCGATTTTGTCATCGTCAGGCCAGAAAATGATTATGCAAATCTGCCCTCAGAGGCCAATCCCCACCTTGACCGGCAAAAGCCAAAGCCAAACCGGTTCCTGGCAGGGACCGGCGTGTTGTCTTTGAAGCGGCAATCCAAGGTTAGCGTGAGCCAATTTATGGGTAGTCAGGTATTGGGCTGACATTTAATCTTCCCACAACCTTGGGCGACGAAATGGATCGCGCCCGCACTGTGTCGGTCTATGAAGAAGCATTTAAGACTTTCGCGGCGTTCTGCTAAGGCGTTTTTCCCTGTTCTGGCGATGGCTGTCTTTGCCGTGGCCGCCGATGCGCAATCGGTCCAGCACCTGAGCCGGCCAATCACCGGCGGAATGCCCGGCGTGCCTGTGATGACCGGGGTGAACAAGACCCCGACGAATGTGGTGGTAACCTGGGACGGGCCATCCGGGTATTACCAGCTTTTCATGCGGACGAATCTGGCGGGAGTGTGGCAGGCGTTGGGAGGGCGCACAAACACGGTGCGGCGGGCGGCGGTCAACCCGGCCCACAACCAGGCGTTTTTCAGAGTTTCCGGGCCGGCGCCGAGATACGCCGGCGCGCAGGCATGCGCGGAATGTCATCGCGGCGTCGTCACACAGGCGCAGGCCACGGAACACGCGGCCGCGTTCACCTCGCCGGCGTTCGCAGCTTCCGGGGGGCAGAACAATCCGTCCTGCCTGCCGTGCCACACGGTGGGATACGGGCTTCCAAGCGGCTATGTGAGCACCGCCGGCACTCCGCACCTGGCGGGCGTCCAGTGCGAAAACTGCCACGGACCCGCCGCGTTGCACGCGGCCAATTCGGATGACCCCATCAGCAAACCGCGGGTCGAGATTGCCGGGGCACTTTGTGGCGGCTGCCATAACGATGCGCATCATCCGACCTACGACGAGTGGGTCGGCAGCGGCCACGCCACAGTTACCGAAGACATGAACCCAACCTCCCGAATCAGCAATTGCGGCAGGTGCCATTCCGGCTCGGTCCGCCTCGCCATGCTCAAGGGCGACAGCCTGCCCTCCGGCGACGCTAATCACGGTGTCGGCTGCGTGACATGCCACGACCCCCACAAGGTCACGGGAAACCCGGCGCAACTGCGCAACCCGGTCGCTTCCACAAACGATTATTTTCTGGCCTCGAGCGATGTTTTTTCCACCAAGTATGATCCCGCGGTGAACGTGTGCGGCCAGTGCCACAACCATCGCGGCACAAAGTGGACGGATTCCGAACGGCCTCCGCACCACTCGCCGCAGTACAACATGATGCTCGGGACCGTTGGCGCGGCGTTCGAGGGCGATCTCCCGCCCCGAAGCCGCTACTCGCACGCGGACCTGCTCGAGGATCAATGCGTGTCGTGTCACATGCAGAGCAAGCCTTTTGCGGGGAGCGTGCCGGCCAAAACCGGCCACAACTTCCGCGTGACCTCCTATGACAAATGCCTCGAGTGCCATGCGTATCCGGAAATCCTGGTGGAAGCCGTGCAGGAGGAGTACTCGTGGCTCATCGATTACGTGAAGTCGGGCCTGGACGAGTGGGCCAGGAACTACGCTCCGGAAGGCTTGAAGAAATACGGCGCAAAGGCATGGGAATATACCAGGGCCGGAACGCTCTCCGGCGGCTCGGGACCGACCGCGACGGACCAGGCACTGGTGCCGGACGCCATCAAGAAGGCGCGCTTTAACCTTTACCTCGCGTATTACGACGGCAGTCTCGGTGTTCACAACCCGACGCATACCGCGCAGTTGCTGGATGCGGCGGAAGAGCTGATACGCTCGGAAATGAACAAATAAGCGGGCTCCGGGGCACGGAACCCCGCGCGAAAAGCGCGGTCGCGCACGCGCATCATTTTGCCAAAGGTGCGCCGCGGATGCGGGAAGGCCCGGGTTTGGAAGGATGAGATACTCATGAAAAGTCCTGGAATGACGATCAGACGAAAGGCCACGGCGCTGGTAATGGTGCTCGGGATACCGTTGATTGCGGCAATTTCCTGCGCCACAGTCAGCCGGAAAGCGGTGCTCCTGCCGGAAATTCCCGGCGTCGAATACATCGGCTCGGCCGAGTGCGAGCAGTGCCACGAGGAAATCTACCGCAACTTCCAGACAGCGGATCACGCGCGGTTGATCGCGCCCGGACCGAACGCCCTTCACGCGGGTTGCGAGAGCTGCCACGGGCCTTGCGGCGCGCACTCGGAATCCGGCGGCGAGACCAAGCCGCCATTCAGCTTCGCCTCGGGCCGGTTCAAAGCGCCGGGCGCCAGCGGCAGGCTCGCCGAAAGTTCATCCCGGGAGAACGAGGGCGTTTGCTACCAGTGCCACATGGATGTGCGCGGGCATTTCAACCTGCCTTACCACCACGCCGTGCCCGAGGGGCGCATGACCTGCTCGGAATGCCACGACCCGCACAAAGGAAGCGCCCACCGCAGCGGCGGAACGCGGATCGAGTCGCAAAACGCCGGCTGCATCGAGTGTCACAACGCCCAGCGCGGTCCGTTCACGTTCCCTCACGCCGCTCTCGAACAGGGCTGCACCACATGCCACAACCCGCACGGCAGCGTGAATGACAAGCTCTTGACCGAGCGCAATTCAAACCTGTGCCTCAAGTGCCATTTCCAGCAGGTGCAGCGCGCCGGCCAGATTTTGATCGGCGGGTCCGACCATACCCTGCGGCTCCAGCGCGGAACCTGCTGGAGCGCGGGATGCCACGAGGCGGTGCACGGCTCGCGCGTGAATTCCTCTCTCAGATTCTAACAAACCCGGAGGCACGACGATGAAACCAACACTCAGGATCGCTTGGCAAACCCGGTGGTTTGGACTTCTGCTGGCCGGTGGCCTGGCACTATGGAACACCGCCGCGGCGGGAGCCGATGCAGCGCCTGCCGCCCCGGAGGCCGCACCGGCGGAGGAAAAGCCCGCGGAAGCCGCGGAAACCGCCGAGGAATCCGCGCCCGAGGAGCTGACCCCGGCGCAGATCTTCGAAGGCGGCGACAAGAGCTACGCCAACTGGGTCGAGATCTCCGCGGGAGGGATGTTTGTGGATGGGGACAAGGGTTGGGCGGGGCAGCGCCAGCAAATCAACAAAGACGCCTTTGGCGGCATTCAGGATCTGCACTTTCAGCAGGCGATTGACAAGAAAACCACCCTGGCTCTCGACGGACACTCGATCTTCGGGCCGGATGACTACAGCCTTACCCTCCAGGTCCGGCGCGAGGACCTGGGCTACGCACGGTTTCGCTTCGAGAACTTCACCACCTTTTATGACACCTCGGGCGGCTACTTTCAGCCCGGCGATCTGCACTTCTCCGCCGAGGATGACCCGTGGGAGCTGAGCCGGGGCCTGATCGAGTTTGAAGCGGGGCTCGACAAGGCCAAGCTGCCCAAAGTTGTCTTTCGATACACGCATCGCTACCGCGACGGGGAAAAGGGCTCGACGCTTTGGGCGCCGGTGCAAACGGCTTATGGACTGCGCGGGCTTTATCCCGGATGGCAGGACATTGATGAACGCTCGGACGCGTTCGAGCTCGACGCGAGCTACCGATGGAAAGCCACCAGCTTCGGCATCGGCGCGCGCTACGAGACAGGCGACACGGATAACCGGCTCTACACCACCTTCCGCCCGCTCGAACCCGCACAACGGCATCTGACCGACAAACAGGGAACATCCTATGACATGCTGAGCTTCCACGCATGGACCGAGACATGGCTCAAGCCGAACCTGTCGTTCTCAACGGGATTTCTCTTCGCCAACCTGGACAACGATTTCAGCGGCAGCCGCATTTACGGAGACCAGTTCGACGTGGGCTTCTCGCAGAATCCGCTCAACCCGCTCGGCTACTACGATCTCGAGGGCAATTCCCGCAAAAACGAATACGTCGTGAACCTGAACCTCATGGCAACCCCCGTGAAGCACCTCACCGTGGTGCCCTCGCTGCGAGTCCAAAAAGATGACTGGGACGCCGAGAGCTCGGGCATGGGCACGCTGGCGGACGCGACGGCAGAAACGTTCACAGCCGAAAGCGACCGCGACTTTCTCGAGGTTCGCGAGCGTGTTGATCTGCGCTACAACGGCGTGACGAACTGGGTGTTCTTCGCCGCACCCGAGTGGACTCAGGGCAACGGGGATCTCCGCGAGCGCGGCGGGCTGAGCCAGGTGGGCGGGATCGGCGTGGACCCGGTTCAGGACACGCGGACCGATGACAGCGTCTTTCACCAGAAGTATTCTATCGGCGCCCGTTGGTATCCGGACCGCGCGGTGACGGTTGATTTCGGCGGATACTACAAACTCAACAGCTACGACTGGGATCACAAAACGGACGGGACCTCCAACCTGGATGGCAGCCCGGACCGGTATCCCGCCTTCCTCGAAATGCAGGAATTCGAAACATACGACGCGAACCTGCGCCTGACGCTGCGGCCCGTGAAAGGCGTCACTCTGGTCAGCCGTTACGAGTACCAGGAATCCACCGCCAGCACCCGGCCCGGCGAGGACTCGGGCCTGGACGAAGTGGATTCTTCCGAAATCACGAGCCACATTTTCGGCCAGAACGTGAGCTGGACACCGTGGTCGCGCCTGACGCTCCAGGCCGGAGCCAGCTACGTTATCAGCGAGACAGAAACCCCCACCTCGCGCTGGACCGAGGCGGTGCTGGATGCCCAGAACAACTATTGGACGGTGAACGTGAATGCGGGCTTTGTCCTGGACGACCGGACCGACCTGAACGTGAGTTATTTCTACTACCGCGCGGACAACTATGACGGCGATTCATCCATCACACTGCCGCTGGGCAGCTCTTCCGAAGAGCACGGCATCACCGCCGGCGTCGTCCGCCGCGTGACGCAGAACATCCGTTTGGCGCTCAAGTATGGTTTCTCACACTTCAGAGACGCCGGGTCGGGCGGCAACAACGAATACGACGCGCACCTGGTGTATTCGAGCCTCCAGTACCGGTTCTGATCACAAGGCGGCCTGAAGGATCTTCTCCAGTTCCGCCCGTTCCAGCAGGATCGGGTTGGCTTTCATGCTGCTGGCGCGCATGGACTGCTCGACCACTGCCCCGATGTGCCCGGGCTCGAGTCCATGCGTCTTGAGAGAGGGAATCCCGAGGGCGGCAGCAAGCGCCCGCACCCATTCGATCCCATCCTCCGCCCGGGCGATGTTGCTGCCGGTCAGTAACCGGGCGATCTCATCAAATTTCTCGAGCATGACCGTGCCCGGCGCGCGCGCCCGGATGGCGGCGATATTTGCCGTCATCACGTGCGGCAGCAGGGCCGCGCATACCGCACCGTGCGGAGCCGGAAACATCCCCCCGATCGGGCCCGCAAAACCGTGAACCGCGCCCAGGCCCGCGTTGGCCAACGCGAGCCCGCTGAACAGGCTGGCCAGCGACATGTCTTCGCGGGCACTCATGTTGCCCCCGTTCCGGAATGCTTCGAGCAGCGACCGCGAGCAGCGCCGCAACCCGTCGCGGCAAAGCGCATCCGTCATGGGATTCGCCTTTGCGGAGACGAACGCCTCGATCAACTGCGTCAGGGCGTCCATGCCGGTGCTGGCGGTTGCCGGCGGCGCAAGCTCTGCCGTCAGGTCCGGATCCACGATAGCCAGGGCGGCAAGCATGCCGGGGCTGCGGAGGCTCACCTTCACCTTGTGCCCGGGGGAAGAGAGCACGGCGTTGCGGGTCACCTCGGCGCCGGTGCCTGCGGTGGTGGGCACGGCGATAAAAGGTATGGAGCGATTGGGCAGACTGCGTCCGCGCCCGATCACTTCAAGATAATCCAGCAACTCGCCCGGGTTGCCCAGCATGGCGGCGATGGCCTTGGCGGCATCCATCGCGCTGCCCCCGCCAATGCCGATCACACAATCGCAACCCTGCGACCGGCTTAGCGCAACCCCGCTTTCCACATCATCGGTCCGGGGTTCTCCCGCAACGCCGAGCCATGTGAGTGAAAGCCCCGCGGCCTCCAGGTGCTTCAGAACAGGCGCAACACGATCGCGGTTCTTTCCACCAACCACCAGTGGCCGCCGCCCGAACTTCGCGGTTTCGGCTCCGATCGTGGCAATCGTGCCTCTGCCAAAAACGATCCGCGTGGCTGTGGCAAATTCGAAACGCATGTTACCAGGCGCTGTCCTCGGGAAACAGGTTCTGGTACTTCACGCTGTGGCGAGGTTCAGCCATCATCGTCTCCACCGCGTCTCTCCATGCTTTGTAATGCGCCGTTTCCTTGTGGGCGGCCGGCGCCTGCGCCGTGCGGTAAGCCTCGACCAGCACAAAACGGCACGGATCATCCTGCTGCTGGATAACATCGAACCCGGCAATGCCGGGCTCTTTCACGCTCTCGCTCGCGTTGGCCAGTGAGATCTTTTTGAACGCCTCGATTTGCTCGGGCTTCACGTGAACGTGGACAAGGACGATAAGCATGGACAAATCCTATTTTGCTCTTTTGTAAACGCCAGCCTTGATAAACGGCTCGAGCAGGTTCCCGTGCCCGGCTTTTTCCATTTCCTCGACCGGGACAAACTTGAGCGATGCGGAGTTGATGCAGTAACGCAATCCGCCGGCGTCCTGCGGGCCATCCTCGAACACATGGCCAAGATGCGAATCCGCGGTGCGCGAGCGGACTTCGGTGCGGATCATGCCGTGGGTGGTGTCCCGTTTCTCGAGGATTTCCCGGCCTTCGATGGGTTTTGTGAAGCTGGGCCAGCCGCAGCCGGAATCGTATTTGTCCAGCGAGCTGAACAACGGTTTGCCCGAGACAATATCCACGTAAATCCCGTGCTTCTTGTTGTTCCAGAACTCGTTGTCAAACGGCGGCTCGGTATCCGAGTTCTGGGTAACACGATACTGCGTGGACGTGAGCTTCTGCTTGAGCTCGATTGGTGACGGTTTCTTGAACTCCTGCATAACATTTGTCTTGTTGGCCGGGCTCGAGGAGGAGGCGCGGACAGCCTGGCTGGTCCCGGCCAGCGCGCAAGCCGCCGCAATACCCCCGGCTGCCAGGTAAATAATGCGTCGCATAGACGCCTTACAATAGCCCAGCCAAACCGGAATGCCAGCCGATGGGAACAGTATGCGACGATCCATCCCCGCCAGCCCGGATACTCCATGCTCCGCACGAAACGCCGACAGACGGAATGGCCGGCCTGCAACCGGCTTGCAACGTCCACGCCAGCCAACCCGCACCTTCACAACGCTCGGAACACCAAAACCGACATGATGTCGGCGCACCGGTTCGGAACATGCCGGCGGTCGGCGTTTCAAAATAACTGCAATTAAGTGCAATTTGGTGCAATTAACTGCAACTCGGAGGGGGGGCTGTTCACAAAATACCGTAACTTGGCGTAATTTGGCGTAATTTGGCGTAATGCCGGGCGAGCATC
>CAYNZC010000056.1:0-28487 GCA_964401575.1 uncultured Verrucomicrobiota bacterium
GGGCGGTGAATACGAAGCCCGCGTTCGGGCACTAGGTTTTCTTCAGCTTCGAAGCGTTTTTCTGAATCTTCTCGACCGCGCGGACCATGTCGTCCATGTCCTCTTTGTTTCCGAGGAACATTCCTGCGCTGCTGAGCCACACGGAGGTGTCAAAGGTCTGCATGAGTCCCGGGCAATGGTTCCGCTGTTTGTAGGCTTCCCAATCCAACTGGTCGCTGGTGTAGAACTTCCTGTAGATCTCCGTCTTGAACATCTCGTGGATGAATTCCTGGGTGTAGATCGGGTATTTGGGATAGCCGGGGCTGGCGGGAATGCCCTCTGCCGAGAGCGCCTTCACGAAGTCGGCTCGTGAGAGGCCGTCGAACTTCGCGGAATCGTAGATGAACGGATACATGTAGTATGACAAGCGGGTGACGCCCGGGTACGTCTTGACGGGTGTGATTCCGGGGATGGCGGCCAGTTTGGGCGTGAGGTAAGCCGCATTCTCGTTGCGGATGCGGATTTGTTCCTCGAGCTTCGGCAGTTGGCAAAGGCCGATGGCCGCCTGGTATTCGGCCATGCGGATTTTGTTGCCCAGCCTGAAGGCGGCGATGTTGTCGTAGGAGCCCGGAGTGATCGTGGTTTTGTAACCGTAGTTGTGGTACGAGTAGAGCTTGTCGTAGAGCTCCGAATCATCCGTGATGATCGCACCGCCCTCGCCGATGGGCATGACTTTCGAGGTTTGAAAGCTGAAGCAGCCGGTGGTGCCGAAGGTGCCAAGGTTCTTGCCATTGATGTTGCCCATGTGCGCCTGGCATACGTCCTCGACCACTTTGAGGTTGTGCTTGCGCGCAATCTCCATCAGCCGCGGCATGTCGCTCGCATAACCGCAGATATGCACCGGAAGGATCGCTTTGGTCCGCGGCGTTATTTTGGCCTCCACCTTTGCGGGATCCATCTGGTAGGTCATCGGATCTATATCAGCAAAAACCGGCATCGCACTTTTGTAAAGCACGCCCAGCATGCTGGCGCTGAAGGTGTATGGAGCGCAGATCACCTCGTCCCCGGGGTTGAGGTCCATCACCATGAAGGACGCGCTGAGGGCATTGGTGCCGTTCACGACCGCCAGGCAATGCCTGGAGCCCATCAGGGCCGCCCATTTCTCCTCGAATTCCTTCACCAGCTTACCCCGATGCCATGTGCTGCCGTGCAACACCTGGGTAACCTTTCCATCGTCAGCAGGATCCCAGGCCGGCCAGGCGGGCCATGCTTTTGCATGGGCCTTCGCGCCACCCAGCGCCGCCGGAGCCGAAGCGTCTTTCGCGGCGGCCTGTGCCAGCAGTGAACCAGCCGTGCCCGCGGCCAAAACAGCGGTGCTGCCAGCGACAGAACTGCGCTTGAGAAATTCTCTTCGGGAAATATCGTTTTTCATATGTTTACCTTGCTGTTCTAGCCACTTCGGCGGTTCAAGTAAATGGTCTTTTTCGTGTGGTCGTTTTGCAAACTCCAGAGTGGACCCTGGACGCCCTGCTTTCAAGGAGGCAGTTGCAGCGGATTTCCGGCTCGCGGGACGAGGTTGGCCGCCTCGCGGAGCGGGAATGACAATAGCCACGGAGGGGTTCCGTGGCTATTGTGCAAACGCCCAGGCAAGCGGCATGCCCGCCGCGCTGTAAGAAAGGTGTTAGTGCTTCCAGATCATGTCCGCCACCGTGCGAAATGCCGGGATGAACGGCACCACGTGCTCGGTGTAGGGGACCACAATGTCCAGCACGTAAGGCTCATCCGCATCCAGCATGCGCTGTAGGGCGGGACGCAAATCCCTGGCATACATCACCCGCTCGCATTTCACGTTGAAGCTGCGGCACACCGCGACGTAATCGGGATAAATCTGGCGCCGGTTGTCAGGATCGCCCAGGTACGTGTTGCCCCGATTGCCCTTGTAAAACCGGTCCTCCCACTGCATCACCATTCCCAGGTGCTGGTTGTTCAGGATCATCACTTTGGCCGCGATTTTCTCGATGTGGGCGGTCGCCAGCTCCTGGATGTTCATCAGGAACGAGCCGTCCCCGTCAATGTCCACCACCTGGCGGTTCGGAAACGCGACTTTTGCCCCCAGCGCGGCGGGATACCCATAACCCATCGCGCCGAGCCCCGCGCTTGTCAGCAACTGGCGCGGATGCTTGAACTTGTAGAATTGCGCGGTCCACATCTGGTGCTGGCCCACGCCCGTGGTGATAATCGCATCGCCCTTGCTGATTTCGTACAACGCCTCGATGGCCATTTGCGGCAGGATGACATCCTTCTCGCGCCCCTTGAGATGCTCTCGCATGTGCTGGGATTTCATCACCTCTTCAGTCACGTTGTAACCGAACGGAGCTTTGGCCTTCCACGCCTCGATCTGGGCGTGCCATTGGGTGAATTTCTTCTGGATCGGACGTTCCTTTACCATCTCCGCCAACCGGCCCAGGGCGTACTTCACATCGCTGACAATCGGCAGGTTTGCGGGCTTGTTCTTGTTGATCTCGGACGGATCAATATCCACATGCACAATCGTGCCGCGCTCGCAGAACTTGGCGGGATTGCCCGTCACACGATCGTCAAAGCGCACACCCATCGCCAGCAGCAGGTCTGCCCCCGGCTTGATCAGCTTCATCGGATCGTTCGGCGATGTGCGGTATTCGTATTCTCCATTCACCGCCCAGTTGGCAAACGCCGCGCCATGCATGCCCAGCCATCGCAAGGACATCGGATGCTCCTCGGGAAACGCGCCGCAACCCATCAGGGTGGTGGTCACCGGTATGCCGGTGGCCTCGACGAATTTCCGCAGTTCCTCGCTCGCGTTGCCCGTGATAATGCCGCCGCCCACATACAGCACCGGCCGCTCGGATTTCTCGATCAAGCCAATGATCTCGTTGAGTTCGAGATCGCTCGCCTTGCGATCCGCCTTGTAGCCGCGCACGGAAACCTCGCGGGGAAACACCGGCTGGGTGCGGGCCTGCTGCACGTTCTTCGGGAGGTCAATCAACACCGGACCCGGCCTGCCGCTCTGGGCGATGTAAAAGGCTTCCTTGACGATCCTCGGAATATCGTTGATATCCGTCACAAGGTAGCTGTGCTTCACCACGGGCAGTGTCATCCCGAATATGTCGGTCTCCTGGAATGCGCCCTTGCCGATCATCGCCTGGTTGACCTGCCCGGTAATGGCCACCAGCGGCACGGAATCCATAAACGCATCCGCAATGCCTGTCACAAGGTTCGTCGCCCCGGGCCCGCTCGTCGCCATGCACACCCCTGCCCTGCCCGTCGCCCGCGCATACCCTCCCGCCGCGAAGGCGCCCCCCTGCTCGTGCCGGGGAAGAACCGTCCGTATCTTCGACCGCGTCAGCGCCTGGTGTATCTCCATGCTCGCGCCGCCGGGATACGCAAATATGGTATCCACCCCCTCGCGCTCGAGCGCCGCCACCAGAATCTCACTGCCGGACATCGCAGGTCCGATCTCCGCCTTCTTTTTCTGCACCGTTTTCTTTTGTGTTATCATTTTAGTTCGTGTTTTTGGCCGGAGCCGCAGGCATAAAAAAACCCACAGCCGTTTCTCCAGCCGTGGGTTCTTGTCGAAAGTGTGTTTACGTTCGACAAGCGCCAACGGCGCCGCCAACTACGACGACGACCAGCAGACCTTTAACTTGTCGAATTCCTAACATTCGACTTTATTTTAATGACAGTTCTCAAACGGTCAAGCGCCTCTTTGCGCCAAATGTAAAATTTTTCGATGGCCCTCAG
The DNA here is from genome assembly GCA_964401575.1 of uncultured Verrucomicrobiota bacterium. GTDB lineage: Bacteria > Verrucomicrobiota > Verrucomicrobiia > Limisphaerales > UBA8199 > CAYNZC01. The sequence continues at coordinate 3,760 of CAYNZC010000056.1, forward strand.
AGTGTGTCACGTCCCGATGCCATCCGCGTCCAACCTTTTCACCGCGCCACAGTGAATTTGGGTTGAATACATCCTGACGATTTGCAAAATGGAACACTGTGGGTGACACAAATAGCAGATTATCCTTGCGGCCGAGCCAACGCGCACGCTGCCCACACACGGAATTTGGATCCCCAAGAGAGGTTTTGCCGTTTGATTTCTTTTTATCATCATTTTCACAAGTAACTTTTCCAGAGACACTTGAGAGCAAGCATCCCCGTTGACACATGATTTGTCCATGATATGTTGTTATAGTAATGTTAAATACATCTGATACAATAACCCCCGATTAGATCCGGTTCAGAGGCATTTTCTTAAGTCCATGAGCAATAACGCACTTACTCGCCCCTTCAATCACAAGCCCTCCACAATCAAGGAAGCGGTCATCCGCATTGCGGGCAACTCCCAGGACGGCATACAGGCCATTGGCGGTTTCCTGGCGCGGCTGGCCGGGCGGAGCGAGCAGGATGTCATGACTTTCATGACGATTCCTTCGACGATCTCGGGAGGGCCTTCCATTTTCCAGGTCCGCATTGGCTCGGGCGATGTTATGAGCCCCGGCGACGAGGCAGACGTGCTCCTGGCTTTTTACCAGCATTCTTACGAGGGGCACATCAGCTCGCTGAAGAAGGATGGCATTGTGCTCTACGATTCCGATCACGTTCAGCCCAGGGTGGAGTGGCAGGAGCATTACCGGCATGTGGGTGTGCCGATCTCGAGTCTGACCGTCGAGGCGATTGGCGGCTCGGGCAAGGACAAGGGCAAAAACATTTTTGCACTCGGGCTGGTGGCCCGCATGTTCGACCTGGACGCCCCTAAACTCGAAGGGCTGATTGCCGAGCGATTCAAGGGCAAGGATCAGGGCGTCACGGACACCGCTCTGGCGGCCTTTCACTCCGGCTACGGCTACTCGTTCGGCGAAAATGTTCAAACGTTCAAATTCTCCGAGTCCCGCAAGCGCGCGGGTCAGGTGGTCATGAACGGCAACGAAGCCATGGCTTATGGCCTGATCGCCGCGGGTGTGCGCTTCGGCGCGGCCTACCCGATTACACCGTGGTCGGACGTCATGGAAATCCTGCGGCGCGAGCTGCCGAAGTATGGCGGCACGTTCGTGCAGTGCGAGGACGAGATCGCGGCCATTTCGATGGCCAACGGCGCAAGTTTCGCCGGGCGCGTTGCAGCCACGGGATCGAGCGGCCCCGGCATTTCGCTCAAAATGGAGTCGCTCGGCTGGGCTGTGATGGCCGAGGTGCCGCTGGTCATCGTGAACATCCAGCGCGGGGGCCCCTCCACCGGCCTGCCTACACAGGTGGAACAATCCGATTTGAACCTCGCCATCTACGGCTCACACGGGGACGCCCCGCGCGTCGTGATTGCCCCGGCCGATGTCGAGGAGTGCTTTTACATTGCCGTCGAGGCTGTGAACATCGCGCGCAAATACAACGTGCCGGTCTTCATCCTGAGCGACCAGGCAATCGCCACAAGAATCGAATCCTTCGCGTGTCCGGACCTCAGTCACATTTGCCAGGACATCACGCCGGATCTTTCGCCCGTGGATGAATACAAGCCCTATGACCTTTCCGCCCCGAACGGCGTGGTGCCTCGAGTGGTCCCCGGCACACCGATCCGGAACGGCCGCTACCCCGTCTTTGGCGGCCTCGAACACGACGAATACGGGCATCCGAGCGCCTCGCCCAAAATGCACATGCTCATGACTGCCAAACGGCGTCAGAAGCTCCAGGCGCTCGCCAAAGAACTCCCGACTCCCAAAATCTATGGCCCCCCGGAAGGCAACGTGCTCCTCGTGGGCTGGGGATCCACCCGCGGACCGATTCATGAGGCTGTGGACGCCGCGCGCGCCGCCGGCGAAAGCGTATCGGCACTCCACATCCGCCACCTGAACCCCCTGCCGCCGGGTCTGGATGAGATTTTTGACGGGTTTAACCTGATCCGCGTGGTCGAGTTGAACGACCAGGGCCTTTATGGTTACGGCCAGCTTGCCGGCATCCTCCGCGCGCGCTACTGCAACTCTAAAATCAGCGGCATCAACAAAACCGACGGGCTTACCTGGAAAGTGCGCGAAATACTCGAGCGCACACGAGCGGACATGCAGGCCTGCATTCAACATTCATGAACCATAATTCAACCAGCACTCTCATGAACACCTCGTCCACACAACAACCCCTTTCTCAAACCGCCACGCAACCGCAAGCCCTGCCCGGCGCCGAAAGAAAAGGGCTCACGAAAAAAGAGATCTCCGCCGACCACCCGACATGGTGCCCCGGATGCGGCGATTTTTCCGTGCTGGCGCTCTACTTTAAACTGATCGAGAAGCGCAAGCTTTGGCAGGAAAAGATCACAACCATCTCGGGCATTGGCTGTTCGAGCCGGTTCCCTTATTTCGTCCAGGCATACGGAGCCCATTACATCCATGGCCGCTCGCTCGCCTTTGCCAGCGGCGTGTCCCTTTCGAGACCTGATCTCCACGTGTTCGTGTTCGGCGGCGACGGCGACCTCTTCTCGATCGGCGGAAATCATTTCGTTCACACTGCCAGGAAGAATATCCACTTGACCTGTGTCGCCATGGACAACCAGGTTTACGGTCTCACAAAGAAGCAGACGTCTCCGACCTCGCCGCTTGGCTTCAAGAGCAAGACGGATACCTGGGGCGCGGTGGATTACCCCATGAATCCGGCGAAGCAAGCCATCGCCGCAGGCGCTTCATTTGTTGCGCGCGCCACTTCCGCCAACCCGAACCATCTGCTGCAAATGATGGAGGCCGCCATGGACCACGAAGGCTTCAGCTTCATACAGTGCCTGAGCGAATGCGTTGAGTTTTACGAGGGAGCCTTTGACGCCTCCAATCCACGCAAGGGCGGCGAGTTCAACCCGATCCCCCAGGAGCACGATGTGCGCGACGAAAACGCAGCCTACAAACTGGCCAGCGCGCCGTTCCCGGGTTATTTCGGCATTTTCTACAACAACCCAAAACCCACGAAAAACCAGAAGGAACTCGAGCTCGCCAAGAACATCGGCGCGAAGTTCACCGGTCTGAAGGACTGGCAGATTCTGCAGAAAACGTTCGATCGAATGAAGTAGCGGTCAAAACGCCGCGCAGACCGCCGGGGTGTGGCGAAAGGTTTCAACGTTTCGGGGCTGCGATGGCAAGGCCGTTGCGCGATCGCTGACCGGGTCTGCCTAAATCGCGCTCTCCGGCGAGGGCGCTTCGAGCAGTCTCGGTTTGGGTGTGTCCTGGGGCAGCCATACGCGGAACGTGGTTCCCTTGGCAGGGTCGCTTTCCAGCTCGATCCGCCCCGAGTGCGCCCGAACGATCCGCCGAACAATCATCAACCCCAGGCCGGTCCCTTTCTTCTTTGTCGTGTAGAACGGCTCGAAGATCCGGTTGATCTGTTCCTGTGGAATCCCCTTGCCGGTGTCGCTGACGCAGACGAACACCTCGTCCGATCTCTCGCCGGTCTGCAAAAAAATCTCGCCGCCGCGGGTCGTGGCCTGCATGGCGTTTTTGATGAGATTCACCAGCACCTGCTGTATCTGGCCGGCATCCATGCGGATCACCGGCATCTCGCGGTCCAACCGCGTGCGCGTGTGCAAGCCGCGGTTCTCCAACTCCGGCCCGAGCAGTTCGAGCGTCTTGAGCACAACCTCGTTGAGCGACGCCGGCTTGAATTGAGGCGGCGCCGGGCGAATGGCCTGCAGGAATTGCGTGACAATGTAATCCAGCCGGTTCACCTCGCCCCTTGCCACCGTTGCATACTGTTCGAGCCGGTGTATTGAATCCGCCAGGTCCGCCGTCTCAGCCGCCGCCGCATGACCCCGGCTCCGCGAGGCGCCCTTGGACACCGTAGCGCGCGGACTGCGGGTTTTGAGCTTGCGCAATTCCCGCTCGATGAGCTGCAAATGAATATGCAGGGCGTTCAGCGGGTTGCCGATTTCATGCGCCACGCTGGCCGCGAGAAGGGTTAGCGCCTGGATTCGCTCGCTTTCGATCGCTTCAAAGGTTTGCTGCCGCGCCTCGGTCGCATCATGCAGAATCAGCGCCATGCCGGCGCTGCCGCCCGCCTGCGCGTCCAGCGGCGCCGCATACAGCCGCACAAACCGCGGCCTGGGATAATGCAGCTCAAACTCGTGCCGCACCACATTCTGGGCGCCGGACCGGCCCGGTTGCGCGAGATTCTCCCACTCCAGGCCGGCCAGGTAATTCGTCACCGGCTGCCCTTCCGCGGTTGCGGGCAAGGCGAGCAAACGCGCAACCGCCTGGTTCCAGTACAGAATCTTCCCGCTCTCGTCCGTTACAAGGATGCCGTCCTCGATCGTGTTGAAAAGAGTCTCTAGAAATGTCCGCTCGCGCGCCAACCGCTGAACAACCGTTTGTAAACCCTCGGGATCCAGGCGCCCGATCCGCCCGAGTACTTTGTCCAGGAAACTGCTCTTGACGGGCATGCGGCTAAAACCACTTTTTCTTGCGAAAATACCAATACGTGGCCACGGTCGAGCAAAGGGTCACCACCCCCGCAACCAGGTAGCTGTATCTCCAGTCCAACTCCGGCATGTTATGGAAATTCATCCCATACCACGTCCCCACCATCATCAGCGGTGTCGTAATCACGGTGATGAGGGTCAGCAGCTTCACCACTTCGCTCGTCTGGTTGGACGACATGTTCAGGTACACTTGCAGTATTCCCGTGAGCGAGTCTGTGTAGCTCTGTGCCAGGCTGCTGATGTGGAACAGGGCATCGTAAACATCCCGGTAATACGGCACCATGTGCGCCCGGATCAGCTTGAACTCGCCGGCCGCAAAACGCGCCAGCACCTCCCGCTGCGGCCCAATGATCTGCCGCAAATGAAGCACTTCCTTCTTGATCTGCAGGATTTTGTTCAGTGTGTCTTTGCCTGTGTCCTGCAACGCCATCTGCTCCAGCTCCGCAATCTCCAGCGACAGCTCATCCAAAGCCGGCTTGTAGTTCTCCACAATCGCGTCCAGGAGATTGTAGGCCATGCGGTCCGGCGCCCGGGCAATATGAACCGTGCTTTTGAGCGCCCGCTCTTCGGTCGCGCTCACGCTTCGGCTCGGCCCATCGTGATACGTCACCAGAAAATTCCGGCCCAGAAAGAAATTCAGCTCATCCGTCGCAAATACGCCGTCCTTCCGGCTGTAGTCCACCGCGTGGATCACCATGAACAAATATGGAGTGAATTTGTCCTCCTCCTTCGGCGTGTACTCCTCCACCTTCGGCGAAGGGCTCACCATCACGCAGTCCTCAATCGACAGCGGATGAAAGTGAAACACATCCTCAAGCACAAATTTGGATTCTTCAGGCGTGGGCTGCTCCAGGTCAACCCACAGAAAAAGATTCGTGTCGGACAGCAGGGTAGGCATCAGAAACATTTCTATGTTTCTGCTATGCAGCTTTCCCTGCGTTGTGAAAACCAATGAGCGTATCATGCCGCGGCTCCCTCACGCCGCAGAACAGCTTAGGCGAGACGCCTTCGAACGCAAGCGCGGCCTGCCCATTCAGCAGCGCCTGTGAATGAAGGAGCGGGGCCGGCCTCATCGTCATTCACACCGCAACACGTCGCACAGATCCACACGTGCAGCCGGTCTCCAGCCGATACATACGTGCCCTTCGTTCAGACGCCCGACCAATCCGTCATCTCCGGTCTTCGCCCTGTCCCGGGTCCTTTCGCCCGGATTTCGGATCCCATCTCAAATCTGATCTATCATTTCCGATTCCAGATTTCGCGCTGTTTTTCCGGCACGTTCACCGTCCGGCGCCATTCACAACGTTACAGAGGCGGCAAAAGCCTCGTCCCCATTTCACCAAACAAACCAGGGACAGCGGCAGAACCGGCGTCAGCGAAAAGCTGTGAGTTTAAGCTTGCACAAAAAGTTTGTTTATCGTGCAATTATTGCACTTTTTGCAGTAATTACAGGCCGAAGCTGAAGTAGTAATAATTGCAATAAATTGAGGATCAATTACTTATGGCTTTGGCACAGAAACAGCTCACTATTACCTGTTTTATGAAGACGCTTCTCAAGAATCTGTTGAAACTTCAGGAGATCGATTTCGCCGATCGTCCGGAAAAGAACGCTGAGGCTGTCGCCGCTGAAATTCGCGCCACGATCCCCCCGCCGATCCTTGGCCACTACGATCGACTGATCGCCCGGGGCAAGAAGGGTGTTGCGCTGGTGCGCAACCAGGTTTGCACGGGCTGTCACATGCGGATTCCCATCGGCACAATCAACACGCTGATGCAGGGCCAGGACATCCAACTGTGCGACTCTTGCGGTCGCTATCTGGCTCTCGCGGATGAGTCAGAACCGGCCCCCGCGCCGGCGGCGCCTGCGCCAAAACCTGTGCGCAAGCCGCGAAAGAAGAAGACCACCCAGGAACATGCTACCGCTTGAAGTCACGAGCAGGCTCGTGACTCAGGTTTCGCTGGCGGAATACACAAACCATTCGTTAATCATTCCGAGACTCCGGGCCACAGACACTCCGGGAGTCATAGCGGAACTGAGTCACGTGCTTCAGCAAAACGGCTGCGTCCCGGACGTGCTGCCGCTCTACCACGCCGCCTTGAACAAGGAGTTGACGCAAAGCACGGCGCAGGAATGCGGCATTGCGTTTCCGCATGCGCGGTTGAGCGCCATAAAAAGCCTCACGTTTGCGATCGGCTGCGCTTCGCGCCCGATCGTTTGGGGAGGCAACGGTTCGCCGCGCATTCAGATTGTTTTTCTCATCGCGGTCCCGGCGACCGACGCCGCGAACTGCCTGCACCTGCTCGCCTCCATGGCCCGGCTTGGGCAACGGCCCGACATCATCGAGCGGATGCTCGAAACCCGAACCGCTTCAAACATCCTGTCGCTTCTTTCGACGATTCCCGTCCGCCACTAGGTTCTATCCGGCGAGGTTCAATATGGCCCGGGCGGCCCGGTCCGAGGCGCCCGGCCCGCCAAGCGACTGTATGATGTCCTTGAGCTTGCTCTGGATCTGAGCGCGGCGGGCCCTGTTCTTGAGAAGCTCGATGGCGCACCCGCCAATGCTGGACGCGGTTGCCTGGTGCTGAATGAACTCCGGAAAGATCGCCTCGTCCGCAAGGATGTTGGGCATGGAAAGAAAACGAACCGAAACAATTCTCCGCCCGATTTGGTATGTGCTCCACGACGTTCGGTAAAGCGCCACCGTGGGCACGCCGAAAAACGCGCATTCCATGGTGACGGTTCCGGTGGATGCCAGGGCGAGATCCGCTGCAGCCAGTTCCTCGGGCAGATTGCCGATCACCACGCGCAGACCCTCGGGCAGGCCCATGGAACGTGCCATGCCCGCGAGCCCTTCGTCCGGCAGAACCATGCTGGCCCGGATCCCCGGAAATGCGGTTCGCACAACCTCCAGCGCGCCGCAAAGCACAGGCACGTGCCTTTTCAATTCCGCCTTGCGGCTGCCAGGCAACAACAGCACGGAACTCTCCCGCATCTCCCGCGGGCGCACGTCCCGGGCGCCATAGCGGTCCATCATCGGGTGGCCCACAAACTCCACCGCGAGGCCGGGTGCGTGGGTTGCGTACCAGTTCTTTTCGAATGGAAAGATCGAAAGAACGAGGTCAAAATCATCACGCATTCGAAGCGCCCGGCCGGGCCTGGACGCCCAGACCTGGGGGGAGACGTATTGCACGATTTTCGGATTCCAGTTTTGGAACCATCCGCCGCCCGCCCGCCCTGCGCGCGCGCGGATGGCGTGGCCCAGTCTGCGATTGAACCCGGAAAAATCCACGCAAACCACCACGTCCGGCTGCCGCTTGCCCGCCAGCCCGCATAGCCGCCGAAACAGGCGTCGAAACGTGAGGATCTTCTTCAGCACGTCCGAGATGCCGATCACCGAATGCGCGGTCATGTCCACAACGGTGTCCACCCCGGCCTCTCTCATGTGCCGTCCGCCCGCGCCGAAGAACACCGGCTCGAAGCTCCGCCCCGCCCCTCCGCCGCCGGCGGCCTGCCGACGCAGCGCCCTGACGAGGTCCGCCGCAAGCGCGTCGCCGCTCGGCTCCCCGGCCACGAACATGAACTTCAAATGGTCCATGCTACGCTTTGTGGAAGGGCGCCAATGATTGGAAGGAGGCTTGCGCCTGCCGGGAAATTTCGATCGCCAGTTCGAGCGCCTGCCGCGCGGACTCGCCGGTCACCACGGGCGTGCCGTGTGCCTTCGCGCATTCCACGAAATTTTGCAGCTCAAGCTTGAGCGGCTCATCCTTTTCGATCGGCACCGGTTCGCGCACGATTTTTCGCCCGGCAAACTCGCTGACGATCGCGGAATCCTTCGCGGCAAACAGTTTCTTCAGGATCGAGCTCTCGTGCTCGCCCTCTCGCGCCACGCGGTAAATGAAGCCTTCCTGGGCGCGGTAATCCAGCGAGATATAGCTCGGATGAGCTCCGCCGCTGAACACCCGGACTTTGCGCATGCGCTCGGGACTCACGCGGCTGGCCGTCAGGTTTGCCACGCAGCCATTGGCAAATCGCAGCCGCGCGTTCGCAATATCCTCCGTGCCGCTGAGCACCGGCACGCCCACCGCATCGCAACTCACCACGGGCGATCGCACAAACGCCAGCACAAGATCCAGGTCGTGTATCATCAGGTCCAGCACCACGCCGATATCCGTGCTGCGCGCCGGATAGGGAGAAAGCCGGTGCGCCTCGATGAAACGCGGTTCTGTCGCCGCGCCCGTCATGTAGTTGAAAACCGGGTTGAACCGCTCGACATGGCCGACTTGCAACACCGCCTTGTTGTCCCGCGCAAGTTGTACCAGCTCGGCCGCCTCCTGCGCCGTGCGCGTCATGGGCTTTTCCACCAGCACATGCTTCCCGGCCATGAGCAGGTCCCGCGCAAGTTCGTAATGCGTGCTCGTCGGGGTAACGACGCTGAGGGCGTCGGCATGCGCGGCGGCTTCGGCGGCGGAAGCAAATACCCTCAGCCCATGCCGTGCGGCCTGCTCCTGCGCGGCTGTTGTTGAAATGTCGTAAATGCCGGTGAAGTCAATCCGCCCCGCAGCGGCAAGCTCGGAATAGATTCGCACGTGTTGCTTGCCCAGCGAACCCGTGCCGAGCACCGCAACCCTCAGTTTCTGCGAGGGCAAAACCGACTGTGATGAATTCATCAACGCGCATCCTGCCAAATAAATGGAAAAATGACAACGAACCGCTGATCAAGCCGGCAATGCGCCCTTCCGTCTCATCCGTCACACTGGCCCGCGCTGAATGAAAAACCCGCCCCTGAGACAATCCCGGGGCGGGTGTGTTGAAATGTATTACCGCTGATCAGGCGCCTGCTTTGGCTTCTGCCTTCGGCTCTTCCTTGGCGGCTGGAGCCGGCGCGGCAACCGGGGCGGAAATGTCCATAAACTCGAGGATGGCTTTCTGGCCGGCGTCGCCCTGGCGATTACCGAGCTTCACAATGCGGGTGTAACCGCCGCGACGCTCCTTCTGACCGGGAGCAATCTCATTGAAGAGGATTTTCGTGGCCGCCTCGTTGTGCAGCCGGGCGGCCGCGAGCCTGCGGTCGTGAAGCGTCCCGCTCTTGCCAAGGGTGACCATTTTCTCCGCCACGGACCTTGCCGCCTTTGCTTTGGCGAGGGTGGTTGTGACTCGTTTATGAAGGATCAGGCTGCAAACCAGGTTGGCAAGCATCGCGTTGCGGTGCTCGCTGGTGCGGCCCAGTTTGGCCGTTCGCTTAAGGTGTCGCATAAAACAATTATCGTGTCAGGGAGATCGTGGTCTCTTCCTTGGGTGATTCGAGCAAATCCGGCTCGAAGGTCATCCCGAGGCTCAAGCTGAGGCTGGCCAGCTTCTCCTTGATTTCGTTGAGAGATTTCTTGCCGAAGTTGCGGTACTTGAGCATTTCCTGCTCGCTCTTCATCGCGAGCTGGCCAACGCTGGTGATGTTGGCGTTGTTGAGGCAGTTGGCCGCGCGAACGCTCAGCTCGATCTCGTTGACGCTCATGTTGAGGAGCTTCTTCAACTTGGTCTTCTCCTCGTCCTGCTTGTCCACCACTTCCTCAAACTCGACGGCGTTTTTGTCATAGCCGACGAACACATCGAGATGATGCTGCAAGATAGCCGAGGCCTGCGTGAGCGCCTCGTCCGGCGTAATTCGCCCGTCTGTCCACACTTCGAGGATCAGGCGGTCGTAATCCGTGCGCTGCCCGACGCGCGCGTTCTCCACCGAGTAACGAACGCGTGTCACCGGCGAAAACAGAGAATCAATGGCAACAACGCCGATCGGCTGGTTGGGCTTTTTATTCTCGTCCCCCGGCAGGAAGCCGCGGCCCACTTTCAGCTCGAGTTCCATCTCGAACTTCTTCTTCTTGTCGAGCGTGCAGATGTGCTGGCCGGGATTGACGATTTCCACGCCGTGATTCAACTGGATGTCGGCGGCGGTGACCTCGCCCTCCTTGTTTACCGAAAGCAGCAGGGACTGCGGCTCCCGGGATTCGGACTTGAACAGAACCTTTTTCAGATTCAGCACAATATCGGTGACATCCTCGACCACGCCGTCGATGGTGCTGAACTCGTGCATGGCGCCGTCCACCTTGATGGAGCTGATCGCCGCGCCCTCCAGCGAGGAGAGCAACACCCGTCGAATCGAGTTTCCGATTGTGTGCCCGTAGCCGGTCTCGAAGGGCTCGGCCACGAATTTGGCATAGGTTTCTGTTGCGGTTGCGTCCTCTTTGACCAACCGTTTCGGCATTTCAAAACGTCCAAGACGTACTGGCATATGTTCCTTTCAACAATTTTAATCTGACCGCCGCTTTCTCCCATGGGCGCGCGGCCCGTATAATTGTCTGGAGCGCCTGGGCCGCTCCGACCTGGTGGCATCCACCACCCGCCGTCGCGGTCCCGCGCTCCGGTTTGTTTTCTAGCGGGAGTAAAACTCGACAACCGCCTGCTCGTTGGCAATCGGCTGAATCTCATCCCTCGTCGGGATGCGCATCACAACGCCCTTGAGGGCCTCGCGGTCCAGGCTCAGCCAGTCGGGCACCACGCGGTTGGTGGAGGCCTCGAGATTTCTGGTCGCGAGCTGGCGAGCGGTGTTCGTGTTCTTGATCTCGATCACGTCGTTCACCTTCAGCCCGAACGAAGGAATATTGACCTTGCGCCCGTTCACGCGCACGTGCCCGTGACCGACAAGCTGCCTTGCGCCGGCCCTGGTGTTACCGAATCCGAGCTGGTAACAGACATTATCGAGCCGGGTCTCCAGGATCTGGAGCATGTGTTCGCCGGTGACACCGCGGCGCCGGAGCGCGCGCTCGTACACACCCCGAAACTGGCGCTCAAGCAGCCCGTAATAATAACGCAGCTTCTGCTTTTCGATAAGACCAAGCGCGTAATCCGTGTGCTTGCGGCGCGATTTCGGGCCATGCACGCCCGGACCATAATTCCGGCGTTCGAGGTACTTGGACGCGCCGAAGATGGGCACACCAAAACGACGGCTGATGCGAACTCTGGGACCTGTATAACGAGCCATTTTCTAAAATTATCCTGTTGATTGTTTGTGTTAAACGCGGCGCTTTTTCCGGGGACGGCAGCCATTGTGCGGCACCGGTGTGACATCCTTGATCACGGTGATTTCCAGCCCGATGGCCTGGAGAGCGCGTATGGCGGATTCACGGCCCGACCCCGGACCCTTCACCCGAATTTCCACTTCTTTCATCCCGTGCGCCATCGCCTGGCGCGCGGCATCCTGCGCCACCTGCTGCGCGGCGTAGGCTGTGCTCTTGCGCGAGCCCTTGAAACCGACGCGCCCCGCTGTGGACCAGCCGATCACATGCCCCTGCATGTCGGTGATGCTCACGTGCGTGTTGTTGAACGTGGCAAGGATGTTCGCAATCCCGCTAATAATGTTCTTTGCGCCCTTGGCCTTGATGATCTTCTTGCCGGCCATTTCGTCGGCCAGCAGTTCGGCCGCCGTCGGAGCAGTGCCTGCCGCAGGGACTGCGGCGGCCGCAGCGTCCGGGCCAGCAGCCTCGGCGGGCTTCGGCGCGTCCGGCGCAGCGGCACCGGCTTCAGACTTGGGCGCCTTCTTCGGCTTGGCCGGAGCGTCCCCTGCGGTTTTCGCGGGTTTTTCCGCAGCCGGCTTGGCCGCCTTCTCCGCGCCCTTCTCTTCAACGGGGGCGCCTTCTGGCGTGGCTTCCTTCTTCGGTGCCGGAGCTTTTTTCTTCGTTTCGTCAGCCATAGTAATTAAATCAGCTTAGTGGATGCCTGTCTTGGCGGTCGGATTGCGCACAACACCGACGGTCTTTCTCGGGCCCTTGCGCGTGCGGGCGTTGGTTTGTGTGCGCTGACCGCGCACCGGCAACCCGCGCAGGTGGCGGACGCCGCGGTAACACTTGATGCCCTGAAGCCGCTTGAGGTTCATACCGATCTCGCGGCGCAGGTCGCCTTCGATCACGTATTTGCCTTCCTGTATGGCGCGAACAATCTGCGAGAGCTGCTGTTCTGTCAGATCTTTCGCGCGAATGCTGCCATCAATGTTCGCTCTTTCGAGGACCTCCAGGGCATTGCTCGGGCCGATGCCATAAATGTATCTCAGCGCAATATCAATGCGCTTGTTCGGAGGAACTTCAACGCCAATTATACGAGCCATATATTGTCTGCTTTCTCAAAAATGGGTTGCGAGCGTCCTAGCCCTGACGCTGCTTGTGCCGCTTGTTGGTGCAAATCACCCGAATCACACCCTTGCGGCGAATCACTTTGCAATTTTCGCACAGTTTTTTAACTGACGCTCTCACTTTCATATCAAATCATTTTCTATACTTTGCCTGTGATCCGCCCTTTCGACAGATCGCATGGCGATAATTTCAACCGCACACGGCATCCGGCCACCAGCGCCCCGCACTGCGGCTTATCCCGGCGCTTCACATATCCCAATAACCGATGCCCGTTCGCCAACTCCACCTCACACGTGCCATTGGCCCTTGCCTCGATCACGAGACCTTCAACGGCAAATGCGCTTTCCGAAGGCATGTCAATATCTCCGGCTCACCCTCGGTCACCAGGATGGTATGCTCAAAATGAGCCGAGAGTGAACCATCCCGCGTCACCACTGTCCAGCCGTCTTTCAAAATCTTCACGTCCGCACCGCCCGCATTGACCATCGGCTCGATGGCGATCGTCATACCCGGTCTGAGCTTCGGCGATGGCGCCCCACGCTCGACAAAATTCGGCACCTGCGGCTCCTCGTGCATGGATCGGCCAACGCCGTGGCCCACAAACTCGCGCACCACGCTCATGCCCTGGCCCTCGACATATTCCTGAACCGCCCGGGAAATGTCTGATACCCGGTTTCCTGGCAGCGCCTGCGCAATTCCTCTCTCGAGGGCCTGGTCGGTCGCATCCATCAGCTTCTGCGCCACCAAACTGCAACCGCCCACAGCCACCGTCCGCGCGTTGTCGCCGACAAAACCGTTGTAAACGACTCCGACATCCAAACTGACGATTTCCCCGAACATCAACTGCCGGTCCCCGGCAATCCCATGAACGACCTGGTCGTTCACCGAGATGCAGATGTGGCACGGATACTTCCGGTATCCCAGAAACGCGCTCTTCGCACCGTAATGCTTGATTCGCTGCGCCGCGTAATCGTCCAGCTCGCGGGTGGTCATGCCCGGTTGCACGTAATCCGCCACTTCAGCGAGCACGGCCGCCGCAACAGCGCATGCCGGCCTCATCGCCTCCAAATCACGCTCGTTCTTCAGAACAATCATCCGCCTTGAGCCGCTTTTCACGTTAAGGCCGTTCCTCGAGCCTCTGACAAAGAACAATCATCCTAAAACCGCCCCCGCATACGGCCCTTCTTGAGGAAGCCGTCGTAATGACGCATCAGCAGGTGGGTTTCCATTTGCCGCATTGTGTCCAGCAGCACACCCACCAGGATCAACATGCTCGTGCCGCCGAAAAAGGTCGCCACCGGGTACGGAATCTCCATTTCGGAGCTGAGCAACTCCGGGATAATCGCAATGATCATCAGGAATACGGCGCCCGCCAGGGTGATCCGGCTCATGGCGTTGTGCAGGAAGTCGCTCGTTGCCTGGCCGGGTCTTACGCCCGGTATATAGCCTCCGTTTTTCTTGAGATCATCCGAGATCTGCAACTCGTTGAATTGTGTGGCCACCCAGAAATACGAGAAGAACAGGATCATCGCGGCATAAAGAGCCAAGTACCAGAACGTGCCGTGGCTCAGCGCAATGGCAATGGTTGAAAACGTTTCGGAGAAGAACTTCGCCACGGCATTTTCCTTGCCCTCGAAAGCCTTGCCCGCGAACAGGAAAAACTTTTGCGGGAACATCAGGATGGCCTGCGCAAAAATAATGGGCATGACGCCCGAGTAATTCACCCGCAGAGGCATGAAGGAGGTGCCGCCCGCATACACCTTTCGGCCCACAGCCCGCTGCGCGTATTGAACGGGAACCTTCCGCTGCGCCTGTGTGATCGCGATCACGCCGGCGATGACACCCGCCAGCAGCAGGATGAGCGCAATGCCATGTCCGAAGTTGAAATTGGCCTCCATGCCGCCGCCGGGGAAGAACATGTCTTTCAGTGCGATCATGGCCTGCGGGAGGCGAGCAAGAATGCCGATCGTGATAATGAGGGAAATGCCGTTGCCGATGCCGCGGTCCGTAATCTGCTCGCCCAGCCACATGAGCACCATTGTGCCCGTTGTCAGGATGATCATCGTCTGAATCCGGTACCACCAGATGTAATCCTGACTGTAAAGCACAAGGTTCCCGATGCCCTGCCCGAAAATCTGCTGCGGATTCTCCCAGCCGATCGCCATGAAAAGCCCCTGCCCGAGGCACAACAGCACGGTGAGATACCGGCCATACTGAATGATCTTTGTGCGGCCGCCCTCTTCACGCGCGAGCTTGCTGAGCTGCGGGATGACCGCCGTCAACAACTGGATAATAATCGTGGCGCTGATGTAGGGCATGATGCCCAGCGCGCCAATGGCGCAATGCTCCAGCGCGCCGCCGGTGAACATGCTGTACATGCCCAGTACGGAAGCCCCGTCCTGGGAATGAGTCCTGAAAAACTCCGCCAAAGCGTTTCCATCCAGCCCGGGGACACGCAGCACAGCCTCGAGGCGGCAGATCGCCAGCACCCCGAGCGTGAAGAGTATCCGGGACTTTAACTCCGGGATCCGGAAGCAGTTGGTGAACGTATTGGCAATGGCGGCTAGCATGGCTTCTTCTTATCGATCCACTCAGGATTTTGCCGCGGCAGCGACGGCGGCTGGTTTTACGGCAATTTCACACTTGCCGCCTTTGGCCTCGATCTTCGCTTTGGCCGAGGCACTGAAGGCGTGGGCGGTTACGTTGAGCTTGCGCGTCAACTCGCCGGCGCCAAGGATCTTGATGCCATCAGCCTTGCCATTGGCCAGGCCAAGACTCTTGAGTGCCGCAACATCCACATGCGCGCCGTCTTCAAACTGATTCAAATCCGCCAGGTTCACCGGCAAATAGCGTGTGGTGTGCCGCTTGTTGTTGAACCCCCGCTTGGGGATTCGACGAAACAAGGGCATCTGGCCGCCTTCGAACGTCGAGCGAATGGAACTGCCCGAGCGTGCTGTCTGGCCCTTTCCGCCGCGTCCGCTGGTCTTGCCGCGTCCGCTGGATTCGCCCTGGCCGAGCCGTTTGCGGCGATGCTTGGCTCCCGGGCGAGGCTTAAGATCATGTAGTCTCATAGTGTCAAATCAGGTTACGCTGCGGGTTGCGCCGGCTGTTCGGCAGGCGCGGTCTCCACAACGACGGGAGCGGGCTTCTTAATCTCAATGCCACGACCCCGGTAAATGTCTTCCTTCAAGCGCAGGCTCCGAAGCGCCTGCAACGTGGCCTTCACCACGTTGGCGGCGTTTTTGGAACCGAGGGACTTGCTTAAAACGTCCTTGAGTCCCGCAGATTCGAGCACCGCGCGAACGGTCTTGCCCGCGATGATGCCCGTTCCCGGCGATGCCGGGCGCAGCAGCACTTTTGCGCCACAATAATGCGAGAAAACCTCGTGAGGAATGGTCGCTTCTTTGATCGATACCGGGACCATTGCCGTGCGCGCCATCTCACCGCCCTTGCGAATGGCATCGGCGACTTCGCCGGCCTTTCCCAAACCCACTCCCACGCGCCCCTTCTTGTCTCCAACAACCACAAGAGCGCTGAAGTTGAAGCGGCGTCCGCCCTTTACAACCTTGGCGGAGCGGTTGATGAACACCACCTTTTCCATCAGGTCATCCTTGGCGCCTCCGGAATCGGAACCCGGGCGATTGCGGCGCGGCCGGAAAGCTCCGCGGCCCCGGTGTTCATGCCGTTGCTCGCTGTGCTCCGTCGGCTGCTCCTTGGCAGGCTCCACTAAAGACCCGCTCGGCTGCTGCGGCTGCTCTGGAACCGCTGGTGTGGGGGTTCCGTTGGGATCGGCGACAGTATTATTTTCCATGGGACTTCTTAGAATTGCAGTCCGGCCTCGCGCGCGGCGTCGGCCAGAGCTTTAACTTTGCCGTGGTATCGTGCGCCACCGCGGTCAAAAACGACTTTCTTTATGCCTTTGGCAACGGCAGCCTGCGCCGCCAGCGCCCCAACGACCTTGGCCCCGGCAGCATTTGCCCCGAGTTTCTCACGGTCCGGCGTTGCTTTGCTCGTTGTGGATGCGGCCGCAAGGGTGACCCTGGCCACATCATCAATGAACTGCACGTGGATGTTCTTTTGGGTAAAGCACACGCTCATGCGCGGGCAATCCTTGGTGCCGCTGATCTTGCGGCGCACGCGCCAGTGGCGCTTCAGCGCAAGGTTATGTTTCTTTTGGATTCTCATGTTTCCTTCACCACGGATTTGGCCGTGGCGCTTTTAAATCAATTCAATTCGTTATTGGACCGTCTTGCCTTCCTTGCGAACCACGCGTTCATCGGCATAACGCACACCCTTGCCCTTGTAGGGCTCCGGCGGGTAGAACGCGCGCAACTCGGATGCCACCTGGCCCACCACCTGCCGGTCAGGACCTTCCACGGTGATCTTGGTGTTTTCCTCCACCTTCACGGTGATTTGCTCCGGAATATCGTAAACGATCGGGTGTGAATAACCGAGGCTCATGTTGACCTGCTTGCCATTGACGGCGGCCTTGAAGCCGACGCCCTGGATCTCGAGCCGTTTTGAAAAACCTTCCGTGACTCCCGTGACCATGTTGTTCACCAGCGCGCGGCTCAAGCCGTGCAGCGCCTTGGTTTCCGCCTGGTCGTTCTCGCGGCTCACCACGATCGAGCCTTTCTCGACCTTCAGGCTGGTGTGGTGGGGCAGTTCCCACTTGAGTTTGCCCTTGGGGCCTTCCACAAAAACCTGCTGCCCTTTAACCTCCACCTTTACCTTTGGCGGAATGGCAATCGGTTGTTTTCCTATGCGTGACATAATCTAATATATTGACGCCGCCCCTCCCGGGGTGACGATTGGTTTTTCTTTACCAGATGTTGCAGAGCAATTCCCCGCCAATGTTTTTCTTGCGGGCCGCGGCGCCGGTCATGATACCTTCGGATGTTGAGACCACCGCCACACCCAGGCCGCCGCGCACGCGCGGGATCTCGGTCGCGGCCACGTATCGGCGCAGGCCGGGCGTGCTCACGCGCTTCAGCCCCTCGATAACGTTCTTCTTGCCCTGATACTTCAGCTTGAGCTTGAGCTTGGCGTGGGGCTTGCCTTCCACGGAGTAGTCCGCGATATAGCCTTCTTGCTTAAGGATACCCGCAATGCTCTCCTTCATCTTTGAATGAGGCATCTCGACGGTCGGCAAGAGCGCTTTGCTTGCGTTCCGGATGCGGGTTAGCATGTCAGAAATTGGATCGTTCATAGGATTACCAGCTCGCCTTGGTCACACCGGGAATGAGGCCGTTGAGGGCGCCCTCGCGGAAGGTCAAACGGGAACAGCCAAACTTGCGCAGGTAACCGTGGCGCCGCCCGCTCATCGAGCAGCGGTTCACCACCCGCACCGGGCTGGCGTTTCGCGGCAGTTTGGACAACGCCGCGTAGTCGCGCTTGGCCTTGAGCTCGGCTCGAAGAGCCGCGTACTTCTTGACCGTTTCGGCCTTCCTCTTGTTTCTTTCAATCCAGGCTGTCTTCGCCATATAAAAAATTAACTTGCTGCTTGCTGCTGTGCTGCCGGCTGCTGCTGTTTTGCCTTGGCTTCCGCAAAGGGCATTCCCATGAGCTTCAGAAACTCCAGCGCTTCCTCGTTCGTCCGGGCCGATGTCACAATGGTGATGTCCATCCCCTGCTGCCGTTTGATCTTGTCCAGCTCAATCTCGGGAAAGATTGTCTGGTCTCCCACCCCGAGGGTGTAGTTCCCGCGCCCGTCGAACGACCGGGGCGAGAGCCCGCGAAAATCGCGAATGCGCGGCAGCGCGGTCGCAATCAGGCGGTCGAAAAACTCATACATCGCATCCTTGCGAAGCGTCACATGGCAGCCGATCGGCTGGCCCTCGCGCAGCTTGAAGTTCGCGATGCTGTGCCGGGACTTGCTGATGGCCGCCTTGCGACCGGTGATCAGCATCAGGTCCTTGGCGGCATCGTCAATCGCGCTCTTCTCCAACGAAGCGCTCACGCCCATGTTCACCACAATCTTCTCCATCCGCGGGATCTGGTGCGGATTGGTGTACCGCCGCTTTTCCTTCAGCGCCGGAACGACTTCGTTGACGTATTTCTGATAGAGTCTGGCTTTCATTTAGCTTTGCCCCGGATTTTGCCGGGTCTCAAAAAATCGGTTCCTCAGGCTTTTTGCTCCGCTTTGCCGTGCCGGGCTGCCCGGGCGTCGAATTTCTCCGCCTTCATGAGGTTGGAGACGTGGACCGAGCCTTCGCGCTCCAGGATCTCGCCGTTAGGATGCTGCTGGCTCTTGCGCATGTGTTTCTTGGTCATGTGCGTACCCTCGACAATCGCCCGCTGCTTTTTTCCGTCCACACTGATGACTTTGCCGCGCTTGCCCTTGTCGGCTCCGGCGATCACCACCACCTCGTCGCCCTTCTTGATATGAAAACTGTGCATAGGTGCTCTTTTTAAATCACTTCGGGCGCGAGCGAGACGATTTTCATAAACCGCTTCTCGCGCAGTTCTCGCGCCACCGGCCCAAAGATGCGGGTGCCTCGAGGGTTCAGTTCGGCGTCAATAATGACAATCGCGTTGCTGTCAAAACGCAGATACGACCCGTCATCGCGGCGGATCGCCTGGCGGGTTCGCACCACGACGGCGTTGACCACGTCCCCCTTTTTCACAGTGCCATCCGGAGCCGCCTCCTTAATGTGCGCTTTGATGATGTCGCCCACGCGGGCGTACATCTGGTTCCTGCCCAACACCCCGATCGCCGCGGCTTTCTTGGCGCCGGTGTTGTCGGCCACATCCAGGATTGAACGAATCTGTAACATAGTTGCCTCTCTAAGCAGCCACCGGCGTACTCTCCGGAGCCTTCTCAATGACTTCCATCAGGCGCCACCGCTTCAGCTTGGACAGCGGGCGCGTCTCCTCGATTCGCACACGGTCCCCGGGCCTGGCCTCCCCCTTCTCGTCGTGAGCGTAGAATTTTTTGTAACCGGTCACCACCTTCTTGAACGTGGGGTGCGGGTAGCGGCGCTCGACACGAACGATGATCGTCTTGTTCATCTTGTTGGAGATGACCTCGCCGACGCGTTCCTTGCGCTGCGAGCGGGCGCTTTTTTGAGTTGTCTCTGTGGTTTCGGCCATAAGAAATCGTTAGGCGGCTTTGTTGCGCAGGACGGAAATGCGGGTCTCGACCCGCGCGATATCGCGGCGGAGCGTTCTTAGGCGCGCCGGTTTTTCGAGCTGCGCGCTGGCCTGCTGCAGGCGCAGATTGAACAGTTCCTGACGGAGGTTCCGGCTGTCAACCAGCAACTCCGGCATCGTCTTTTCGTGTAATTCCCTGCGTTTTTCTTTCTTCATACTGGGCCTGTCTAGGCGGCGCGATGGCGCGAAATAAACTTGGTCTTGATTGGCAACTTGGTGGCAGCCAGGCGGAGCGATTCGCGGGCAATCGCCTCAGTCACTCCGTCCAGCTCAATGAGAATGTTTGCGGGGCGGATTACCGCCACCCAGGATTCCAACGGCCCCTTTCCCTTGCCCATTCGGGTCTCGATCGGCTTCTTCGTAAAGGATTTGTGCGGGAACACCCGGATCCACATCTTGCCGTGCCGCTTCATGTTGCGCGCCACAGCCACACGCACGGCCTCGATTTGCTTTGTGTCCAGCCAGCAGCGCTCCAGGGCCATCAGGCCATACTCGCCAAATGCCACCGTGTTGCCGCTGTTGGCCAGGCCAGCGCGGTTGCCGCGGTGCATCTTGCGGTACTTAACTCTCTCGGGCATCAATGGCATATTATTCTTCCTCCAATCAAATCAACTGATCACGCCTGCGCCGCCGGGGCTCCGGCGGGGGCCGCCTCCGGCTCGGTCTGCGGCCGGTTGGCTTGCTGTTCCTGCTGCTTGTTTTGGCCGCGATCCTGGCGCATCTCGCCCTTGCAGACCCAGCACTTGATGCCGAGTTTGCCATACATCGTGTTGGCTTCGGCAAATCCGTAGTCAATGTCCGCCCGCAACGTGTGCAGCGGCACCCGGCCCCAGTGGTATTGCTCAACCCGCGCCAGCTCGGCGCCTCCCAAACGGCCCGCACAGCGGATCTTGATCCCCTGCGCGCCAAAATCCTTCGCGGTCTGCAACGCCTTCTTCATCGCCCGCCGGAACGAGACCCGGCGCTCGAGCTGCAGCGCCACGTTCTCCGCCACCAGTTGCGCCTCCGTCTCAGGCTGCTTGACCTCGAGGATGTCCACGTAAATCTCCTTGCCCGTCATCTTGGAGAGTTCCTCCTTGATCTTGTCGATCTCGGCGCCTTTCCGGCCGATGACGATGCCGGGACGGGCCGTGGTGATGGTGATGCGGCACCGGTTGGCCGCCCGCTCGATCAGCACCTTGGGCACCGACGCCGACTCGAGCTTCTTTTTGAGCAGTTCCCGGATCTCGCGGTCCTCGCTCAGCAGCTTGCCAAATTCTTTCTTGCCGGCATACCACTTGGAACGCCAGTCCCGATTAACGGCGACGCGCAGACCTACTGGATTTGTTTTCTGTCCCATACTTCTCGGTTATTGATCTGACAAAACAATTTTAATGTGGCAATTGCGGCGCAGCACCGGACCGGCAGAACCCCGGGCCTTGGGCGTGAAACGCTTCAGCGTCGTCGCCGCCCCCGCATGCGCTTCCTTAACAATCATTGATCCCGCCGCAAGCCGGTTTGGGGAATCCAGATACGCCTGGTAAGCGTCCAGCGACCGCTGCAGCTTGTTGCGGCGCTTGTGATTCTTCGTGCTGGCGAGCTGGCTCTGGAGATCCGAGATCTCCTGGCGCAGTTTGGCCTCGGTCCACTCGGTGCGCAGATGCTCGGCGTTGGCCATGGCGGATTTGAGCGTCTTGAGCACCATCCGCGCGCCTTTGCGCGGAACGACCGCCAGCACAGCAGCCGCCTGCTGCGCGGGCAAGCCCTGAATCTGGCGGACCACCTCGCGCATCTTCTGCGCGGACATCCGGTTGTTCCTGGTAATCGCTTGGACTTCCATATCTTTACTTCGCTTCGGCCTTGGCAGTGTGCGCGCCGTGCTTCTTGAAGGTGCGGGTCAGTGAAAACTCGCCCAGCCGGTGCCCCACCATGTTTTCAGTCACAAAAACAGGATTGAAGACCTTGCCGTTGTGCACGTTGAAGGTCAATCCCACAAAATCAGGCGTGATCATCGAGCGCCGCGACCACGTCTTGATCGGCGCCTTTGATTTGCTGTCCTTGGCCTTCTGGATTTTGTCCAGCAGGTGAAAATCAATAAACGGACCTTTCTTGATTGAGCGTCCCATAATCTATTGCATTAAGTATTCTTCATCGGACGGCCATCCCGGCGGACCAGGATGAAACGGTTCGAGTATTTCTTTTTCTCCCGCGTGCGATATCCCTTTGCCAGCAAACCCCATGGAGAGGTCAACTGCTGCCAGCCGCCGCCGGACTTCGATTTGCCGGCGCCGCCGCCGTTCGGATGGTCCACCGGATTGCGCGCAACACCGCGGTTGATCGGGCGAACGCCGATGTGCCGGGACCGCCCCGCCTTGCCGAGAACGACGTTTTCGTTTTCCGTATTCCCGACCTGGCCGATCGTGGCGTAGCAGTTCTCGTTCACCTTCCGGATTTCACCGGACGGCAGCCGGATCTGCGCGTAACCCTCGTCTCTCGACATCAGGGTGGCCGCTGTGCCCGCCGTGCGGACCATCTGGGCGCCCCGACCGGGGATCAGCTCTATATTATGGATAGGCAAGCCCACAGGAACTTTTTCGAGCGGCAGGCTGTTGCCCAGCTCTGGTGGAGCCGATGGGCCGCTCATAAGCCTGGCGCCCACCTGCAGCCCGTTTGGAGCCACGATGTAGGTCTTCTCGCCATCCTTGTATTGGAGCAGAGCCAGCCGGGCGGTCCGGCGGGGATCATACTCGATGGCGACCACGGTGGCTTCCACCCCGTGCTTGGCGCGCTTGAAATCCACCAGGCGAATCTTCTGCTTGTGGCCGCCGCCAATGCCGCGCGCCGTTACGCGACCATACGCGTTACGTCCGCCGGTCCTCTTGCGCGTCTGCACCAGGCTCTTCTCTGGCTTCGTCTTTGTAATGTCGCTGAAATCCGCATACGCGATGTAACGCGTCGAGGGCGTCAACGGCCTGAATGTCTTTACTGGCATAAAATCAATACGTGTTCCCAAGTCAGCCACTTGGAGAGCGGAGCCATCATTCCCGCGCCCAGCCGGGCAGTCGGTTATCGGTCCCGCAAGTTATGCTGTCCATGCCCCTTTCAGGGGAAACGGAGCGGGAAATATAGCAACTCCACAACCGGTGGCAATAGATATTTTAAAAAATTTTCGTGTCCCTCCGACGCACACA
Source organism: uncultured Verrucomicrobiota bacterium (assembly GCA_964401575.1). Taxonomy (GTDB): domain Bacteria; phylum Verrucomicrobiota; class Verrucomicrobiia; order Limisphaerales; family UBA8199; genus CAYNZC01. The sequence goes on from CAYNZC010000056.1 coordinate 26,799, forward strand.
TAAAGGGCGCGCGGATGGCGTCATCCCCACCCGTGCCGCAGCGAGGCGCACCGGCCTGCAAGAGGGGGCGGCCAACCGTCCGTTTGCGCTAGTGCCTGATGCTTAGGCCCTGTTCTACCAGGCAACTTTGCGGCGCTCAGCCGGGAACCGCGCGCCCAATCCGCCCTGCCACAAGGGCCGAAGTTCAACTTGTCACGGAACCAGCCGCAAAACTAGAATCGCGCCATGATGCAACGACGTTCATTCCTGAAACGGGCTACACTGGCAATCGGCCTGGGCGCGGCAGCCGCAGGCCCGGCATTCATCGGCGCCGCGCAGGCGGCTCAAAAACGTTCCAAGGGCGGGCTTCCCTTCAAACTGGCTATTGCCGGATACACGTTCAACAAGTTCAATCTCGACGACACCCTTGCCGCCCTCAAGCAGGTGGATGTGCGCTATCTATGCATCAAGGACTTCCACCTGCCGCTGGACAGCAACGATGCCCAAATCGCTCAGTTTCACGAAAAGTGCCTCCAGCATAACGTCACCGGTTACGGAGTTGGCCCGATCTATATGGGCAGCGAGGAGGAAGTGAACCGCGCGTTTGATTACGCACGGCGCGTCGGGGTGAAGGTCGTCGTTGGCGTCCCCTTCAAGCTCGAGGGCAAGAAGCGGGTCTCTTCACCGGAACTGCTGCAGCTTGTGGATCGCAAGGTGCGCGAATTCGACATGAAATACGCCATTCACAATCATGGCCCGGATATGCCCGAGTTGTTCCCCAGCGCGGAAAGCGCCATCGAACTCATCAAGAACCTCGATCAACGGGTGGGCCTGTGCCTTGATATCGGGCATCAGCTTCGCGACGGGAAGGACCCGGTCAAAGCGCTCAGGAAATTCGCCCGGCGTGTTCACGATATACACATCAAAAACGTAACGGCGCCCGACAAGAGCGGAAAAGGAGTCGAGATGCCTCGGGGCGTGATCGACATGCCCGCATTCGTCAAAGCTCTGCGCGAAGTTCGCTACTCGGGCATGTGCAGCCTGGAGTATGAAAAGGACATGAACGCACCGCTGCTCGGCGTGGCGGAGTCTGTGGGCTACTTCCGCGGCCTGATGGACACCATCGCCTAGCCAGAGGAAGCCCTGCCCGGGTCACTCCTGCACCCTGGCAAACACAACGTCGTAGGTCTGCTGCATGGCCGCCTGGAAGTATTGACCGTGGAGCTGGGTCGTTGCGGTGTCAAAGTTCAGGCTGTATGTGCATCCGGGATATCCCGTGTCCTGCAGTTCAACAAAGACTTTCGTTCCGGAGCTCTCCTTGATCGCAAACGCTTTCGAGACGTGGATCGGGCCGGGGTTGAAATAAGCCGCTTCCATCTTCCCATCCGCGGACACTTCCCGGATCTCCAGGGTGTAATCGCCATCCGTCCGCGCCCACTTGCCCTTTAACGAGGTGAATTCACCCGGCACAGGCGATGCCGGCGGCGTGGACGCAGCCTGGTCCGGCGCGGCCCCGGTTTCTGGTCTCTCCCCGCACCCCGCCAGGAGCCCGGCAACCAGCAATGTCACGACGGAAATTCGACTTCCCATGCGCTCAGAATACCCAACCTGCCCGGCGCTGAATAGAATAAATCCGCTAAGCCCCGCCAGAGCGGCGCCCCTGTCGGTGGAAGACAGGAGCGCCGCTCGTGGGGAACCGGGCGTCAGGTG
>CAYNZC010000057.1:0-27271 GCA_964401575.1 uncultured Verrucomicrobiota bacterium
CCATCTTGGCCCCGCTCTTGCCCGCAAGTTCAATAACGCTCCTGGGTGTGCTCATCTGATTTTATGGTTGGTAGTGACAAAAAGCCCTTCGGAACCGTGTTCCGAAGGGTAACATCAAAAATTAAACGGCCTGTTCGCCAGTCTCCTCGGTTCGAATGCGGTACGCGTTCTCCACCGTGGTGATAAAGACCTTGCCGTCGCCGATCTTGCCCGTCTTGGCGGCTTTGATAATTGCCTCGACAGCCTGGTTGGCCATGGCGTCCGGCAAAACCACCTCGATCTTGATCTTCGGAAGAAAATCAACGGTGTACTCGCTGCCCCGGTAAATCTCGGTATGCCCTTTCTGGCGTCCAAATCCTTTGACTTCGAGAACAGTCATCCCCTCGACGCCGAGGCTGGACAGCGCATCTTTAACATCCTCGAGTTTGAATGGCTTTATGATGGCTTCGATCTTTTTCATGTTCGAACTCAGTGCTGAATGTTACCAACGCAACCAACCCTGTAAATATCTATCGGGGAAAATTTGCCAGCAACGAAAAACTCGGCGAAAAGCAGGGCCTTTGAAAACAGGAAGGCTCCCGTCACGGCAGCTATTTGGCAAAGGCCCCGCAAAACTCGCACCCTTCAATTCGTGCTAGACTATTTGGTTTTGTGCACCAGAATTTCCCAATCAGAACGGACGATTCCATACAACAAACGATCCGCGTGCTGATCGCCGGCGGCACGGCAAACAAACAAATCGCTTTCGGGCTCGGTATCAGGGTTAGAACCGCCGATAAACATCGCCAGCAAATCATGGACAAGCTCGGCATCCATGAAGCGGCGGACTTGACGCCCTACGCGATCAGCAAAGGCTTTGTAACTGTTGGCATTCAAACATTATCAACCCCAACCACCATCTAATAACTAATCACATAAATGAACGCACAAATGAAAAGAAGAACCTTCCTGAAAACGTCCGCCGTACTGGCGGGAGCCACTGGCCTCGCCGGCATCGATCATACGGCCTTCGGGGCCTCCCGCGCGCCGCGAAACCGCGAATACTACGAACTCCGTGCATGGCGCTGCAAAGCCGGCGCCGCCCGCGATGCCCTCGAGGCGTTCCTGCGTGACGCAATGATTCCTGCCTTCACGAAGCTCGGCGCCGGCCCGGTCGGGGTATTCTTCGAGACCCCGCCGAAGGATCCCGAGACAATCTTCGTTCTTGCTCCCTGGCCGGATCTCAGCGCTTACGCGCGAGGCACGCAGTGGCTGAGGCAGTCGAACAGGCAAAAGCAATCACCCGCCGCCAAATACCTGGATGCCCCCAAGGACGGCCCCGCATACGACCGGATCGATTCCTGGCTCCTCCTGGCATTTGCCGGAATGCCCGGGCTGGAGCTCCCCATCTACTGCAAGGAGAAAAAGCCGGAACGCCTCTTTGAACTGCGCACCTACGAAAGTCACAGCGAGGCCAAAGCCCTCCTGAAAGTGGATATGTTCAACGAAGGTGAGATCCAGATCATGCGCGAGGTCGGCCTGGCGCCTGTCTTCTATGGCGAAGCTTTGGCTGGACCGAATCTGCCGCACCTTACCTACATGACTTCCGCGGAGAACGAAGAGGCTCATAAAGCCCATTGGGCCGCCTTTGTTGCTCACCCGAAGTGGGACATAATGAAAAACGATCTCAAATATGCGGACACCGTGTCCAGGATCACCAAGTGGATCCTGAAACCAGCGGCATATTCGCAAATTTAATGCCGGCTGAAGCTGACCGGGATTGTCGGCAAACCCTCAATCCAGGCGCTCTCCCGCCATGATCGCGGCCAGGGTGCCGCTGGACGGGCTGCGTGATTCCATCCGGGACCGCAAGACGTAACAGAGCGCTTTGACAGCAAGCTCGATAAACAGGAACGGCTTGCCGATCAAATCGGTCCCGCCGCTCATCATCGAGCTTGCCCGGTTGTCGAAATCATTCAGCGCAGTGACGAAGATGACCGGTGTTTTCTTGTGCGCCGGCAGCTCCCTCAGCTTTGCGCACAGCTCGAGCCCGTTCATCCCGGGCATTTCGATGTCCAGAAAAACCAGGTCGAACTTATTGCCGGACAACAGTTCGAGCGCCGTCCTGGGATTCTCGACCAACACCGAACTCAAGCTCGCTTTTTCCAGCGCAACAGACAAAGCCCGGCGCGACATCGGTTCGTCATCCACGACCAGGATGTTTCCGGAGCCGGCAATCCTCTTCTCTTCCGCCTGGCCAGGCACAAGCAGAATCCCGATCGAATCCAACGCTGTGGCGGTCGTGCGAAGCGTCGATGTGTTCACGTTCTGCGGCTTTTCACACAACTCCTTCAAAAGAGCCTCAAGCGCGGCGCACAACTGCCCGACATTCTGCAATCCGGCCACGCCCGCCCAGTTGGCCAGGGCGCGCATCTCCTGGTGCATCCGCCCAAGCAACTCGGACCGCACATGTTTGTCGTCCGTCTTGAGAACGGATTGAAGAATGGGACGCAGGGCGGAAAGCCTTCCCGGCAATGCTGTTGCAAAGCTCCGCCGCAAGTCTTCGTGCGACAACGACTCGATTCCGGCGCCCTGCCCGGGCTTTATGGGAGGTGTGGTGTTGAAACCGGCTGATCGCGTTTCGGGCGCAGAGGATGCCGCCCGGGAATCCGGGTTGCCCACCCGCTGCGGCGCGCGCTGAGCCGCTTCAGCCATTTCGAGACTCCGGATCACTTCGAGCACCTGGCGGGGTGTGCAGTTGGCTTTTGACATCACCTTCGTGGCGCCCGCCTTCCATGCCGCCTGCACCATGCTCGACAGGTAAGTGTTTGACAAAATCACCACCGGAACGGCTTTCATCACGCCATCCGCGCGAATCTTCTGCAACACATCCATACCGGAAAGTTTCGGCAACATAAGGTCCAACACCACCACATCCGGCTGGAACACCGGCAGGATGGCCAGGGCCGATTCTCCGTCAAGGACCACCTCGACGCTGAAGCCCTCGATAGCGAACTTGTTGCGGTATATGTTGCCGACGATCTGGTCGTCCTCGACGATCAGGATTTTCTTCATGTTGTTGAGCGTGCAGGGCTCGATTCGGCCGCTGCGAATTGTCCGATGAACCGCCGGATGCGCTCGAATTCCCGAAATGCCTCCTCGACCAGTGCATCCGCGCCGGCCAATTTCCCCTCGTAACCCTGTTTTTCTAATACGCGCAATATGGGCACGATCCTGCGCATGCCGCAGGTGGCGCTCGCTCCGGCGCAACTGTGCGCGAGGCGCCGCACCTCCTCCGTGTTGTTGGCGGCGGCAGCTTTCTTCAAACCATCGAGCTGCCCGCTCGTCTGCTCCAGGTAGAGAGTCAGTAACTCGCGCAGGCTATCGGCGTTTCCATCCGTAAAGTCGTTGAGACGCTCGACATCCACGGGCGGCATCTCTGGCGAAGCCTCCGCGTGCTGCGCTTGGGCCTCCGCTGCGGGAGCCGTGGGCTGGCAATCAGCAGCCGCAGCCGCTCCCCAGCGTTCAAGCATCGATCGCAAATCCTCGGGCCGCACTGGTTTGGCTATGTAATCGTTCATCCCCGCAGCAAGACATTTCTCGCGATCACCCTGCATCGCGCTTGCCGTCATGGCAATGATTATAGCCGATGGTTTGAATGTCGGAAACTCGGAATTGTTTTCCTGCATCTGCCGAATGCGCCGCGCGGTTTCCAGACCGTCCATTTCCGGCATCATAACATCCATGAACACAAGGTCGTACACGTTTTCCCCCATCTTCCTCAGCGCTTCGATCCCGTTCGACGCCACATCAGGTTTGTAGCCCATTTGTCTCAATACCCGCATGGCCACCTTCTGGTTGATCATGTTGTCGTCGCACAGCAGAATCCGCAGGGGCATCCTCGAAGACAGGCCCGGATCAAGCTTGGCAGACGGCACCATTTCAGGCGCCTTTGTGTTGCCGGACGCCACCCGCGTGAGGACTTCAAGATACTGGCCAATCCTCACCGGTTTGCTCAGGCAGCTCGCAAACCGCGCAGAAGCAAACTCCGGCGAACCGGACCGCGCGCCTAGCGGCGTCAACAGTATCAACGGCAGCCCAAGGCCTTCGCGCAGCCTCCGTATCTCGCAGCCAAGGGATACCCCGTCCAAATCCGGCATTTGCATGTCCAACAGTGCCATGTCGAATTTCTGATCCCGCACGATCCGTTCAAGCGCCTCTTTGCCCGAGTACGCGGCCACGGGTTTCATACCCCATTTTGATGCCTGGGCACACAGAATCTCCGAGTGCGTCCGGTTATCGTCCACAACCAGCAACCGCAAATCCTCGAGCTTCTCCTGCCGCGAGCGAATATCTTTGTGTGGTGTGTCTGCGGCTTTGAACGGCAGGGTAAAATGGAAAGTGGATCCCCGCTGCGGCACGCTCTCCACCCACATCTTGCCGCCCATCAGTTCCACCAGCCGCTTGCTGATGGCCAGGCCAAGCCCTGTTCCTCCATACTGCCGGGATACCGCCGCATCCCCTTGCGCAAAAGAGCGGAACAGCCGCGCCAGCCGCTCCGCAGGGATGCCGATGCCTGTGTCACGAACGGCAAAGTGCAAGTGCCACGGCTCCGGTTCCTGCCCTTCCGAGAGCACCCGAACCATGGCCACCACCTCGCCGCATTCGGTGAACTTCACCGCGTTGCCCAGCAAATTTACCAACACCTGCCTCAGACGAGTCACGTCTCCGATCATTTCGGCCGGCAGTTCATCCTCGATGCGGTAAGCAATCTCGATCTTCTTTTCAGCGGCCCTGGGGGCCACAATGTCCAGCGCATCCTCCAGCACGGCGCTGATCGAAAACGGCTGGTGCTCTATCTCAAGACGCCCTGACTCAATCTTTGAGAAATCCAGGATGTCGTTCACTATCGTCAGCAACGACTCCCCGCTGGAGTAAATGGTCTCGACATAGCCATGCTGCTCTTCTGTGAGGCTCGTCTCCAAAAGCAACCCCGCCATGGAAATGATGCCATTCATGGGCGTCCGAATCTCATGGCTCATATTGGCCAGAAACTCCGCCTTGTTCCGTGCAGCCGTTTCCGCCGCCACCCTGGCCACCACAAGTTCACGATTGGTGCTCTCGAGTTCGGCCTGCATCTCGTGCGAGCGCATCACCGCCCGTATTCTGGCCCTTAGCTCAGCCGTCTCAAACGGCTTGGTCAGATAGTCCACCGCCCCAAGCTCAAATCCACGGATCTTGTCTTCCGTGGCCTGTCGTGCCGTCAGAATGATCACAGGCACCCTCTCGGTCTCGGGTTCAGTCTTGAGTGCCTTGAGCACATCAAAACCAGGAATGTCCGGTAATCCAATATCCAGCAGCACAAGATCATATTGCCCTGCCCTCGCCACCGAAAGCCCATCGTGCCCCGTGGCCGCCGTGCGCACCTTGATGCCGTCACCCTCCAGAAGCGCGCAAAGCACCGGCGGCAAATGAGGATCATCCTCCACCAACAGTATGTTGTAAGTGCTTGTTTTCACGCTTTCTCGAGCGACGACAATAATCACGTATGTGAAAGCAAGTTCCGCACCAACAAGGCCTTAACCCGCAGGTTCCAGGTCCCCAAGCACCATTCCCTCCGCGCGCCGCCTGACAACGCCTAACAAAGAGTGTTGCGAATAAATCCCTTGGACCATTAAAGTTGCTCCGAAATGGTCCGAACCTTGGACATGCAAAATCAGGCAGCCCCGGCGTGGGCAGACGAGGACGAAATGATTCGGGCCTATCGCATCATGCTGCTCGCAAGGCTCCTGGATGAAAAACTCGCAAGCCTTTATCGCATGGGCAAAATCCACGGAGGCGTCTTCCTCGGCAAAGGCCAGGAGGCGCTCAGCGTGGCCACGGGCATGGCCCTCCGACCCGGTGATGTCTTCGCTCCCTTGATTCGCGACGGGGCGGGACGCCTCGCCTTCGGCGAACCCCTGCTGGATGCCGTCCGCACCTACCTGGGCTCGCCCCTTGGCCCGATGCGCGGGCGCGACGGCAACGTCCATCGCGGGCGTCCAAAACAGGGGCTTCTCCCCATGATCAGCCACCTGGGAGCAATGATTTCAGTAGTGAACGGCGCCCTGATGGCACACCGTTTCCGGAACATCGCAGGAACCGTGGGGGTGGCCTCCATCGGCGATGGCGCAACCTCCACAGGTTCTTTCCACGAGGCGCTGAATCAGGCCGCAGTCGAAAAACTTCCGTTGATTCTGATCGTCGCCAACAACCGTTACGCCTACTCCACCCCGAACGAGCGCCAGTTCGCCTGCAAATCGCTTCTCGACAAAGCGGCCGGATACGGAGCCCAGGCATCCTCTATCAATGGTGCAGATCTGTGGGATTGCATGGCCAAAATCAAGACAGCCGTCGAATCCGCCCGCGTCTCTCCTCAGCCTCACCTGCTGGTTGCGGATCTCCTGCGCCTGTGCGGCCACGGAGAACACGACGACGCCTCCTACGTCCTGCAGGAGCTCAAAAGCTCGGCACTCGGGCGAGACTGCCTGGAACTGGCAGCCCGGAAGCTCACCAGCCTGGGCCTCGCCAGCGAGAAGGATCTTCAATCCTGGAAAGCGGAAGCTTCGTCGGAAATCGAGAAGGGTGTCGCCCAGGTGCAACAGGAACCCATCCCTGATCCTTACAAGGAAGATTGGTGCGCCATAGCCACCCGTGAGATGCGAGAAGGGCGGGATGCGCATCAGGACCCAGACACTCGCGCTGCCACCGAATGATCACCTATCTCGAAGCTATCAGGGAGGCTCAGGCACGGGCACTGGCCGATGACCAGCGCGTGTTCATCTATGGCCAGGACATCGGAAACTTCGGCGGCGCTTTCAAGGCCACCAAGAATCTCGCACGCGAATTCCCCGGACGGGTCATCGATTGCCCCATCAGTGAAGACGCCATGCTGGGCATGGCCGTCGGGGCAGCCCTCAACGGCATGCGACCCATCATCGAGGTTCAATTCGCCGATTTCTCAACCGCCGGGTTCAACCAGATCGTCAACCAGGCGGCTACCATGTTCTGGCGAACTCAGATCCCCTGCCCCATCGTCGTGCGTCTGCCCGGCGGCGGCACCTCCGGCGGCGGCCCCTTCCACAGCCAAAGCATGGAGGGCCTTTATGCCCACTACCCCGGTCTCATCGTCATGACCCCGGCAACGGTCGAGGACGCCTACGCCATGCTGCTCGAAGCCGTCGCCCTGGACGACCCCGTCATCTTTTGCGAGCACAAATACCTCTACTACCATCTGAAAGCCGAAAAGCTCCCCGCAGAATCACACAAGCCGGCACGCGCCAGGATCGCACGCGCCGGGCGTGATATGACCATTGTAGCCTACAGCGCCATGGTCCACGAGGCGCTCGCCGTCGCCGATGAATTGGCCGCCGAAGGCACCGAAATCGAGGTGGTGGATCTCCGCTACGTGAAACCGCTCGATACCGACACGATCGTTGCATCCGTTGCCCGCACAGGCCGCTTGCTCGCCGTGGGCGAGTCGTTCCCGTGGGGAGGCGTCACCGCCGAAGTCCTGGCCCGCGTTGCCACCGAGGGTTTCGCCCTGCTCGACGCACCGCCCCAGCGCCTCAACGCCAAGGATACTCCCGTGCCTTATCACCCCAACCTCTGGGCCGCTCACCGACCCACCGCACGCTCGATAGCCAGCGCCGCGCGCAATCTCCTGCGCCTCTGATTTCATCACACTTATTGCAACAGAGGATCTTTCTCTGCCTCGCCAGTCCACCAAACCGCATCACGGCACTTCGGCTTCCGGGATGGATGGGGATCTAAAGAATCCTCGTCACCGCCACGGCGCCATCCACGGGAGGGTGGCCGTCCACCTTTACGATAATTTCATTCACAACGGCCACACTGGGCGCTTCCCACTCGCAGATACCCTGCCCGTTTTGGTCCACGAACACGCCATGCAACACCACGCCCGGGTAATCCCGCAGCACCGCATCATACTTGCCCCGGATCTCAACGCGTTGCGAGGGCGTCAGCGAAGGAACTCGCGCCTCAGGTGTGTAATGGTAAACAATGATTCTAGCCATATTCTGTCCACAACTAAATCACCCTGCGGCAAAGGCAAGCGCGGTTGCCGCTTTTCTGGCAACAGAGACTGGCGCCGCTCGAACCTTCTGTTAATACTGCACAGCAGCAATGAACCGTCGAAAGTTTCTGCAACTGGGTCTCGCATCCGGAGCGTCGGCATTTGCCGGGTGGAGTTGCAGCGGGCGGAAAGCAGCAGCCGGCCTGGAAACAGCCGGCAACACCACCAGGGCGCCGGCCCCGTCCGCCCCGGGCTCATGGAACAAGAGGGGCGTCATTCTTGCACCCTCGGAACCCTGGGAGGGAAATCACGTGCAGAACTTCACCGCCCGTGCCGAACCGCTGGATGGTGACCGGTGGCGAATCTGGTACTCTGTATCAGGTTCAACATCCGCCTACAGAGTGGCGTTCGCCGAAGGCATCCCCGGGGAAACGATGACAAAAACCCCCGCACTCTGCTCGCCCGGCGACCCCGCTGATGCCCCTTTTTCCATCGGCAATCTGCCGGACCGGTGGAAACCGGTGCAGCCCGTTCATATTCGGCTTCGCGACGGGAGACACCGGCTCTATTTCTGGGCACACGGACCTTCCGTGTGCAGGTACCTCGCAGCGGAAAGCTCCGATGGACGCCGCTATCGTGTGTTGGACCCGCTCCGCCCCGTACTCTACCACCCGAATGATCGGGCAGCGCATGGCGTCCCAACCCCGGACGGCGTGATGCTCCGCAACACCTTGAACCCCGAGCGCCCGGGTGAAGAGCCTTTGGCCAGGTCCCACCTCATCAGCAATGATGCGACCAACGTTTATTTGCTTCCGGACGGCTCGTTCGAGCTGTACACAGTGGCTCTCAAACGCGTGAGCCGTGACGATCCCGCCTACGTGCCGGAGGACAATGCCCCGGGGCTCATCCGGTGCATCGACCGCATGGCTTCCAACGACGGCATTCATTTCACCGACCGCAAACGGGTCATTGAGAGGGACAAAAACGATCCTCCCGATCAGCAGTTCTATTTCCTGTCTGTCACACACACGCCCCAAGGGCGCATCGGAATGCTCGGAAGTTATTTGTGCGCCCGACAAACTGTGGATGTGGAGTGGTGCTTCTCGCCAGACGGCGTTCAGTGGCAGAGGACGCCGGGGCGCGCCTGGATCGAGCGCGGCGCGCCTCCATCACCCGATTGCTACGGCATCTACGCCCCGTCCCAACTGGTTCACCATGATCGCCAATGGCACCTTTTCTATACCGCTGCCAATCACACGCATAATGGCAAAATTACTTCAGGCGAACGTCGCCAATGCGTTATGTGGGCCAGAGCAAAAAACATTTCTGTTTAGACCCGGTCCATGTCCGCACAGCAAGAGCTTGTGAACTCGAAAACAAAACCAGACACTCCCAGTCGCCAATTCCCCGCCGGCTCTGAAAGAAATGCCCATCTGGCGCCGGCCTGTCACGAGCCATCTGCAACCGCCCCAACCCGCCAACCCCTCCCAACAAAGCGATGAAACGTCCAAGGATAACTTCCACAGCCGCAACGCCGATCTCACGGCGCCAATTCCTTCACTCCACAGCCATTGCCTCAGTGGCGTGCTGCTTCGGCTCCGCGTCACACGCAACCGCCGCCGAGGACGCATTCGTGCTGGACCTTGACCCGTCGCGCGACAACCCGCGCAACTCCGAAGGTTCCTTCGTCACCCTCAAGTCCGGCAGGATTCTTTTCGTCTATACCCGATTCTACGGCGGAGCAGACGATGCCAGTCCCGCGCACCTCGCCGGCATCGAGTCCGCCGACGGCGGCCGAACGTGGGATAAGACACATAGGATCGTCGCGGAAAATGAGGGCGGAGCCAACGTGATGAGCGTTTCTCTGTTGCGCCTCAAAAACGGCAACATCGCGCTTTTTTATCTGGTGAAAAACAGCCTTCTCGATTGCAGACCGCTCATGCGGGTTTCCACTGACGAAGCCCGGTCCTGGTCCGAACCCCGCATCGTCACGGACGCTCCCGGCTATTTCGTCCTGAACAACGACAGGGTTATCCAACTCAAGAATGGACGTCTGATCATTCCGGTGGCGCTGCACCGCGCCAAACATGCCGATCCCAAAAGCTACCGTTCCTGGGATAGCCGTGGCATCGTCCTGTGGTACACATCGGACAACGATGGAAAAACCTGGAAGGAAGCCAAAGACTGGTGGGCACTCCCGGGCCGAAGCCGGACGGGCTTCCAGGAACCGGGCGTCGTGGAATTGGCCGATGGCCGCCTGTTCAGTTGGATGCGAACGGACCAGGGAGTCCAATACGGATGCTGGAACACAGATGCGGGCGATACATGGCCTTTGCCTGAAAAAACAGACCTGGCATCGCCGGAGTCACCCGCAAGCATCAAACGGCTCCCGAATTCACCCGATTTGCTGGCAGTATTCAATGATCATTCCGGCGCGTTTCCATTCCCAAAGGGCAAACGCACCCCGCTGGTTTCCGCAATCTCCACCGACGGCGCAAAAACCTGGCAGCACCGCAAAATGCTCGAGTCCGACCCGAACGGCTGGTATTGTTACACCGCCATTCATTTCGTCGAGGATGCTGTGCTCCTGGCTTACTGCGCCGGCGACCCGAAGGTCGGCGGACTGAACCGCCTGCGCATCCGGCGGGTACCCTTGAGATCGCTTGAGCGTTAAACCCGGACAAGCCACTCAGGGAGCGCCGCCTCGGGCCCCAGAATTATTGCACCCTCTCCCCATCCAATAGTAACAGACCCGTGTTCCTTCGTCATTCTCTGGTCCAAAAGCATCGCACACGAATTCGCGTCCTGCCTCCCCAGCCAGGGGACCATGATGCCGCTGGCTCAGACAGAAAACTCCGTTTCGACATCTCCCCATGGAGAGGCGGCTTTCAACGCGACGGCAACTCGTTTTCCACCCTTTGCACCAGAACGGTTTTGCGATCGGAGCGGCGCTCATATACCATGGACTGAGAATTCAATGCTGGCCGCATGAGTCAAATACGAATCAATCCTAGAGTACGCCAACGTCATGTGTTGCTTCGAACTCTATTAAGTTTCCTCGCGTTGACTCTTGCAGCCGGCCTGTGTCTGGTCCTCTACAAGCCCGCACCCAAGGAAGTTTCCGTGCTCGGTTCGTCAAGCGAAATGGGCAGTCAGTATGCTAAAGCTCTCCATCTTCAAATGAAGCTTTTGACTCGCTTCTATCTGGATGCAATTGTTTGTCGAAAGAGCCCCGCTGTAATACAAACCCGGCGAAACCAGGGTCTGGAGAACCTCACTCACTGGCCAAAGGATTATCTTGAAGAGTTCAATGCTATCGCCACCAAGGGTCGCATGGACCGCGGGGCGTTGGCCTACGCCAACTCCTTCCTGGACCTCGGCACGGGCCGGGCAGGATGCCGCAGTGCGGTGATCGCCTCTACAAATGTCTTCCTGCATGCTCACAATCTGGACTGGGATACCCTTGGCGGCCTTGGGAGATGGACCACGTGCATCGTCCGACGCAACCCCAGCGATGGAAGGCTGGCAACAGTCTCGGTTGGCTTCCCTGGGATCATCGGCGCAATGGACATCATCAACGAACGAGGTCTTGCATTGTCGTTTAATCAGCTCGGATTGGGTCGAGGTCTCGCACGGGAACCCGTCTTTATTATGATTCGGCGCATAGCAGAAACCTGTGCCTGCTTCGAGGATGCGCGGAATGAAATTCTAAATGCTCCGCCCGGCATGCCATTCATCATTACTCTGTCACATGCGCCATCCGGCGTAGCATCTGTTTTTGAACGCGAGCGTGAGAACATTTCCGAGCGGCCCCTCACCTCTAATTGGTTGGGTGCATGCAATGTAAGTCAGGCAGGGAAAACGATTCCCATTGCTACCGGGCTGGATCGCGCTCTCCAAGCCTCTCACATCACAAATGCAAGGGATCTCCAAGCGGTAATGGGACACACCAATGTTCTCATGGCTTGCAACCTATACAGCGTCATCTTCGACTTTCCCCAAAATCGCTTCTCGCTGGCATCGGGGTCCGTGCCTGCTGCCATTTCTTCTTTTCGCGAGTTTATCCTTTTTTCCAAGCCGGAAAACCCGCAGTCGTATGCTGAGCCGAAAGCTTCCGAATATTAAAATCTTCTGCCCCCTTCTTCTTGCCCCGAAGCCTATTGGAATCGAACCCGTCTCCCTTGTGAAGGAGGTTCACAACCTTGTTGGCAGCGCCCTCCCGGTTGCCTACAGTTGCCTAAGCCCCACGTTTTGGCCATAGTCGGATCTGAGTCCGAATGATCAGAAATTCGTGTTTGGAAGTTGTAGAAGTGCGTTTCCACCATATTTTATGCGGGTTTGCTGAGGTTTTTGGGTGGTGGGTTGGGTGGGACTCGAACCCACGACCAACGGCTTAAAAGGCCGCTGCTCTACCGACTGAGCTACCAACCCGAAGACTAGCAGGTTCGGCAAAATAATAGAGAGGGGATTCAATCGCAAGACGTTTCGATTTGCGTTTGCGGTTCTCTTTGCAGTTGTCCGATTCAGCTCCCAACCGGCTTCCAGTCCCCCTCAAGGAGGAGAGCAAATCGCAGCCCGCGCGTGCTGCACCGCAAGTGTTCAAACCCGAATTCTTCCATGATCTGCACGTACGCAGCCACGCCGGTAAGGATGACGTCCGCCCGCCTGGGAGGCAAACCCGGCACCTTTTGGCGATCGAGCAGTGGCAGACTCCACAGATGCTCAATGTGTCCATGCATTCGTTTTCGCGTTATGGCAACCGATTCCATCGCCTCGCGATCGTACGCCTCTAACCCCAGGTCTATACGTGCCAGGATTCCCGCCGTCCCGCCAGTGCCCACAAGTTGAACGCCGGGACCGGCTTTTCCCAGCATGGGCTCGATGAGCGGACGCACCTCTGCCCGCAAGAAACGGTCAATAACATCCAGACAGGCCTGCCTCTGCCCTTCCGCCGGCGGATCTCCAATCTCCAGCGCATCCATCAGCCGCAACGTCCCAAGCGCAAAGCTGTGGCTGAACATCTTCTTCCCCCCGCATCCCAGCACGAACTCCGTGCTGCCACCCCCCATATCCAGCAACAGAAGGTCTTGCGACGCAAATTTTGGATCGGTGAGCACGCCCTTGTATGCGTAATCCGCCTCCTGGTTTCCTGTGATGATCCTTGGCGGAATTCCAGACACTTCCCGCACAGCCTCCACCAGGTCCGCGCGGTTCGTGGCGTCCCGCACTGCGCTCGTGGCAATAATGCGGATGGCAGCAGCCTGCAACTGCTTCGCCTTCTCTGCAAAATCAGCCACCGCCGCTTGTGTATGCTCAATTGCCTCGCGCTGGAGAAGATGGCTCTCGTAAAAGCCGTGCCCCAACCGCGTCTGGTGGCTCGTCTCCAGGACAGGCTCCACCACCCGCCCGGAGACGTCTCCCACGAGCAGCTTTACGGAGTTCGTTCCTATGTCGATGACCGCCCTGCGTTCAACCAGCATGCGGCTACAAATTGTCAGATCGAACGAAACCGCAAAGCGCAAAGTGATCGCAGTAGCGACTTTCCCGTCCAACCCGCAGAGGCTACAGTCCTCTGGAATGACGCGGTTGGTCTTATTCGACATTGATGGCACACTGCTTCGCACCGGCGGAGCCGGTGTGCGCGCCTTTGCGGAAGTATTCGACAGGCACTTCGACGCCAGAGACGGCTTTGAAAACCTGCGTTTCCCGGGCGGGACAGATTACAGCATCGTGAGAAAATTCTTTGAAGCTCACAGAATTCCGCCCAGTGCCGCCAATTTTGAAAAATTCTTTTCCGAATACGCCGTGGCCCTGCAGAAACACCTCGAGAGCGCAAATGTGCTGCTTTGCCCGGGCGTGATGAATTTCATCGCGCAATCCCGGCAACGCGGTATCCCTGTCGGCCTCCTCACAGGAAATGTGAAACGCGGCGCCGAGATCAAGCTGCGACACGCCGGCCTGTGGGAGCAGTTCGCATTTGGCGGATTTGCGGACGACCACGAACTCAGGAGCGGCATTGCGGAGGCGGCCAAAAGGCGGGGTGAAGAATACACGGGCTGCAAACTCGCCGGGCCTGAGGTGCTGGTGGTTGGAGACACGCCCCTGGACGTTGATTGCGCCCGGTCCATAGGGGCGCGAGTGCTGGCGGTCGCCACAGGCGGCGCGACGCTCCGGGAACTCGAGCAGTCCAGGCCGGATTATCTCTCGGAAAAGCTCGATCCGTTTGACGATGCGTGGCTTGTTGGGCCGATAAAAAATCAATCCCAACCGTCTCAGCGGAGGGAACCCGCTGCCGACGCACCGTAATTTTTGGTTTTTCCTGCGTCTGTCAGGACTATAGCTTCAGATGGTGCAGGTATCGCAGCGCACTATTATAACTTACCGGTATGACCGCCTACGGGCGCTGTCGAGCGGCATTCTGGAAGCTGCGGCCACCATCTTCCTTCTGCTGATTGTCGTGCGCTATTACCACGCAGGAGCCATCTCGAAAGCCGCCGTGGCCTCCGGCGGCAGCCTGGGCTTGCTGCTAACCCCGCTGCTCGTTACCTGGGTGCAGCGCTCGGGCAGGCCGGCAGCCCTGGCCGCATCCCGCATCACAGCCGTGGGCGCCGCGGCTTACCTGCTAATGGCCCTGTGCCCCATCCTCCCGGTTTACGTTGTCGGCTCGGTTGTCGCGCTTGCCAGCTCCACTCTGGTCGTGCCGCTCGTCACGCAAATCTACCAGGAAAACTACGACGCCGCCGAGCGCGGCAGGCGCTTCGCCCGGGCGATGATGATCCGCATTGCGGTGGCGGCCATCTTCAGCGAGGTGGCCGGTCGCGTGCTCTCGCTCCATATAGATCGTTTCCGTGTTCTGCTGGTGATCTTTGCCGCCGCCTCCGCCTTTGCCAGCTACTGCCTTCACAAATGCCCCTCACGCCCGCTCGTCACCGCTCCAAGGTCCCACCCGTTTCGCGCCCTTCACTTCATCGGCAAAGACCGCCTGTTCCGGTTGACACTCATCGCCTGGATGTTTCTGGGCTTTGCGATGCTGATGATGGCTCCTCTGCGCGTCGAATACCTGGCCAACGCCCGCTATGGCGTAACGTGGAAGGGTGAGCTTCTCACAGCGGCCACCGTGGCGCTGCTCACGGGTGTGATCCCCAACCTGGCCCGGCTTGTCCTGAACCCGGTCTGGGGCTGGCTCTTTGACAACGTGAATTTCTTCGTGCTTCGGCTGACCCTGAATGTCGCCCTCGTCGCCGGCATTCTCTCGTTTTTCATCAGTGGCAGCGTGGCCGGACTTGTCATCGGCGCCATTATCTTTGGCATGGCCAGCGCGGGAGCGGACCTCGCGTGGGGCCTGTGGGTGACCAAATTTGCCCCTGCGGATCACGTGGCGGATTACATGTCCGTCCACACGTTCTTCACCGGCATTCGGGGCGTGGTCGCACCTGCTGTCGCCTTCTTCCTTCTTTCGGCGGTCCCGCTGGTAGCGCTCGGATGGATCAGCATCGCCCTCATTCTCGTCGGCTCGGCTTTCCTTGTGCCGGAAGTTCGTTTCGGAAAGTTCGGTCGCATTGGAGCCGACCCCATCGGCAAGGCGCCGGAATCCCCCGACGCCTGACCCGTAGGATCACACGGTCTTCCCGATCTTGTCGGCGCTTTGGACTGCTTCCGCCAGCTTTCGGTGCAGATCCATCATGATCCGTCGCGACTGGGGAAGGAACATCGAGGATCGGTCGGCTATTTCAAATCCATCACCCGCCCCGGGCAGGGGCACGGACACCGCCACCCGCGCGCCATAAAGGAACATTCCACGCCAGCCCACATTGCTCTGAATCACGCTGCGGATCTCGCAAAATGGAATCCGCAACGTCACCGAGTCACCCTCAAACACGAGGTGCCCCTCGCTCAATCGCAACCAGCCAACATCGTCCGCATCCTCCATCATGGCCCAGAATCCACTTCGCCGCCGGGGCCGCAGGATCAGTTGCACGACGTAGTCATCCGCTCGGCGCTCCACCGGATTGATGCGCCGGACAATTTTTCGCACGTGTAGATTGCCCAGGCCAATCGGCAGGCAATACGTTAGCCCCGCAAAAAACAGTACCGGAATAAGAAAGGTGGACGGACCCAACGGACGGAAGCTCACCCAGGCCACAGACACAAGGAACGGCACAGCCAGCACGAGCCCGTACAGATTGATCCACAGCACCGCCGCACCGTTGAATAGACGGGGTGCTCGAACCTCGACATGCGCTTTTTCAGTGTCCACAGCTCCTTTTTGGGCGCAACCCGGCGTAAATGCAAGCGCACTCTGCTCGCAGACGTTAGACACTGGCCCGGTTCAGGGTAAATTGGGACAACGATGAAGGGCACGGCACAGGAAGAACATAGCCCGGGCAGGAACGGCTCCACCTTGTTGGCGATTCGCGGCATGAACTGCGGCAATTGCGCACGCCATGTGTCCGAGGCCATCCAAGGGGTCCCTGGCGTAAAGACGGTCTCCGTTGATCTCGATTCTCAGCAGGCTGCTGTCCGCTGGAAGGCGGGTGATTTGCAGGATGTCCCCGCCCTGCTAAAGGCGCTGGACAGCGCCGGGTACCCATCCAGAGAGATTACGGAAGCTTCCACACCCGAAAGCAATCGCAGCCTCTTCGGATGGAAACTGAACCTGCTCCTGGGCATACCGGTAACGCTCGCGCTCATTGCCGGGGAATGGATCTTGAGCCTCGGCTTGAAGCCCTGGTTTCAATGGACGGCGTTCGGGCTTGCCTCGGTCGTTCAGATCCTTGCCGGGGCAAGGTTCTACCAGGGCGCGCTCGCCCGGCTCAGGGCGGGCGGAGCAAACATGGACACACTCGTTGCACTCGGATCAACCACCGCCTACGGATACAGCTTGTGGGCCCTGCTCAGCGGGCACGGCGGACACGTTTATTTCATGGAGTCCGCCGCAATCATCACCCTCATCAGCCTGGGACACTGGCTCGAATCGCGCATGGCCCTGAAGGCATCCGGCGCGCTTCGAAAACTGCTCGATCTCGCGCCCGCCATGGCCCGGCGCATCGACGCAACAGGCATAGCGCACGAGGTGCCTGTTGCCAGGCTCAAGACAGGTGAACGGTTTGAACTCCGGCCCGGGGACATGATCCCCACAGACGGAATAGTTCTGGAAGGAGAAAGCCTCGCGGACGAATCCATGCTCACGGGCGAGGCGGCCCCCGTCGAGAAACAGCCCGGAGCAGACGTTTATGGCGGCACCATGAATTTGAATGGGCGATTGGTGGCCCGCGTCACGGCGACCGGCGAACAAACGGCTCTCGCCCACATCGTCGAGGCCGTGCAACGCGCGCAGAACAGCCGGGCAAACATCCAGAGAATCGGGGACCGCGTCAGCAGCGTATTTGTGCCTGTGGTCGTGGTCATTGCAGTGCTCGCAGCATTATGGTGGGCGTTCGACCCCGCATCTCTCGAACTGGCTCACCGGCGCCTGGGCCATTTCCTCTGGACCGCCCACGTGCCCTTTGGCAGTGCCGCCGTCCCGTTTATCATCGCCGCTTCCGTGCTCATCATCGCATGCCCCTGCGCCATGGGCCTTGCCACGCCAACCGCCATCATGGCGGGCTCGAACGCTGCCGCAAAACGCGGCATTCTCGTGCGCGACGGCGTGGCTCTGGAAAAAGCGGGCACGGTCACCGCTGTCCTCTTCGATAAAACCGGCACGCTCACCCAAGGCAAACCCAAACTCGAGGCAACCTGGATACAGCCGGACATTATACCGCGCGACGTCGAGGTTGCAGCCGGGCAACTCGCGCGGAATTCCACCCACCCCGTGAGCCGGGCCATCTCGCGACCAGGGATTCCGGCAGCCCAAATCAGTGCTCTCAAGGAGGTTCGAGGCGGCGGGATCGAAGGTTCTCGCGAGAGCGTTATTCTCCGGCTCGGCTCCCTTCGCTGGCTATCAGAAACCGGCGTTGATATCCATTCCGGACAGGCTTTCGCAGACGAATGGACATCAAAGGGCGCTACGGTTGTCGGCTTCGCCATGGGGAGCACGCTTGCGGGCCTTTTCGCCGTGCGTGACTCGCTCAAGGCCGCTGCTAATGACGTCGTGCGCTCACTGCAGTCCCAGGGCCTTCGGGTTTACATGGTCACCGGTGACAACGCGCGCACGGCCCACGCTATTGCCGCAGAAGCCGGCATCGAACCCAACAACGTGTTTGCCGAGGTTCGCCCCGAAGCAAAAGCAGGCTTCATCCGGCAGCTTCAGGACCGCGGGGAACGCGTCGCATTTGTAGGCGATGGCATCAACGATGCGCCAGCTTTGGAGCAGGCGGATCTCGGCATCGCTGTCGCCCGCGCCAGCGACATTGCACGCGAAGCCGCAGACGTCATTTTGCTCAGATCCGACATTGAAGCCGTGCCCGAAAGCCTCGGCCTGGCGCGCGCCACGCTTCGCACCATCAAGCAGAATCTGTTCTGGGCTTTCCTTTACAATTCTCTCGGCATTCCGCTGGCGGCACTCGGGTTCATGAGCCCCGTTCTCTGTGCCGCGGCCATGGGCATTTCGGACCTCGTTGTCATTGGCAACGCGCTGCGCCTCCGCGCCTGGAGGCTCCGTCGCCCCTGCGCCGGATGAGGGCAAATTTTATTCGCGCCGCAAACGAATCGGGTAAATACTTCAGCAATGACCATCGAGAAGCTCGACACGGCTCAGAAAGCGCAGCGGATTAATCACGACGCGCTCCGCTACGGCACTTTTGCCGAAATCGGCGCCGGCCAGGAGGTCGTACGGTGGTTCTTCCGCGCAGGCGGCGCCGCCAAAACCGTGGCAAAGACCATTTCCGCTTACGACATGGCCGTAAGTGACGCAATTTACGGCCCCACGGACCGATATGTTTCGCGTCAGCGGCTCAAGGCCATGCTCGAATACGAATACAACCTCCTGCTCGAACGACTCGAGGACAAGCGCGGCGGCAGCGCATGTTTCTTCGCATTCGCAAACACGGTCGCCACCCGGCGCGACAGTGGCAGAGGCTGGCTCGGCATTCGTTTTCAGCATCACCCGGGAGCGGATCCTTCAGACATTTACCTGCACCTCCGGATGCTGGACAAAGAAAATTATCGCCAGCAGGAGGCTCTCGGGATCATCGGCGTGAATCTCATCTACGCCACTTTCTACACCCAAAACCAGCCCGAATACATCATCCGCTCCTTGCTGGATGATCTCTCCTGGGAGCGTGTCGAGGTGGATATGATCCGTTTTGCCGGGCCGGCGTTCGCCGGCGTGGATAACCGCCTGATGGCGCTCCACCTGGTGCGCGAGGGGCTCACCGAGGCAGCCATGTTCACCGCCCAGGGCGAGGCGGTGCAATGGGCCGAGGTGCTCTATGACAAACCTGTGCTGATCGAACGCGGAAGTTTTCGCCCCATCACCCGCGCAACGCTTGATGTGCTTGAGCGCGCCCTCGATTTATTCGTCAAGGAGCCGGAAATCGCCGGCCAAAACCCGGTGGTGCTCCTCGAAATGACCCTTCGCCACCTTGCAACCGGCGACGCCATCGACACGCACGATTTTCTTGAACGGGCGGATATGCTCAAGGTGCTGGGCCGGACAGTGCTGATATCAAACTTTCGCCGGTTCCATCGCCTGGCATCCTACCTGTGGCGCTACTCAAAGAGGCCCCTGGGCATTGCTCTCGGCGCAAGCGCTCTGGCCGAGATCATGGACGAAAACTTTTACAATGAAAGCGAGGGCGGTTTGCTCGGAGGTCTCGGCCAGCTCTTCAGAAATCCCACCCGCCTTTACGTTTATCCTCATTGCGACCTGGAAACCGGCGAGATCCTGACAGCAGCGAATTTCAAGCCGCCAACTCACCTGTGCCACATTTACCGGCACTTGCTCGAAAACAGGCTCATACAGGACATTGACACCTGCCAACCGGAACTCCTCCGCATCCGCAGACGGGAAGTGCTCGACCAGATTCAATCCGGGAAATCAGGCTGGGAAAACCAGGTCCCGCCCGAGGTGGCCCGGATCATCAAGGAAAAAAACCTGTTCCGGAGGAGCGCCCCGTCCGTTGGAGCGCCCGGCGCTATTCCCACTCGATCGTGCCCGGGGGCTTGCTCGTAATATCGAAGCACACCCGGTTCACGCCCTTCACCTCGTTGATGATTCGGCTGGAAAGCCGCTCCAGCAGATCATAAGGCAGCTTCACCCAATCCGCCGTCATCCCGTCCTGGCTCTCCACAGCCCTCACCGCAATGGTGTAGTCGTAGGTGCGCTCGTCCCCCATCACCCCCACGCTGCGCACGGGCAGCAGCACCGCAAAACTTTGCCAGATCTTGTAATACCACCCGCTTTGCTTCATTTCCTCAACGACAATGGTGTCCGCCTCGCGCAGAATGCGCAGCCGTTGCGGCGTCACCTCGCCAACAATGCGCACCCCCAGCCCCGGCCCGGGGAACGGCTGCCTCAGCACAATCTCACGCGGCAGCCCCAATTCGAGCCCCAGCTCCCGGACCTCATCTTTAAAAAGCTGCTTGAGCGGCTCCAAAAGCGCGAACCGCATTTTCTTCGGCAGGCCGCCGACGTTGTGGTGGCTCTTGATCATCGAGGCAGGATTCCCGCCAATCGGCACGGACTCGATAACGTCCGGGTAAAGGGTTCCTTGTGCCAGAAACCTCGCCTTACCGGCGCGCCGGGTCGCGCGCTCGAATACCTCGATGAAGGTGCGTCCGATAATCTTCCTTTTTCGTTCGGGATTGGTGACGCCCTTGAGGCGCTTGAGAAAAAGGTTCGACGCATTCTCATACTGCAGCTTCACCTTGAAGTGTTTTACGAACACCTCCTGCACCACGTGCGCTTCCCTGCCCCGCAGCACGCCGTTGTTCACGAAAATGCACGTCAACTGTTCCCCAATGGCACGGTGAATCAGGGCTGCGGCCACGCTGGAATCCACACCACCGCTTAGTCCGAGGATCACCCGTTCATCGCCTACCTGGGCGCGAATCTCGGCCACGGCCTGCTCAATGTAGTTGTGCATCGTCCAGTTCTTGCCGCATCCGCAGACGCTATGCACAAAGTTGGAAATGATTTCCTTTCCCAGCGGGGTGTGGGCCACCTCGGGGTGAAACTGCAAGCCAAAGGTCCGGCAGTCCTTGCTCTGAATGGCGGCATACTTCGAATTCTCAGTCACCGCTGCAGCGCTGAAACCCCGGGGCAGGCGCGTCAGCTTATCCCCATGCGAATTCCAGACCTGCAGTTTTTCCGGAAGGTTCGCAAATAGCGGGCAGAAGCTGTCCGTAACCTTCAGCGCGCCTTTGCCGTACTCCCGCTTCTGGCCTGGCTCCACCTTCCCCCCGAGATATTGAGCCAGTAATTGGAGGCCGTAGCAGATGCCCAGCTTTGGAATGCCCAGCTTGAAAATCGCCGGGTCGGGCATCGGCGCGTCTTTCGCATATACGCTCGAAGGCCCTCCGGAAAGTATCAGCCCGTTCGGATGGATCTTTTCTATTTCGGCCGCGGGCGTGTCGAAGCGCAGGATTTGCGAATACACGTTGCACTCGCGAATCCGGCGGGCAATCACCTGCGTGTATTGCGAACCGAAATCGAGTATGACGATTTGCTCAGGCATCGGGACGACAGAATAACGCTTGTTACTTCGGCTTCTGCACCAGCGAGACATTCCCGCCAGCGGGATCGTACTTGAATTCCATTCCGT
The DNA here is from genome assembly GCA_964401575.1 of uncultured Verrucomicrobiota bacterium. GTDB lineage: Bacteria > Verrucomicrobiota > Verrucomicrobiia > Limisphaerales > UBA8199 > CAYNZC01. Next base: position 21,760 of record CAYNZC010000057.1, read on the forward strand.
AAGGCGGTTTGGGCAGCGCCGGAAGGTACTTTTCGTCCACTAACTCCTGCAAACTCGCAGGGTTCTTTCCGTTCTCGACGGAATACATCTGGATGGCTTTGCGGACCGAGGAAAGGTCGGCCGTCTTTTCAGCCGCCAACTTCCCCTTCTCGAGCGCCCCGAGATACTCGCCCGGAGCGTCGAGCGGGTTCCCTGACACGGAGTTCGTGTTCTTGCCGGTGTCGCTCTTTGAACCTCCACAACCGGAAATGCCGAGAACCAGCACCATTGCTATCATCACAGGAAAAAATTTCATGGCTCGAAGTGTGAGTGAGAATCCCGCCCGTGTCCAAAAAGAAAAAGCCGGGCACATAAACTGCGCCCGGCGTGAAATGACATTCCCTGCGGAAGATGCCTGCTACTTGCCGGGTTCAGCCGGCGCGTCAGGCATGGCAGGGGCAGCATTGGTGGCGTCCGACGGTACCGGCGGCTGCTCGGTCTTCTGGCAGCCAACCATTCCGACGGTAAACGCTACGAGTACGATAAGGGTAAATAGCCTTTTCATAGTAGGCGTAAAAATGGATGAAAGCGGTCAAAGGACAAGAGAATTCTTCAATTTTTTTTCAAATGCGCGATTTGCCAAATTTCCTCCTTGACAAACTTCTTACGTCGCATTCCTGGTTCGACCCCCCGTCTCCGGCACGGAAATCGGCTCTCTGCGACCTGCGGCGTTCTCCTCCGCTTCGATACTCTGGAGAGCCACTCTCCGGGCTTCGCGCAGTAGATCCAGGTCTTTCGCGAGATCGCCGAACCGGAAATCCGGGGCCCCGCTCTGGTCTCGCCCCAGAAATTCGCCCGGCCCGCGAATCGCCAGGTCCGCCTCTGCAATCTCAAAACCGTCGCTGCTGCGCTCCATGATCTTCAGCCGCTCGGCAACCTCGGGCTCTCTTGCGCCACTCACCAGGATGCAGTAGGACTCGTGCGCACCTCTCCCGATCCGGCCTCGAAGCTGATGCAGTTGCGCCAAACCGAACTGCTCCGCATTCTCAACCACCATCACGGTGGCATTCGGCACATCAACGCCCACTTCCACCAATGACGTCGCCAGCAGCGCGCTGAGATTGTTTTGAACAAACGCGGCCATCACTACCTCTCTTTCAGCCGGTGAAACTTTTCCATGAAGCATGCCGGCCGTAAACGGCGCAAGGGCTGACCGGATCTGTTCAAACTCCAGCGTCACGGCTTTCACATTCCCCGAGGTCTCCTCGATCCTCGGGTAAACAATGTACGCCTGCCGGCCAGCCTTGAGCTGTGTTTTCACGAACTCCCAGACTTTCGCAAGGGCTCTCTGCTCGCGCACAAATGTCCGGATGCGCCCCCGCCCCGGCGGCATCTCGTCCAGAACGGACGCGTCCAGGTCTCCATAAAGAGTCAGGCCAAGTGTTCGCGGAATCGGCGTGGCGGTCATGACCAGCAAATGCGGGTACCGCCCTTTCCGCAGCAACTCCTCCCGCTGCGACACGCCAAACTTGTGCTGCTCGTCAATGATCACGAATCCAAGGTTCTGCGGAGCAAACGTCGGCTCGATCAGCGCATGGGTTCCAATGAAAAAAGGCGGCTTCCCGCCCGGCTCACCGCTCCCGGTAGTCTTCCGCGAGCCAGTCAGAATATGCACATCCACACCCAAAGGACTCAGCCACTTCAATGCCGTGCGAAAGTGCTGTTCGGCCAGGATCTCCGTGGGTGCCATCAGGGCCACACTGTAACCGCTCTCAATCGCCATCAACGCCGCGCAAAACGCCACCAGCGTCTTCCCGGAACCCACATCTCCCTGCAGCAACCGCCGCATCGGGTGCGCCCCGCTCATGTCCCGGCGAATCTCTTTCAACACTCGTGTCTGCGCATCGGTCAGTTTGAACCCGAGATGTCTCAACAGGGGCTTGATCAGGGTGTTGTTCCCGCCGCAAGGCAGCCCGTGCGCGCGGGTCTCAAACTTCTTCCGGCGCCGTTGCAGATGTCGCTGGAAATCGAGAAACTCATCGGCTGCAAGCCTCCTGCGCGCGCGTTCGGGGTCTGCCGGATCGTCCGGCATGTGCATCAGCCGAATAGCCTCGCCGTAGGGAAGCGCAAACGCGGGAAAACCCTGACACCCCCCCGGCAAGTCCTTCGCCTCGAACAACCGGCCCTGGGGATGTGCTGAAACCGCATCCGGTTTCTCACCATCCTGCCCCGGGCTCTGAACTGTGCGCCAGACCAACCCGCGCAGCCAGCGCTGACTCAGACCCTCTGTGAGCGGATAGATCGGCACAATGCGTCCCATGTGCGGACTTCCCTCAGGGCCGCGATCCACCACTTCTGTCTCGGGATGATCCATGGTCCTGGGTTTGACCCCCGCCACCTTCCCGCAAGCCACGACTTCGTCCCCCGGTTGGAAGTACTTCTCCATGTATCGAAGGTTCCACCAGCGGCAATGGAGCCGTGCAGTGCCGTCGTCCAGAACGATTTCAAAAATGCACTTGGTACGCTTCGCATAATACTTGGTACCCATAGCCACTACTTTGCCACAGGTCAAAGCCACCTGGCCCGACAAAAGCCTCGATATGGTGCTGAAGTTCCGCCGATCCTCATACCGGCGAGGACGGTGCAGCAACAGATCGCCCACAGTTCTGATTCCAAGACGCTCCAGCAGCACAGCCCGCTCCGCCCCCACACCGTGCAGCTTTGTCACGGCCACTTCCAGCGGGTCGGGCTCCGGAGATTGCGAAACTTCCATAGTTCAGCCATCATTTTAAGCATAGAGCCGGGGGGCAGTCCCGAATTTTTCTGCCTATACCGCGATCTTCCCTGACCGGGCGCGCGGTCCCGCTCATGATCCAACGATAATGACGCAATGAATAATCCGCCGGCAAAACGCCCGCTAAAGGCAGGTCTGATCGCCCTCGGCTGCGCCAAGAATCTCGTGGATTCCGAGATTATGCTTGGCACCCTGCTGAAAGAGGGAATCGAGATCACCAATGATCCCGCTTCGGCGGACGTCCTCATTGTCAACACCTGCTCATTCATTGATTCCGCCCAGGAAGAGAGCGTGGACGTTATCCTGGAGTCAGCCGAACTGCGCGAGACCCGCCGGCCCGAACAGGCGCTCATCGTTGCCGGCTGCCTGCCGCAGCGTTTCAGAAACGATTTGCCCGCGCTTCTGCCCGAAGTGGACGCTTTCATGGGCGTGGACCAGGTCACCAATATCCGCCCTATCCTGCAACGCGCCCTGGAGCTGCGAGCCGCAAAAGTCCAAAGCGGCCTTGCGCACAAAGGAGACAGGAAAAAGAAGTTCAATCTCCAATCCAACCTCGCCCGCCTGGATGCTCTACACCCGGAACGGGCCAGCGGTCCAGACCTGCGCACGACAGGGCAGTTCGGCAGAACGAAGACCCTTGTCAGCCCGTCATCACGCCGCCCAATCACCGCCCCGCTTGTGGAGGTTACCCCCAGGCCGCACCTGATCCAGGACTTTGCCACCCCAAGATTCCGCCTGACTCCGAAACACTTCGCCTACGTCAAGATCGCCGAGGGCTGCAATCACCCGTGCAGTTTCTGCATCATCCCGCAGATCCGCGGCTCGCACCGGAGCCGCCCGCAGGCCGATATTGTTGCTGAAGCCAAAGAGCTGATCGCAGGCGGCGCCCGCGAATTAAACCTGATCTCGCAGGACTCAACTTACTACGGCATGGACCTTCGCGTGAACCACAGCCGGGCCATTGCCGGACCGGCAAGGTTCGCCTCCGCATTCGAATCGCTCCCCGATGGAGCGGCAAACATTTGCGCGCTCATCCGAGAACTTAACGACTTGCCCGGCAATTTCTGGATCCGTCTCCTCTACACACACCCGGCACACTGGACGGATGAATTGATCCAGACAATTCGCGAGTGCCCAAAGGTCGCGCGCTACGTGGATATTCCCCTGCAGCACATCCATGACAACATGCTCGAACGCATGCGCCGCGAAACCACCAGCAAATACATCGTGGACCTGCTGCGGCGTATTCGAGCGGGAGTGCCCGGAATCACACTGCGCACAACCTTCATCGTCGGTTTTCCGGGCGAAACGGAGGCTGCCTTCGAGCGGCTGCTCGATTTCATTCGCGAGACCCGCTTCGAGAGGCTGGGGGTCTTCGCTTACTCGCAGGAGGCGGGCACTCGCGCCGGACGCATGGCGGGCCAGATCCCGGACAAGGTGAAGCAACGCCGCCGACAGCTCGCCATGCAAGCTCAGCATGATGTTGCCGTGAAAGTCGCCGGGGGATTTGTCGGTCGAAACATTAAAGTGCTCGTGGAAAAGGAAGCGGGCACACGCGAGTTGCAAGCCGCCCGCATTGCCTCATGGGAGCACGGTCTCATGCGCGGCAAAGATGCCCATCGGCTCAAACCTCGCAAATATCTTGTCGCCCGAGGCGAAGCCGATGCTCCAGACATTGACGGACGCGTTTACATTCGCGGAAAGCTCCCACTCGGCGAATTCGCGACGGTGAAAATCATCGGCCACACCGATTACGATCTCATCGCCGAGCCCGTGTAGCACGTGTTCTGCACTGAGCGAAACCGCTATCTTCGCTGATTGAGACAAATGGAATAAGCTTGAGCGCAGGCTCGGTAAGCCGCTGTTGCATAGGGTTGCGGGTGCCCCCCCGCCAATCGTCGGAATTTCAAATCGCAAATGCGCGGATGGCAAACCTCACAGACCGCGGATCGAGCGGACGCTGTGCCGAGGGACCACGCGGGTGAGGCCAGACCCGCCCCTGTAAAAACAGCGAAGGGCGGCTTTCACCGCCCTTCGCGAGGTTGCAATCTGTGCAGAGAACTATGGCTGCGCGATCAGCCGGTAAAACTTGCTCCCGGTCGCACTGACCGTGTAACCCGGGGTCGCGGCTTCAAGCGTTGTCCAACTACCAGTGCTGAGACTGCTCCGTTCCTGGAGTTTAAACGCAGGGTTGCTCCAATTCAGCGTGATCGAGCCATCCCCATTCTTCACTATGTCCAAAGGAATGGAATCAGGGGGAACGTATGAGTAAACATCGCTCCAGCTCGTGCCGACGGCAAGATCGTCAACAGTAATCACGCCGGGGGAATCACCACGATCCTGGCGGAATGCGTAGGTCATAAGGTCGGGCACGTTGGCATAGTCGATGCCGCTCACGCTTGCGCCGCTCTCATTGGCAGGATTAACCCACAGTGTGGCAAGACCGGTCAATGTGTTGTAACGGGTCACAACGGTGTACTCGGTCCCCAGCGAGAGGTCTTGAGGGTAATTCTGCTGAGAGAATCCCCCATTGGAAATAGCCAGCCGGAACTTGCCCGGCGCCGCCCCGTTTGTCTGCGCAAACACACGGGCACGGAATTGGCTCGTGCCCGAATCTTTGAAAAAGGCGAAGTAGCCCCCGCCGCTTCCGACAGGCAGGCTGTTAAAGTTCACCTTGAAGCTCGAGTAAAGAATAGCGCCACTGTTCGCACCGAGTGTGATGCTGTTGCTGTAGAAGGC
>CAYNZC010000057.1:27281-28441 GCA_964401575.1 uncultured Verrucomicrobiota bacterium
CTTTGCCTTCCGCCACAAATAAATCGTTGGAATCAAATCCGCTATACGCCAGCCAGAAATAACCGCTGGATTCCTGCATTACCCCATCCGAATATGTAAACGTATCGGCCAGGATTAAGCCCAGACTGGGTGATACAGCGGCTTTGAACGTAGTGTTGACCGTATGCACGGAATCACTTACCGACACTGTGATAACTGCAACACCCGTCTGTCCCGGTTCAGCAGTGATTTGCAACGTTCTGCTCGTGCCCGTTCCGCTGATCACTAAGCCGGAATCCGAAATCAATGCCTGATTACCGGAAGTAGCCGTGACGATGAGCGAGTTCGGAGTCTCGGCATCCGAAACCGAGATACCAACAGGGGCGAAGGCAGTGCCCACACGTGTCATTTGCGAAGCGATGGGATCGATGCCCGGAGAACCCACGACGACCTGAAACGACTCAGAGGTGCTCAGGCTGTCGCCGTCAGTCACCAATACCGAGATGTTGGCAACACCTTGTTGGCCGGCGGATGGAACCACGGTGATCGTTCGGTCTGAGCCAGTGCCTCCAAGAACCAAATTGGCAGGATTGTTTGGAATCAATGCAGTGTTATCTGAAGTTGCTGTAACAATGAGGTTTTGCGCCGGGGTCTCGACATCCGCCACCGTGAAACCAATCGGACCAGTCGAAGCGTTGGCCGCAATGCTTTGATCAGCGATTGGAGAAATTGAAGGCGCACCTCCCGAAACAGCGACATCATCAAAGGTTGTTCCGATCAAGAGATTATCAACGGTAAATGTTCCCATGTTGCCAGACTGCCTCCACGCCCAATAATAGCAGCCTGCAAACACATTTACGGTTGTGTCCGTCCCGATGGCCTGGTTTGCAGTGTTGCTCTCAGCATTCGGATCCACCCACAATGTGGCGGTCGCGGCATCCACGAAGCGCAGCACGAGTTTGTATGTGACACCGGGATCCAAGTCTAAAGGCACGTAAGCGGCAGATGTAGCAGAGCCATTCACGATACCCACGCGAAATTTTCCCGGTGTGGCCGATGTGTTAATGAAAATTCGCGCCCGAAAATCGGTACTGGTTCCTTTAAAGTGCGCGAAGTAAACAGCCGCCGTTGGCAGGGCCGAAACATTGAGGTCGAAACTTGCGTAGACTGTACCGTTTGAA
>CAYNZC010000058.1:0-27704 GCA_964401575.1 uncultured Verrucomicrobiota bacterium
ACCTCCACGCCGGCGGCAAGTTCGGCCAGGGCGCCTACAAATACTCCGGCGGCCTTCACGGCGTCGGCGCCAAGTGCGTGAACGCCTTGTCCGATTGGTTCAAAGTCGAAGTCTCTCGCGACGGCAAGGTTTACGCCATGCAGTTCGTGCGCGGCGTAACCACCGAAAAACTCAAAGTGCTCGGACGCGCCAAGGGCACCGGCACTCTCATCACTTTCAAGCCGGACCCCACAATTTTTACCATCACCACCGAGTTCAAATTCGATCTCCTGGCCAACCGGCTCCGGGAACTGGCCTTCCTCAATCCCGGCGTGCAAATCACGCTCAAGGACGAGCGAACCGAGAAAGCTGAGAAGTTCCTCTACAAGGACGGCATCGAGGAGTTTGTGCGGCAGTTGGGCAAAAACAAGCAGGTGCTCCACCCCAAACCCATCACCATCAGCCGCCAGAAGGACGAGGTTTTCGTGGACTGCGTGATGCAGTACAACGACAGCTACAACGACCAGATCCTCTGCTTCGCCAACTCCATCCCGAATACCGACGGCGGCACCCACCTCACCGGCTTCCGCTCGGCCCTGACCCGCGCCATCAACCAGTACTCCCGCCAGAATGGCCTTCTCAAGGAAAAAGACCCCGCCATTTCCGGCGACGACGTCCGCGAAGGCCTCGTGTGCGTCCTGAGCGTCAAGCTCCCCAATCCGCGCTTCGAGTCTCAAACCAAGGTCAAACTCGTCAATACTGAAATCGACGGCGTCGTCGCCTCAGTCATTTACGACGGGTTGATGAATCATTTCGATGCCAACCCCGGCGTCGCGAAGAAGGTGGTCGAAAAAAGCCTGCTCGCCGCCCGCGCGCGGGACGCCGCCCGAAAGGCCCGCGAGACCGTACGCAAAGGCGCACTGACCGGCGGCGGCCTGCCCGGAAAACTCGCCGATTGCTCCGATCGCGACCCGGCAAACACCGAACTCTACATCGTCGAGGGCGACTCCGCCGGCGGCTCCGCCAAACAGGGCAGAGACCGCAAGTTCCAGGCAATCCTTCCCCTCCGCGGCAAAATCATCAATGTCGAAAAGGCGCGGCTGGACAAGGTGCTCCAGAACAACGAAATCCGCACGATGATCACCGCCGTCGGCACCGGCATCGGCGACGGGGACAGCGAAGGCGCCTTCAATCTCGAGAAGCTCCGTTACCACAAGATCATCATCATGACCGATGCCGACGTGGATGGCGCGCACATCCGGACGTTGTTGCTCACCTTCTTCTACCGGCAGATGCCTCAATTGGTGAAACGCGGCTTCGTCTATATCGCACAGCCACCGCTCTACCAGATCACCCGCAAAAAACGCGTCGAATACATCGAGGATGATGCACAGCTAAACAGGATCCTCATCCAGCTCGGCACCGAGGAAGTCCGCTTGCGCAATCTCAGGGACTCAAAGGAAGTGGCCGACAACCAGTTGAGCGAGATCCTCGAGCTGCTCGAAGCGCTCAGCAAATTTGCCGCCGGGATCCGTCGCAAGGGCGGCGATTTCGCCGCGTACCTCGATAACCGTCACCCGAAAACAAACGAACTGCCTCAGCACCTGGTCAAAATCCGCGCCGGCAACGACGAATCGGTGCATTACTTCCACACCAACGAGGACGTGGCAAAATTCGCCACGGACAATCCCGACCTCGACCTCGGCCTCTCAGGCGAGGACGAAAGCGACACCTCCATCCTCGAAAAGACGAAGAACGGCGTGACGCGCCGGGCGCGCCACGAGGAACTCTACGAGAGCGCCTCCATCCAGGAATTGCTCGGCAAGCTGGTCAAAAAGGGGTTCAGCCTCGACCACTATTCCGCCCAGGATAAACCCCTGTTCGAGTTAATCGAGGGTGAAGGAGAGAAGGAACAGGTGCGGCCGTTGTTTTCCGCCCCGGAAATCCTCGATAGCATCAAAGAGGTTGGCCGCCGCGGCCTCCAGATCAAGCGCTTCAAGGGCCTCGGCGAAATGAATCCCAAAGAGCTTTTCGAAACCACCATGAACCCGGCCCGGCGCAAACTCCTGCGCGTGGACCTGACCGACGCGGTCGAGGCCGAGGAAATGTTCACAAAACTGATGGGCGAAGAGGTCGAGCCCCGAAGGCAGTTCATCGAGGACAACGCATTGAACGTTCGCAACCTCGATGTCTAACAGGCGAACCTCCGATTTTAACGCCGACTGATTACCCGCTATGGCCGAAGAAAATAATTCCAGCAACGTGCCCCAACAATCCACACCGCTTTTTGCGCCCAACGAGAAGATCTCGAAAATCAACGTTGCCGACGAAATCAAAAACTCATTCCTCGATTACTCGATGTCTGTGATCATTTCGCGCGCCCTCCCGGACGCGCGCGATGGCCTCAAACCTTCCCAGCGCCGCATCCTCTTCGCAATGAATGACCTCGGGGTGCAGCCCAATCGAAAACACATCAAGTGCGCCAAGATCGTTGGCGAAACCATGGGCAATTACCACCCTCACGGCGACCAGGCCATCTACCCGACCCTGGTTCACATGGCCCAGCCGTGGGCAATGCGCGAACGCCTCATCGACGGCCAGGGCAATTTCGGATCCGTGGAAGGCGACCCTCCCGCAGCCATGCGCTATACCGAGGCCCGGTTGGCGCCCCTCGGCGCGGTGCTCATGGAGGACATGGACCAGGACACGGTCGATTTCGTTCCAAACTACGACGAATCAAAACGCGAGCCCACGGTCTTTCCCGCAGCTTTCCCGAACCTGCTCGTCAACGGCGGCACCGGTATCGCCGTCGGCATGGCCACAAACATCCCGCCCCATAACCTCGGCGAGGTGGTGGACGGCATTTGCGCCCAGATTGACAACCCCCAAATCACCACAAAGGAACTGGCCGCTCATATCAAAGGCCCCGATTTCCCCACGGGCTGCGTCATTTGCGGACTCGAGGGAATCCGCGACTATTTCGAATCCGGCCGCGGCGGTCTCAAGGTGCGCGGCAAGGTCGGCATCGAGGAACTCAAGGGGGGACGCGAGCAAATCGTCATTACGGAGATCCCCTACAACGTAAACCGCGCGGTGCTCGTGGAACGCATCGCCACTCTCGTAAACGAAAAGATCATCACGGATATCACCGCCCTCCGCGACGAATCGGACGAAAATACGCGCGTCGTGATCGAGCTGAAACGCGAGGCGATCGCCAAGGTCGTCATCAACAATCTTTACCGCCACACCGCCCTCGAATCGGCCTTCGCAGTCAACGCTCTCGCCATTGACCATGGCCGCCCCAAAACGCTCGGCATCAAAGACCTGATCGCCTGCTACATCGAGCACCGCCGCGAGGTCATCATCCGCCGCACAAGGTTCCAGCTCCGCAAAGCCGAGGAACGCGCCGAAACTCTCGAAGGTTACCTCATCGCGCTCTCAAACCTGGACGAGTTCATCCGCATCATCCGCACTTCCTTGAACCGCGAAGAGGCCAAAATCAAACTGATGGCTTTCGACTTCATGCGCGCGCAGGTCGAAAAAATCGGCATCCTGATCCGCGACGAGGCCCGCCTTGTCAACGGACGCTACTCCTTCAGCGAAGCACAGGCCAACGCCATCCTCGACCTTCGGCTCTATCAGTTGACCGGGCTGGAAATTGACAAGGTTCGCGCCGAGTATCGCGAACTGATCAAGCGGATCAAGGATCTGCTCGATATCCTCGCCCGCGAAGAGCGCGTCTTCGCGATCATCAAGGAGGAACTCCTGGCAATCAAGGAGAAGTACGCCACGCCACGGCTCACGCAGCTCGTGCCGGATGAAGGCGACATCGCAATCGAGGACCTCATCGCCAATGAAGGAGTGATCATTACCCTGACTCACGCCGGGCTGCTCAAACGCACCAACATCAGCTCCTACCGCGCCCAGCGCCGCGGCGGCAAGGGCGTGATCGGCATGGCCACACGCGAAGGCGAATCCGAGCAGGACCAGGACTTCATCGAGCACCTGTTCACGGCCAGCACGCACGATTACCTCATGTTCTTCACCAACACCGGCCGCGTGTACGTCGAACGTGTCCACGAGGTGCCGGATATGGGCCGGGCCGCCAAAGGCCGGAATATCGCCAATCTCCTCGAACTCAAATCCGGCGAGTCCATCGCCGCTCTCATCCGGATCCAATCCCGCAACGGCGGCAACCGCGAGGACAATACTTGGCAGCAGCCGGGCTTCCTGTTCTTCTCCACCCGAAACGGAACGGTCAAGAAAACCGCGCTCGCCGATTTCGCCAACGTCCGCAAGGGCGGCATCATCGCCATCGGCATTGAAGAAGGCGACACTCTCATCGATGTCCGCCTCACCACCGGGCAGGATGAGGTCGTGCTCATCACCCGCGAAGGCATGAGCATCCGGTTCTCCGAGGAGGAGGTCCGCGACATGGGCCGCCCGGCAGCCGGCGTGCGGGGCATCCGTCTCGAAAAGGATGACGTTGTCGTCGCCGCCGCCATCGTCGAAAAAGACGCAACTCTCCTCGTTGCCGGTGAAAACGGCATCGGCAAGCGAACACCCTTCGACGAATACCGGAAGCAATCCCGAAGCGGCAAAGGCATCATCACCATGAAAACCACCGAAAAAACCGGCGCTGTAGTGGGCGCGCTTACGGTCCGCGATTCGGAGGAGATCATGCTCATCACCGCCGGTGGTCAGATGGTCCGCACGTTTGTCAGGGACATTCGCGAGGTCGGCCGGAACACCCAGGGCGTGAAACTCATTGACCTGGCGGAAGGCGACCGCCTCCAGGCAATCGCGCCGGTCATCAGCGAGGCCCAGGAAGACGCCGCTTCCGGCGAATCCGCCGGAACACCGGAACAATAACGCCGGAACTTCGACGTTCAGTCCGTCGCCGGCCTACGGCGTTGCCGGCGCCGCGCAGATGATCCGGTCGTCAAAGGACGGCGCGATCTTCTCGCCAGGCTGTACAACCAGGAACGCTTCCTCGGCCCACGGGCCGTCTATGAACGATTGCATGAGCGAAATATCACCCGCAATTTCGCTGTAGGCCCAGTTCCGCTCCCGGCAGATGCAACAGACATGTTCCTTCAGGTTCAGCCCCTTCGTGAAATCGAAATCTATCAGCGCCCCGTGAGTGTACGAGTCCGTCCAGCGCGCCATCTCCTCCATCAGATACTTTGCCTGCTCCTCGCCATACTTCGCAACCCACTCCTCGTAAGAACCCCGCATGCCCATGTTCGCCCCGGCCGGCAGAAACCCTGTGGACCAGGCCCCCGGTGGAATGCCCCTGCGACGGCCGCACTCGATCCACCCCGAGGTGTAGTAAAACGTTCCCGGATTCTCCGTAAAACACGCCTGGTACCGCTCCTTCGAGCCAAGAAAGAAGGTGATGCAGTCATGCGCCCGCGGCACCACCAGCCGGGTATGGGTCGCAGTAATGCCAGCAAGAATGTTGCTGCATAAACCGTAGCCGATCAGCAGGGCATCGTACTTTCCCGCCGGCGCCGTATCAATCCGCTGTTGCAGCTCTTCGCGGCCCTTCGTGGGCACATCGTGGTAGCCCTGCGTCAAAAGCTCGATATCCGCGACGTTCGGCGATCTTGCCGCCGCATGGTAAAGCTCGCGGGCCGCAATTTCGCAGGCAATAACTCTCAAATACATCTCTACCCCTTCTTTGCCGTCCATTGAATCGCCTGCCGCACCAGCTTGCGATAATCGGGATGTTCAAATGCCACGTGATCATGCCCCGACTGGATATACACAACGCCAGCGCCACGGTAACGGCGCGCCCAGGCCACCTCCCGGTTGCTCAACGGCTCTTTGGTCGTCAGCAGCACCGTCGATCCGGGAAAAAAATCGAACAGCTTGTAGGTCTCGTCCCGTATCCGGAAGTCCTTCAAACCGCGCGTAACCGGGTGCGAGGCGTCCGCAACCTCGATCGCGATGTCCACCCCATGCTTCCACTTCGACGCCGGCTTCTGAACACCATCCACCTCCACCGGCCCAAGGTAATAGCGCGCGCCAATGATCTGCTGGTATTCCGGCCAGTCCTTGTAGGAGGCGATCGCGTGATGCAGCACAACCAGCCCTTTGCCCGCCTTCAGAAATTCCACGAAATCGCTCTTCGCCTGGTCCGAAATCGGCTGGTGCATATCGTAAGTGACCATCACATCGAAGTCTTTCGCCTTCTCGGGTCTCAACAGCGCATGCGCGTTCGGATGCTCCGCGGCCACAAAGGAAATGTCCGGATTGTCTTTGAACATTTTGAAAAACGGTTCGCGCTCAAAGTCATGCCCTCCCGTGACGATCAAAACGCGAATCTTCTTTCCCCCCTCCTCCGCGGAAGCGCTCATCGAAAGGGAACAAAGGATTGCCGCCAGCAGCAGCCGCAAAAACTGATTCATGGAGGTGTTATACTGCTTTTCACCCGTCGTGGCAAACCCCGCACGACCCCTGCTTTGCCACCCCATCGGCAGTCGAAGTGGGGGTGGTCTCTCCCCAACCATCCCTGGTAGGGGCGACGTCCACGCCCCATTATTTTTCCATCCTCCCTTTCCACACCGATGCCGGGGATGCCCCCCCTTGGCCCCCAATCACATCAAATTGGGATCCGGATGCCGAACCTCTTCCACCACGCAAACGCAGTTCTCCCCGCCAAATTGGTTCGGACGGCGCTGTTCGCATTTCGGGTCGTCTTCCCATTTCCCGTCCACAAGCAGGCGATACTCGTAAACGCCGGGCGCAAGTGAGACGGTGGCCTTCCATGTGCCCGCCTTGCTTTTCTTCAGTGATACAGGAGCCTCTTGCCAACCCGTAAAATCCCCGGCCACCAGGACACTCCCGGCTTCCGGAGCCACGTAAGTGAATGCCACTCTCTGTTTTGCGATTCTTGCAGTTTTTGTTTTTGCCATGTCTTTGTTTTCCCGGAATTCAGAGCCGACGAAAAGCCTGCGCGGCCATTTTCCTCACTCACTCTATTGCCACTTCGAAGGCTGTCTATATGGGGTGTTCACCTACCGCGCCGGACCAAACGTTCGATTCAGCGGGCCGCGCTCCGTGCGCACAACGGTCCCGGTGCCGATATTGTGCCTTTGAAACCATCCTTTCGTTGTTTCAAGGACATACTGAATCTGGTCGGACGCGGCCACAACGCTGTTGGTGTTGTGCGGTTCCAACTCGTGAATCTCCTGGATCACGCCAAAAGGATCTATGTAGGCAACGGAAAGCGGCACGCTGGTGTTTTTCATCCAAAAGGCTGTCTGGTGTGGAACGGGAAACACGAACAACATCCCCTCGTTCTCAGCCATGTTCGTGCGAAACATCATCCCAGCCTGCCGCTGCGCATCCGTCAGAGCCAGCTCCGCCACAAGCTCCTCGCTCCCCAGCCAAAGGCGCATCGTCCGCAGCCGGGGTTGAGCGGCTGCCGGCAGCGGCGGCTCGTTGCTCGCGCTGGCGGGCGCCGGCGTCTCCTTCCCGCATCCCTGCGCAAGCAGTGTGACCAGCAGGCTCACAGCCAGTATCCTCATGCGCGAAGGATTGGGTAAAGCACCGCTTTTTTCAACATCTGAAAAGCTTGCAACTCACCCACACCCTTAGCAGGCTACCCCCAATGAAAACCAGACCCGGAATGCGGCGCGAATCAGCAACCAAAAGCCCTGCCGGCAGCGCCCTTTCCCGGCGTCGCTTTCTCCAACTATCGGCCTGCGCCGGCATGACCGCGCCATTCCTGGTTTCCTGCAAGTCTTCCCCTCAAACCCTCGCACCCCGGACCTTCGCCGCCAATGAAAAGCTCAGTCACGCATGCATCGGCGTGGGCGGCATGGGCTGGAATGACCTGCACCAGTTCGCCAAACATCCACGCGTGCAGATCACCGCCTTGTGCGATGTGGACGCCAACAATCTCGCAAAAGCGGCCGCGGAATTCCCCGGCGCGCGAATTTACCCGGACTGGCGCGAGTTGCTGTCCAGCGAGGGCAATCGCATTGATTCGGTCAATGTTGCCGTCCCGGATCACATGCATTTCCCCATCGCCTTCACGGCGATTCAGAAGGGCAAGCATGTCTATTGCCAGAAGCCCATGTGCCACGACGTGGCCGAGGTGCGCGCGCTCACGCAAGCCGCCGAATCAAGAAAGGTCGTCACACAGCTCGGCACGCAGGTCGCCTCCACCCAGCACGAGCGCGCGGCAGTTCAACTCCTCCGCCAGGGCATTATCGGACGAGTCACCCGCGCCTACCTCTGCTCGAACCGCCCCGGCGCGGTCGAGAACTACAGGCTCGCCGGCCCCCGCCCGGCAGACGGTAGCCCGGCCCCGACGAACGTTAACTGGGACCTCTGGATCGGCACCGCGCCAATGCGCCCTTACGCGCCGGACATTTACCACCCGGTTAAGTGGCGCGCCTGGCAGGACTTCGGCACAGGATGGTCCGGCGATATCGGCTGCCACATCTTCGATCCGGTCTGGAAAGGCCTGGGCCTGCAGCCGCCCATCGACGTTCAGGCCGAGGTGCAGGAATCCTGGCGCAATTCTCCCGCGCGCCGCGCCGATACCTGGCCGCAAGGCAACCACATCACATGGACGTTGCCCGGCAATGACATGGTCGCCGGTAACAAGCTGGTCATCGAATGGTTCGACGGCGAGTTCTATCCGCCCGAACATATCCGAAAGCTTTACTCGGAAGATCTCAAGGAATACCCGCCGGAATCCAGCATGGTCGTAGGCACCGAAGGCACCCTGCTGATCGGACACGGATTGCCCTCCCAGCTCCTGCCGGAATCCAAGTTCAAACACGTCCGCCCCCAGGCGCCGGAACCGCGCAATCACTACCATCATTTCGTCGATTCCTGCCTCGGTCTCGCAAAAACCGAGTCGCACTTCACGCAGACCGGCCCCATGACAGAAACAATCCTGCTCGGAACCGTGGCCATTCGCATTCCGGGCGAAAAGCTCGCATGGGACCACAAAGGCATGCGTTTCGCAAATAATCCGGCGGCAAACAAACTCCTGCGCCGTCGTTACCGCGACAAGTGGCATGCCGGACCTTTCTGAGTCCCAAATGACGCATTCAATGACGGAAAAACCCGAAATCTCGGTCATCGTCCCTTTCTACAACGAGGAAGGCAACGTCCTGCCGCTCGTCCAGCGCGTGCTCGATGCCCTGCGCCACGGCCCCTCGAAAATTGAACTGGTGCTGGTGGACGATTGCAGCACAGATGCAACCTGGGACCGGATCACCCAGGCACGCTCGGACGATCCCAGAGTCCGCGGCATCCGCCACGGACGCAACCGCGGTCAGAGCGCGGCCCTCTGGACGGGCTTCATGGCCAGCCGCGGCTCCATCCTCGCAACGCTCGATGGAGATTTGCAGAACGATCCGGCGGATTTTCCCGAAATGTTGCGCCACCTGGAAAGCTGCGACATGGTTTGCGGCGCGCGAACCCGGCGCGCCGACACCTGGGTCCGCAAGGCATCGTCCGTCATCGCCCGATGGGCGCGCCGAACGGCCTTGAGATCCGAGTTCCTTGATACCGGCTGCAATCTCCGCGTCTTCAGAAAAACCGTGCTCGCATCGTTGCCGGCCTTCGATGGGCTTCACAGGTTCATGCCCATCCTCGCTAAAAATGCCGGCGCAATGGTAAAGGAAATCCCCGTCCGCCATCACCCACGTGCCAGCGGAACGTCAAAGTATGGCGTCTGGAACCGCCTCGGACGCGGCATCCGCGACCTGGTCATGGTCGGGCTGTTTCTCCGCCGCCAGCTCAAAGTCCTCGTCCCGCACGGAGATAGCGAACTCGATAGCCCCGCCCAAAAACAATAGGGCCGGCCTGTTTCTGCCACCCGGCAAATAATTCAGACCGGCCCCAAAAACCACCGCTTTCTGCAGCCTTTTTTGTGCCTAGTTCGAGCTGGGCACGGACGCGCGCTCCTGCATCCAGTTCATATCATACCGGGCCGCAGCCTGGTCTCCCGACGGTACGCTCGTCGGATACGGCGTCACAATCCCTGCCGGCGGAATGATCAGAATGGTGGATGATCTCCACTTCCGGATCTCGCAGTGTCCGTCCACAAACGCAAGCGAACCGGCTCCGCCATGCACACTCGACATCTTATCCACAATCTCAGGCACCGCGGGACGCATATCCACAACAAACATCCCGTCATTGATGCTGTCCTCGCGCTCACCCAGGAAAGTGAAGGTTTTTGTCGGATCCGTCACCTGCGTCCGCTTCCGAAACACCCGGTAGCCCGTCGTGTTATATCCAATCGCCGAGCCATCAGGCCTGCCGCCCATAAAGGCGTTCAGCGAGATGCTGCGAACTCGCGGGTAAAGCGCCCCGCGAACATTCACATTAAAGCGATCCGACGGGCACTTCAGCACTTTTGCCGTCTTCCAATACTTGTAAAGTGGGCTGGGCACGATGTCGTGGTTGATATCCCAGTTGTCCGCAGCCGATGAGGCATCCAGCCAGCCGCTCATCCACGACTGGATGCTCGGCGGAGGAGGATTGTACGGACCCTTGACCGCGGGAAGCGCATCATCGCAATCGTCCGTGTACATAATGTAACCAAGATTGATTTGCTTCATGTTGCTCATGCAGTAGGCCGCTTGCGCCTTCTGCTTCGCCCGCCCAAGAGCCGGCAACAACATGGCCGCCAGGATGGCGATAATGGCAATCACCACCAGCAGCTCGATAAGTGTGAAACCCTGCGATCTGTTTTTCATTGTTACCACCTGTTGTGTTCGGGGGGCGCCCAAGCAGGGCGCCCCCCGAAACGATAAACCATCCTTTAAGGCTTCGCCACCACGCGATAAAACACCGCACCGGCCGAGACCGTATCCGTGAAGGTGGTAAGCGACAGGTTCGTCGCCACCTGCACAAAGCTCGCCGGGTTGGCAAGATCCGTGCCGCGGAACACGTCATACTTCGCTGCGCCGGCCGATTCCCAGCTCAGCTCGAAGTTCGTGGGAGTGCGGTTGTAGCTGGTTATCTTGAACGAAGGCAAGGCAAACGCCTCGTTGTGGAAGATAATCAGCCTGCCACCGCCGTTGCCGATGCTGGTGTCGCTGGCAACAAGGAACCCTCCATTGGGCGAGAACTTCAGGCCCGGCTCCTGGAAGTCGAACTGCCGGTCCGGCCGCGTCGGATCTATCAGCGGGAAGCTGATTTCCTGCTGGCTGTCATCACCGTATAAGGGTTCGCATGACCATATTGTATCTGTCAGGTCATCCGCAATCCACAGCTTCCCGGTCGTCGGATCCACCGTCAGACCGGACAGCGAGATCAATACGCTCGGGTCACGATAGAACGACGGCCAGATCTGCCGCGTTGTGCCGTTGGCATCCACCGCCGTGATCTGACCATCCGTCCCGCAAAGGGTCGCAACTTCGGTCGTCGAAATCGCCGCCAGCGCCGTCAGGTCGCTGCCGCCCAAAGCCGGCGGCACAGGCCCGACCAGGAAGGAATTCACGTTCGTCTGCCCCAACTCCGTCGTGCCGGAAGGCACCACAAAAATCACGTTGTTGTCGTTCCCGTCAACACCGCGATCCATAATGATCACATCACTCGGACTCCCGATGCTCCCGCTGAAGCCCGACGGCGCAAGGCAAAGATCAAACGGGTCGTCGTCAACAAATGCGCCATTCACGTCCAAAACACCAAAGTCCTGAATGATAAGCTCGGGCACATTCGACGTCCACGGCCACTTCAGCCGCATCAGCGCCGTGGTGAAATCATGCGTCCACCACAGGGTGCCATCCGCCGCAATTGCCAGGCCGGACGGATTTGAAATCCCCGCGACCAGGGGCGCCGGGTCAACCGCCCAATTCCCGCTGGCCACTTTCCGGGCCACATTAATGCTGCCACCAGGGCTCACCGCATCAACGGCAAACACAATGGTGCTGTTGTCTCGCGGGTCAATCGCAGTCGCGCCAATCGGACCGCCAAGGTTCAGCATCGTGTAGTTGGTGAACCGGCTCCCATCAATTTGCGCCGTGTATGGGGTCTCCACAGGCTGCGGGTTCGATACCAGCGACTTGATCGTTATGTCATCCACATAGACCGGGGGATGATTTGTAACGTTGGAGGAACTCCAGGCAGCCATGAACATCGGCCCCCAGGTTGCAGCCGAGCCAATGAACGCGGAACGATCCACCACAACCGACGCATCCGGACGGCTCGGGTTCTTCACAATAGTGTAGCGGCCCTGGCTGCAATGCGTCGTGAGCTGATACTCCTCCCATTCGCCCGGCGTGTAGTCCACACCCGTGTCAAACCAGGTGGACGTGTAATAGGTCAGCGAGGTCGCATCCCCTACCGTGGTGTTGCGGGAACCGTAGCCAAGCAGCGCGGAATCCCCGCTATACGTGTTGTTCCCCTCAGCCCCATAAAGCGAAAAACGAAGATAGGTGGCCTCTGTTCCCTGCACTGACGCGGGAACTTTCGCCCACCAGGTAATCTGCACGTCCGATTGCGGCGCTACACCCCACGCAATCGTCGCCCCGGCTCGATGGCCCCCTTCAAGCTTCAGGCTCTTGGTGCCAGTGCGCGCCTCTGTATCCACCACTTGCACCTTGCCAGGCGCCAACGGACGCCCGCCACCACCGGCCGTCCCGTCCGTTTCGGTAACAATCCACGAGCCTTGCGGGTCCGCATCATCGGCAATATCTGCCCTCGCCGTATAAGACTCAAACCCTTCCGTCCACGTCGTGCTCAGGTCAATGCAGTTCTCCACCCGGATCGAAAAGTCGTCAATCGCCCACCAACCGTCCGCCGCAACTCCAGCCTCGTTCCTCAGGATAATCCGCGTCGGCATGGCAACTTCGCTCCGGGCAATTCCGTTGAACTCAAGAATCGGCGTGACCATGTCGTCCACATAAACGGTCGTCTTCAGAAGAATCGGATCAACTTCGATCTTGTGATGCTGCCACTTTGTCCCGTCCGGCGCCACCGCCGAGAGAATCCAGCCGGGAGTTGACTTCGTGCCATCATAAGCTCGCAGCTTCATGGAACCAAGAACCCGGTCCGTGCAGTAGGCCATGAAGTCGCCCCCGTTGTAATCGGCGCCCTCGCCTTGTACAATGATGTAGAAGCTCTTGGTGCTGGAGGCAGTCCTCGCAACCAACGCATCAAATTCAATGATATACTTGGTCCCGCTGCGTGTATCGGGCAGATTAAGCTGCGCTTCACTGCTCGGGTTCAGCAACAGGCTCTTGGTCGCACCACCAGCGGCGTTCGTGAGCCAACTGATAACCTGCACGCCCGCCCCCGCAACCGTCGGCGCCAAAGCCGTGTCATCAGAAGCATTCCACTCGGTGCCTTCCGGATCCGCATCCGACGTGTCCGTCGGCCCGGTCGCCACCGTGGTGTAGCTTTCGAAGTTATTTGAGTATATGGTGTGATTCAAGGCTTGTGCCGGCAATGCAACACAACACCCGATGAATGCCATCATGCACAGAAGCTTTGTCATGGTGAATGAGTTTTTCATACGTTCCTTTTTATGGTTGTAGATGGCCCAGCGCAAAAGTTTCGGCTCAGGTGCCGACACATTCGCGGCAAGACTCAAAACAACGATATCTTCCTCATTTTTAAATGGATGTAAAGAAGAAATAATTGTTCACAGGCAACTAGTTATTGACTCTTATCTCTTTGTTGCATAATATCTTGCTTTAACTGTAATGAGAGCCCGGCTGGCCCTCTCCGGACGCAACACATTTTCCATCCTATATGACACTTCTCCACCAAAGGTTCTCGCTGATCCTCACTGTTTTGTTCGTCGCGGGCGTTGCCTCCGCAACCTCCGCCGCAGTCCTCAGCATCGGTCACCGCGGCGATTCGCTCCACGCCCCCGAAAACACCGTCGCCGCTTTCCGCTCCGCCCTGGGCAAGGCCGACCTCGTCGAGACCGATGGCAGATTAACGAAGGACGGAGTGCTCGTCTGCATGCATGATGCAACGGTAAACCGAACGACCGATGGCACCGGCGATGTGGTGAACCTCACCCTCCAGCAAATTAAGCTCCTGGATGCCGGAGCAAAGTTCTCCACGAACTTCATCGGGGAACGGGTGCCGACTCTCGAAGAAATGGTCACCAACTGCCTGCCCCAGGCCATACCGCTCATCGAGCATAAAGCCGGCTCAGCACAGGATTATCTCACGTTGCTTCAAAGACTCGACGTTATCACAAACGTCGTGGTTCAATCCTTCAGTTGGCCTTTCCTCACCCAGTTGCACGCGCTCGAACCGCGCATCCCTCTCTGCGCCCTGGGCAGCGGCACTTTTACTTCCACCAGCCTCACCAATATCCTCAATACCGGCGCGCAAACGGTCGCGTGGGACAGTGGTGGCGTGGATGCCGCCATGCTCGCCCTCGCCCATTCAGCCGGCTTGCGGGTCTTCGTCTGGACAGTGAACGGACCCGCAATCAAACGCTTCATAGACCTCGGGGTTGATGGCATTATCTCCGATGACCCCGGCAGCGTCCGCGACTTCCAGGCTCCCGTCACAAACGGCCCCGTCGCGCTGGCCGACGAGCTCTTTATCCACTGGCGAATGGATGATGGCCTCGCCAATTCCATGACAACCACGGTCGCAGACTCAAAAAGCAACATCATCACTTCCCTCACCCGGCTGGATGGCCTGTCTCACTGGAATGGGCAAACCAACGCGATGTTCGGCGGGAGCATTGACCTGGACGGGGCTAACGCGTTCATCGCTCTCCCGCGCACGGACATCAACACGAACGGGTTTACTTTCGCCGCATGGCTTAAACTCCGGGATCTCCCCTCAACCATGAGCACCAGCTACGGCGCACTCCTGGATTCAACCAACGATTGCTACGTCCTATACCTCGACAAAGCCAACAAGGAGCTGCGCTTCAAGGTCACAGATATCACCAAGGCCGCCGCGCGCCCCGGCATTCCTCAAGCCTCGCTCCAAACAAACCAGTGGATCCACGTCGCCGCCACTTACGACGGCAATGCCGGCACGTTCGGAGGTCAGACAGCCATTTACCTCAACGGCCAGGTTATGGACATCCACTACGGCTCAGACGCTTCTCCCCCGACAGGACTGCAGCAAAACGTCATGACCAACCAATACGCCGCCATCGGACGCGAAGGCCCCACCGGCGGCAACTACTTCAACGGCCACCTCGATGACGTCGCCATCTGGAAACGCGCCCTTAACCCCACCGAGGTCAAGGCTCTCTACGACGGCGGGATGCTGGGCCAAAGCCTCGCCGACCTGACAAGCCAGCCAACGGATCTGCTGGACCTCAAAAACTTCGAAATCCTCTCCGCCCAAAACAGCATCGAGTTCGACTTCTTCAGCGCAGGACCGTGGACCAGTTTCCGCCTGCTCCGCTCCACAAACCTGTCCGGCCCATACCTCCCGGTTTCCGGACTCGCACCGGTCTCCCTGGGACGCAGCAACTACCGTTTCACCTGCCCCCTCACCAATGGCGCCCGCTGGTTCCGAGTGGCGGCAGAGTGACGAGGCGGAGGCAGCGGCAAAACCGGGAAGCGCGAGAGGCGCTCATCAACGCTCCGCGCGCCCGTCGTGACGCGCCATCTGGCGTCCTGAAGATGAACGCCGCCTAAGCTACCGCTCTTTACAGCCGCCGGCGCAGCACCGCAACACCGCTGACGAAAAACGCCTCACGTAAACCGGACTGAGGTTCTCTTGAAACGCTTGTTCTCGAGCGCCGAAGCGATCCGCCGGATGATGTTCCTGCGTAAATCCAGCTCCACAGGCACGTTCGGGTCCTGGTGCGCTTCGTTAATCCTTGTCCCAACCACGAACTCCACCACGTCGCTCGATAGCATCAGTTTAACAAGGTCCTGCGCGGGGTTGTCCTCCCACGGCTGCGGCACGCGATCGTCCAGCATCTCAGCGACCCTCGCCAGGGTCATGGTGCCTTCGGTGATCAGGTCTATCCCCTCCATCTCGGCCGGCGGCGGTATATCCGGATCGAGTTTCGTCAGCACAGCCCGCACAGGCCGGTTCAACTGCCGCGAAATAATGTTCGCGGTCGTGCCGCCGCAGATAACCTTCCGCCCCTCGAAATTCCTCAGCAGCTCGCCCAGTTCCGCATCCCGATCTTTCGAAAAGGGCGGGCCGGTGACCACCAACAGCCGGCGCGGACGCCGAAAATACACCACACCGCAGGTAATGTCGTCCTTGGCAGTTCCCCGATCGTTCGCAAGGGCTTCCTGCACGATCCGGCGCGAGAGTTCGTTCGCCGAAATCTCCTCGGACCGCGCAATCTCGCGCCGCACGAATGCAAGCACGTTTTGAGAACCCCAGCCGAGCGGAAAACCGGGACGCCCAAGGCCGGACTGTGTCACTCCGTCCGAAAAGCAAATGATCCGGTCGCCAAGCTGCGCTTCGAACTCGCTGTACCGGATGGTCCGGTCCTTCCAGTTCTCCAGTGTGATCTCCGCCGGGCTCAACGGCACGCGCTCGGTCCCGCGCAGCAGCAGCAGGCCGGGATTGCCATGCTCGATCACTCGCGTTTGGCCCGCCTCGTGCAGATCCACAATGGTAAAGGTTGAGTAGCTGATCTTGCGCACCTGGCACACCGGCAGGGTGTCCATGATAATCCCCGCGCTCTTGCGCACATCCACAAAAGCGGACGCGTACCGCAACGCCATCGTCGCCGTCAGGTTCGCCAGCACACCGGCTTTGACGCCGCTGCCCAGCCCGTCCGAAAGCACCGAAATGAGCCGGCCCTCCTCCTTGATGCGGCGCGACAGAAACACATCCCCCGAAACCACCTGGCCGCTCTTGGGCTTGTGGCTCGAGTCAATGTCTATAAAGCTTTCGCCAGTCATTCTCCGCCCTGGGCTCCTCCGGCTTTTCCGGTGTGAACGATTCAATAATCGAGTTGAGCGTGATTTCGGATTCGGCGGCATTCTCGCCCAGCAGTCGCGCGATCTCCTGCGTCGTGGCAAGGCTCCGCTGAATCACTTCCTGCGCCTTCCGAATCACCTGCTGCTTCCGCACCGCCGGCTCAGTCACGTCCTGTAAAATCGCCCCCACAATGCAATGCTTCTCAATCGTGAAAATCGATGTGTGCAGGATCGTGCTTTTGTAGCGCAAGTCGCGGTCCAGTATCTCCTCGCCCGTTTTCAGAACGGTGTGAAACAGGTTCGCAAACGGCACTGCCTCCGCCAGCATGAACCCCTCGCCGCTCGCTCCCTCAGCTTCGTCGGTCTTCAGCCCGAACATCTCCGCAAACGCGCGGTTGTGCTCGATGATCCGCATGGCGTCGCTCACAATAACCACCGCCGAGGGTATCTTTTGTATCAGGGCGTTGGCTTTCTTGAGCGCCAGTTTGCGCATGTAGGTCACGCACATCGAGCGCTCGGCTTTCTGGTCCAGCAGGGCCATCGCAAATTCTCTGCACGAATCGTAGCCGCACCCGCCGCAGTTCAGCTCGTCCTCCCGCGAAAACTTCCCCACGGTGCGCAACGCCTCGCGCAATCGCGTTTCCGGCGGCGCCGGCGCCGGCACGGCCGCCACCGCAAACGCGGATTGGGTGTCCACCGAGGCTTTGCGCGGCAGTTTCCCGGGCGCAGACGCGCACTGGCGCAACACGCGGCACCGCTTGGCCGCCGTCCCGTCGCGCTTCGCCGCTTTGGGGCCGTTCACGCATCCGCCCTCGCACGCAAGCAGTTCCAGAAAAAGCGGCGCCTCGGGTGGCTGCTGGTTCAGACCCTCAATCGCCTTGGCCACAGCGCTCAGCCCCGAAAAGGCCATCATCGAAACATCGTTCACGCCGCACTGCGCCTTCATTCCCGCAATCATGCCCCCATCCACCGGGTACCACGTGCCTTCAGCCGCTCGCTCCGGATAAAACGGCTCCACTACGTCCGGGTCCACCGCCGCGGGATCTATTTTCTCCGCCTTGAACCACCGCCGCAAATCTTCAAACGTCAGGGCGGTGTCCAGTAGTTCGGGATGCGCCGCCGCTTCGGCCTTCTTCGCAATGCACGGCCCGATAAACACGATGCCGATATCCGGACCGAGCACGCGGCGCAGCATCGTGCAGTGGGTCAGCAGCGGCGAAAGCAGCCCTGTAATCGAGGCGGAATCGGCCGGCCGATGCTTTTGCAGAAAGCTCACCACCGTCGGACACGCCGACGAAAACAGCACTTTGTTTCTGCCCGATGTCAGCGCCGCAGCCGCCTGCGCCGAGACTTCCTGCGCCCCAAGCGCGGTTTCCGATACACCGGCAAAACCCAACTGCTTCAGGGCCCGCACCATCTGCGCGGGACGCAGGTCCGGAAACTCGCTCACATACGAGGGCGCCAGCGAGACATACACACGCTCGCGCGCCTTGAGCAACTGACGCGCCTGCGGCAGATCGTCCCGGACACGCTTGGCGCCGTTCGGGCATACCTCCACGCACTGCCCGCACAGGATGCAAAACTCCGGAATCACAGAGGCGTACCCACCCTCGATCTTGATCGCCTTCACCGGGCAGTTGCGAACGCACTTGTAGCAGTCCTGGCACTGCGTCTTCTCGGTCCAGATGGGATTGAGGTAGTTCATGCTTTCTTCGGAATCGAGAAATGATTCAGCAGCCCGATGATCACAATCGGATCCACCTGGTGATACATCTTTCCGTTTATGGTCACGTTCGGCCCCTCTTTGCACGCGCCCTCGCACAAGTGCCCCGTTAATTCCACGCTGCCCGGCAACGTTCCCGAAGAGAGATAGCTCTGGATGACTTCTATGTTCCGGTTGTTGCCCCGCGAAAAGCACGAGCTGCCCATGCAGATGGTTATCGCATTGCGCGAGGCTTTTGCGCCGTCCTGCGAAGTGTTCATGCAGCCTCCTTCAGGTTCGTTGTGAGATTCTTTTCCTCGTTCTCGCGGCCCGATGGCATTGGGGCGTCACGCCGGGCGCTGCCGGGCCCCGCGCCCGCGCGCCGGCCAAGTCGCTTCAACATGTCGTGCAACGCATCGTTCGCGCCTGCCGTCACGGCGTCCACGTTCGCCTTGTCCGGATAAATCTCATACAGCTTTCTGTATTTGGGCGGGGTAAGGTTGGGCATCACGACATTTGCCCCCCGCTGGAGCGCCAGTTCGCGCCCGTCCACTTTGTTGATCGTGGCCAGCGCGGTGGTCGCCGGCATGTTCGCGTGCGGACACATCCGTCTCGCAAGTGCAACCACTTTGTAGGCCATCATCGCGCCTCTCGGCACTTCACCCTGCACAAGCAGCTCGTGCTCGGCCGGAAGCTGGCCCAAAGGCGTGTCCTTGTGCGGAATGAACGGGCCAATGCCGATCATGTCCAGGTCCAGCTCGCGAAATAGTTCTATGTCGCGGGCGAGGCTCTCATACGTCTGGCCCGGAAGCCCCACCATCACCCCGCTGCCGGTCTCATAGCCAAGTCTCTTGATCTGTTTCAACGCCCCAATCCGGTCCGCCCGCGCCCTGCCCACTCCCGGATGAATCATGTCGAAAAGGCTCCGGTCCGACGTCTCAAAACGCAGCAGGTAACGATCCGCACCAGCCGCCCGCCATGCCCCGAGTTCCTCCATCGAGCGCTCGCCAAGACTCAACGTCACCGCCAGGCCGGTCTCGGCCTTGATCGCCCGAATGGTGTCTGTAACAAAATCCTTCCGCAGCCCCGGGTCTTCCCCCCCCTGCAGCACCACGGTCCCAAAGCCAAGGCTCAGGGCCTGCCGCGCCGCCCCCACAATCTCTCCCATCTCCATTCGGTAACGCGCCAGCCCGCGATTGCCCGCTCGCAGCCCGCAATAGGCGCACTGCCTGCGGCAAAAGCTCGATACTTCGATCAGCCCGCGCAGGTGAACGTCATCCCCCACATGTGCCCGGCGAGTTTGGTCCGCCCGGGTCCACAATGATTCAAGCCGGCCATGATCCTCCTCCATCAGCCAGCCAAGTATCTCCGCATGTGTCAGGGGGTTTGTCATGGTTGCATCGCCTCCCGCCGCGCGCCGCGCAAGGCCTGCCGCGCCTCCGGGAATGGCTCCAGCGCGCGATCGAGAATCCCGAGGCTGAACGCAATCGCGAGACCATAATTGGTCACAGGCACCCCCGCCTGCAGGCACCGCTGTATCCGGCTTAGCATTTCTTTGCGGTTCCACATGCACGCGCCGCAGTGAACCACAAGTTTGTAGCACGAAAGATCGCGCGGAAAATCATGACCCTGCACGGTGTCAAACCGCAGTTCGCCGCCGGCGTACTGGCTCAGCCAGCGCGGAATCTTTACCCGGCCGATATCATCGCCAATCGGATGGTGGGTGCAGGCCTCGGCAATCAGCACCCGGTCCCCGGGATTCAGCCGCTCAATGGCCATCGCGCCGCGGACCTGCTCGGCAAGATCTCCTTTAAACCGCGACATGAGCACCGAAAAACCGGTAAGAGGAATCGAACGCGGCGTCACTTTGGCAACGCTTTCAAATGCCTGGGAATCCGTCACCACCAGCCGCGGCGGCTCCTTCAGCCGGCTCAGCGCCCGCGGCAACTCGGGCTCCTGCACCACCATGCAGAAGGCATGATGATCCAGCAAATCGCGAATCGCCTGCACCTGCGGCAGTATCAGCCGCCCTTTCGGCGCTTCCTTGTCAATCGGCACAACCAGGATCGCCATCTCCCCGGGACCCACAAGGTCGCCAAGTATCGCCGGGTTGTTGATGAAATCCGCCGGCGCCGCCGCCAGCAGCGCCGCCCGCAACTCATCCAGCCCGCTCCCCAGGGCGGCCGAAACAATCACCACCGGATGCTTGCCGGCCTCCAGCCGCGCAACCAGGTCCGGCCCGGGCCTCGAGCATTCGCATTTGTTGAATGCCACGATCACAGGCACGTTCCTCGCCGCCAGCTCTGAAAGGATCTGCTCCTCGAACGGACCCCACTCATGACCTTCAGCCACAAGGACGCCAATCTCGGTCCGGTCATACACCTGGCGCGTCTTTTCAGTCCGCATCGCCCCCAGCGCCCCGGTATCGTCCAGCCCCGCCGTGTCAATAAACAGCACCGGCCCGAGCGGCAGCAGCTCCATGGCCTTCTCCACGGGATCTGTCGTGGTCCCGGGCACGCTCGAAACGATCGAAACCTTCTGCCGCGTCAGCGCGTTCAGAAGACTTGACTTCCCGACATTGCGCCTGCCGAAAAAACCAATGTGCAGCCTGAGCCCTTTGGGTGCCGGTGCGTTCATGTTTGCCTTTATACGAAAACGTCCCGCTTGTCCGCCTGAACGTCCGCAACCAGCCGGGTCGAGATGTCTCGAACCGATTTCTCCATGGTCGCAAGCTCGTGGTTCACATGCCGCTCGCCCACCACCCGCGTCTCCCTGCTGGCGTAATCCAGCAGATACTCCATGCAGCTCGACAGCGCGTTCGGCCCGCAGTGGTGCTTGATCAGCCCGGGCTTGGCCAGGTCCATAAAGTCCGCGCCGGTCCGGCCAAGCCGGTAACACGCGGTGCAGAACGAGGGCGTGTACCCAAGCGAAGCCACATCCCGCACCACTTCATCCAGCGGACGGTGATCGCCCAGTTGAAACTGCTCCTCGTCCGCGGCATCTCCTAATTCAGCATAGCCGCCGGGATTGCACCGGCTCCCGGCCGAGATCTGCGAAACGCCAAGCTCAAAGGTGGCCCGCCGCGTCTCCGCGTTTTCTCGCGTGGACATGATGATGCCGGTGTAAGGCACCGCCAGCCGCAGCAACGCAACGATCTTCTTGAAATCCGCATCCGATACCGGGTGCGGCGGACGAAACGCCATCTCCGAGCCCAGCGCCGGCTCCATGCGCGGCACGCTGATGGTGTGCGGTCCCACCCCGAACTTCTCCTCGAGATGGCGGATGTGCTGCATCATCGCCAGCACTTCAAATTTCCAGTCATACAGCCCGAACAGCACGCCGATGCCCACATCGTCAATCCCGGCCTCCATCGCCCGGTCCATGCACGTGATGCGATAGTCAAAATCCCGCTTGGCCCCGCTGGTATGAACCTGGGCGTAGGTGTCGCGATGATACGTCTCCTGGAAAAGCTGATACGTGCCAATTCCGGCCGCCTTCAGCCGCTTGTAATCCTCCACCGGCAGCGGGGCCACGTTCACATTCACACGTCGAATCTCACCGCGCCCGCTCCGCGTCGCATAAATGGTCTTGATGGCGTCTAATACGTAGGAAAAGTCGTTGTTCGGATAAGCCTCCCCGGCCACAAGCAGAATCCGCTTGTGCCCCTGGTCAATAATAGTCCGAACCTCCCGCGCAATCTCCTCCTGCGTCAGGCTGCGCCGGACAAGCGCCGTGTTCCGCACCCGAAAGGCGCAATAAGCGCATTCGTTCTTGCACAGGTTCGAAATATACAGCGGCGCAAACAGGACAAGCCGGTTTCCGTAAATCTCCTCTTTGACGGCTTTGGCCGCCGCGAACATCTCGGCCGTCAGCGCCGGGTCGGAAATCTCCATCAATACCGCTATCTCGTCGAATTCCAGGCCCCCGAGCCGCCGCGCCTTGGCAAGAACCTGCCGGACGCGCGCAGCGTCGCATTCCCGGGCGGCCGCAAGGGCGCCGGCAATGACGTTCTCATCAATGATGTTCGCTTTCATAAGTCCTTCAGCTCTCTGTCTATCGCCCCGCAGGCTTTTCCCCCGTCGCAGTGGTGAAGGCATTTGCCGTTCACCCGCGCGTTGGGCCCGTGCTCGCATTGCTCGTAGCAGAACGAGGCGCTCACTTCCACGGCATCGCTCAGGCCCTTCTTTTCAACATGCTCGAGCACCTGGTGCAGGGTGCTCTGCGACCCCTTCAAAAAGCAGTTGGTGCCCACGCACACGCCCACTTTCACTTTCTTGTCTCCCGCGCCAAACACGAGGTCCTGGTCCAGGATCCGCTTGCGATTCTGGTAAGTGGTGTGCAGCAGGTGGTGCGCCTTGCCGCCGCCAATCTCGCCCAGGTGTTTCTTGTAAACCTCGGTCACATAGTGGTTCTCCTGCGGCTTGTGCAGGTCAAGGTTCTTGTCCACGTCATAGAGACCCCGCGTCCGCATCCCCCGCGTCTCGCGCTCGCGCGAAACCGGCTGGCCCGCCCCGCCCACACACCCGCCCGGACACGCCATCACCTCGATCAAATCTATCTCCGCCTCGCCGCGAAGCACTTTCTCCGCAAGTTCCCGCGCGTTCTTCAGCCCGTGCACCACCGCAAGGTTCAATTTCGTCCCGTTCACTTCCAGCGTTGTCAGCCGCATCCCCGATTCCCCGCGAACCGCGTGAAAATCAGGATTGGCCAGCGGCCGGCCCGAAATCTTCTCAACCGCGTAGCGCAACACCGCCTCGCTCACACCCCCCGAGTTGCCAAAAATCACTCCCGCACCCGTCTTGAACCCCATCGGCATGTCGTAGGACTCGGCCTCTAGCTGGTTGAAACGCAGCCCCGCTCCCTGGATCATCCGCGCCAGCTCCTGCGTGGTCAGAACGTGATCCACATCCGGCACGCCGTCGTGCCCAAACTCGCTCCGCTTCGCCTCGAACTTCTTCGCCGTGCACGGCATGATGGACACAACCACAAGGTCCCGCCGCGAAATCCCCAGCTCCGCCGGAAGGGTGTCCTTGCATAGCGCGCCAAGCATCTGCTGCGGCGATTTGCAGGTGGACAGGTTCGGCAGCAAATCCGGAAAGTACTGCTCCGCAAATTTCACCCAGGCCGGGCAGCAACTGGTGAACTGCGGCAGACGCTCGCCCCTCGCCTTGCGCTTCAAAAACTCGTTGGCTTCCTCCACCACCGTCAGGTCCGCGCTGAACGAGGTGTCGTAAACTTTGTCGAAACCCAGTCGCTTGAGCGCCGCAACCATCTGCCCGCTCGCCGCCATCCCCGCAGTGCCGCCAAACGCTTCCCCGATCGCCACACGCACCGCCGGCGCCACCTGCGCAACCACGGTCTTGCCAGGATCATTCAGCGCTTTCCACACTTCATCCACTTCCGATCGCACGCTCAACGCGCCGGTCGGACACACCGCCGCGCATTGGCCGCAGTTCACGCATTCGCCCTCGCCAAGCCCCCGCCCGAACGCCGGCAGCACCGCCGCATCCTGGCCGCGGTGGGCAAAATCTATCGCCCCAACGCTCTGGATCTCCGAGCAAAACCGCACGCAATCCCCGCACAACACGCACTTGTTCGGATCGCGCACCAGCGATACGGATGTCACATCCACCGGCTCGGGCTGATGCACCGGCTTGAATCGCACATTGCGCACTCCCAGCTTGCGCGCAACTTCCTGCAACTGGCAGCTCTCGCTCTTGGGACAGGTTGGGCATTGCTGATCGTGGTTCGCCAGCAGCAGTTCAATGGAAATCCGCCGGATCTCCCGTATCTCCGCGGTCTGCGTCCGCACTTTCATCCCGGGCTCAGCCGGCGTCGAGCACGCGCCCTGCACGCCGCGCCCCTCCACATCCACAATGCACAGACGGCATGCCCCATACACGCTAAGGTCCGAGTGGTAACAGAATGTCGGCAGATCAATCCCCGCCTTCCGGATAACCTCGAGCAGGTTCCTCTCGCCATTGATGGCCACCGGACGCCCGTCGATTTCAAGGGTGTTGTTGTTCCCAGTCATGTGTGTCAAAAAATGGTTTTTTGTTCAGATGCCCACAACCGCGTCGAACTTGCACGTGTCGGCGCACACGCCGCACTTGATGCATTTCTCCTGGTCAATCTCATGCGCCTGTTTCTTCTCGCCGGTAATCGCTCCCACAGGACACTTCCGCGCGCACGCCGTGCAACCCTTGCACTTCACCGGATCTATGTGCGGCTTGGCCAGCGCCTTGCACTGCCCCGTCGGACAGCACTTGTGAAACACGTGCGCGTCATACTCCTCCCGGAAATACCGCAATGTCGAAAGAACCGGGTTGGGCGCCGTCTTGCCCAGCCCGCACAGCGATCCCTTCTGAACCGCAAACGCAAGTTTCTGCAGCAGATCCAGGGTCTCGCCCGTCGCGCGCCCCTCGATAATGTCGTCCAGCAGCGCCAGCATCTGCCGGGTCCCTTCCCGGCATAGCACGCATTTCCCGCAACTCTCGCGCTGGGTGAAATCCATGAAAAACCGCGCAATGCTCACCATGCACGTCTGGTCGTTCATCGCCACCAACCCGCCCGAACCCACCATCGCGCCCGCCCCGCGAAGGGAATCGTAGTCCAGAGGCAAATCCAGGTGCTCCCGGGTAAGGCACCCGCCCGATGGACCCCCGATTTGCACCGCTTTGAATCCGTCCGGATCCACCTTCCCGCGGCGATCGGTAATGCCGCCGCCAATCTCAAACACCACATCGCGCAGGGTCGCCCCGAACGGCACTTCAACAAGCCCCGTGTTCGCCACGTGCCCGGTCAGGGCAAAGGTCTTTGTTCCGGGCGACGCCGGAGTCCCAAGCTTCCGGAATGTCTCGGCGCCCTGGTTGATGATCCGCACCGCGTGCGCCAGTGTCTCAACGTTGTTGATGATCGTCGGCTTGCCCCAAAGGCCGCTCTGCGCCGGAAACGGCGGCTTCGGCCGGGGCATGCCGCGCAATCCTTCAATAGATGCAATCATCGCGGTCTCCTCGCCGCACACAAACGCGCCCGCACCCTCCATCACGTGACAACGCAGGGGCTTGCCGGTCCCAAACACATTGTCGCCCAGAAAACCGGCTTTCTCCGCATCCTCCACCGCCCGGCGCATGCGCTTGACCGCCAGCGGATACTCGGTCCGGACGTATATGAGGGTCTCATCGGCCCCAATCGCCCGCGCCGCTATCATCAGCCCCTCGAGCACACTGTGCGGATTGCCTTCCATCACGCTCCGGTTCATGAACGCGCCGGGGTCCCCTTCGTCCGCATTGCAAATGACGAACTTCTTCGGCCCCGGCTGCGTTCGCGCCGCCTCCCATTTCCTCCCGGTCGGAAACCCGCCGCCTCCACGTCCCCGCAGGCCCGACGTTGCCACCTCCTGGCAAATCTGTTCCGGCGTCATCTCCACATACGCTTTCCGCGCCGCCGCATAGCCGCCGTGATGCATGTACTCCTGGATGCACTCGGGATCGATCGTCCCGCATTCGTTCAGCACAAACCGGCGCTGCCTCTGGTAAAACGGAATCTCATCCACGCCGCGGCAGCGCTTCCGCGTCGCCGGGTCAACATAAAGCAGCCGCTCCACCGGCGCGGACTGCTTGAGGGTCCGCTCAATGATCTCAGGCACATCGCTGACTTTCACTTTGGTGTAGAGCAGCGACTCGGGCAGGATCGTCACGAGCGGCCCCATCTGGCAAAAGCCCTGGCAGCCGCTCTTGTTCAGCCGCAGTTCCCCGGTCGATTCAGGACGAAACTCGGTCTCGATGGGCAGGCCCGCTGCGCGGATCTGCTCCACAAGCGCCTGGTAAACCCCGTAGGAACCGCTGGCCACACAGCCCGTCCCGGCACACACCACTATGCGGCGCTGCCCCGCATGCGCCTTCCCGTTTCCATTCGCGCCGTTGTTCATGCCACCTCCTTCGCCATCACTTCGTCGATCAGTTTCACCGCGCTCTCAGGCGTCATCTGCCCATGCACGGTCTCGTCAATCACCACCACGGGCGCCAGCCCGCACGCGCCAAGACACGCCACAGTCTCCACGGTAAACAGCATGTCCGGCGTAGTCTTGCGACTGCCACTCAGGTTCAGCCGCTTGCGGATGGCTTCAAGGATCGGGATCGAGTCTTTCACATGGCACGCCGTGCCGTCGCACAGTTTGATGACGTGCTTGCCCTTCGGCTCAATGGCAAAGTGCGCGTAAAACGTCGCCACGCCAAACACTCGCGCGGGGCTTATCTCCAGCGCCGTGGCCACATAGGTTAATACTTCCTTCGGCAGGTAGCGGTATTCCTCCTGCACCGCCTGCAGAATGGGGACAAGATTCGACGCCTGGCGCTGATGCCTGTCCAGGATGTCGCACACTTTTACAAACTTGCGTCCAGCCGGTTCAATTTGTGCCGTGATCATGTTTCAAATGGGTTCTTATGCGGGCACTGCGGCCGCCGCAGCCGCGCTCGCCCTGAGGTTCTCGTCAATTCGAAGCTCCCGGCCCAGCTTCTGCGAAAGCGACGCCAGCGAGCAGTAAAGATCTTCGTTGTGGACAATGATGTTCTCCGGCAGTCGCAGCCGGATCGGAGCAAAATTCCAGATCGCGCGTATCCCCGCCTCAACCATCATGTTCGCAATCCCCTGCGCGTGCTCCGCGGGAACGGTGATGATGCCCATCAGGATGTGCATCCTCCGGGCCAGGTCCACAAACTTGTCGAGCGGCAGCACATGCTTGTTGTGAATCATGGTCCCCACTTTCGAAGGCGAGGCGTCAAACGCCGCCACAATCCGCAAACCGCACTCCTCAAATTTCTCGTAGCCCAGCAGCGCGCCCCCCATGTTCCCGGCCCCGACAAGAAACGCCTCGTTCGCCTTGTTCCACCCCAGAAAATCTTCAATCCCGGTAATCGCCATCACCGTCGCATACCCGACTTTCGGACGTCCCGCGACCCCCGCCGTCTCCATGTCTTTCCGCACCTGGGTCGGATCAAGCTTCAACTCGTTCGCAATGTCAGTGCACGAAACGGATTCCCTGCCGCCGGCACGCCACTCTTTGAGAAAACGATGGTACAACGGCAAACGCTTGAGGGTCTGCTCCGACACGGAGCGAGGACGCCTCTCTTCGATTTGTAAGGTGTCGGTCATATATCGAGAAT
>CAYNZC010000059.1:0-15166 GCA_964401575.1 uncultured Verrucomicrobiota bacterium
AATCGTAAATCCGCGATCAATCACCAGGAGCAGCCTGGTGAGTTCAACCCGGGAAACGGGAATGACGGGGAACGTCACCGCAAAGCCCGGCTTTTTCAGCACCAGCCGGATTTCGTTGGTGTAGTCCAAAGGAATGTAGGCGCAGGACCAACTGCCGTCCTCGCGCGTGGTCGCTGGACAGGTCTGAAAATCGACGCTTTCAGTTTCCCCGGGCTTGACCCCCGGACCTTGAACATGAATGGTCACGTCCGGCACGGGCTGGTTATCTTCGTCCACGACCCATCCTGAAATTTCCCGCGCTGTTTCAAGGGCGATTGTATATTGGCCTTTGACGGCGGTTTCCCGGCCCAGATGGGCGCACTTCGGCACGTGCCACTCCTTGCTGACGAAGACGTTTGGTCCGCCTTTTTGCGGATCATCGGGCTTGAGAATGACAGCCTCGCCCGAGTCATCTGTGACCGTGTTGCGGGACTCGCCCTCGCCGCCGGACCCAAAGTAGGCGTAGCGGACCCTGGCGCCCGGCAGAGGTGTTCCCGAGGCGGCTTCAACGACGGTCAACCTGAAGTTTATGTTGGTTTCCGATTGGGGTGGCGGCGGTTGAGGAGTGGTGTGGTCCGACGCCAAAGCCGGGTCCGGCTTTGGCGCGGATGCGGCGGGCGCCGGCTTCGATTCCGTCCCGGAAGCTTGATTGGAGATCTGTGCCGTCCGCCACATGTGAAACACGCACACCACCCCTGCTGTGAGCGCGAGGACTGCGGCCAGTTTTGCTGCGGGGGCGCTGAACAGACGGGAGAGGAGGGAGCCGGATGCAGCCGCGCCGGAAAAAGCCGCGACACGGATTTTCAGCAACTTTTCGATGAGGCGGGGAGGCGCGGCTTCGACAGAATGTTGCAACAGAAGCGCCCCCAGGACGGCGCCTGTGCAGGAGGCGTGTGTGATGCCGAGCTGCGAACGCAACCTTTCCAGCGCCCGGCTCACGCGCATCTTGGCTGCGTCCTCGGTGATTCCGAAGGCGGCGCCGACGTCCCGCATGGACGCGGCGCTGAGAAAGCGGAGGAGAATTACCTGTCGGTCGTCGTCCGAAAGGCGGTCCAGCGCCTCGTCGAGCTCGGGGCAAATGACGTTCCAATCCGGGGTTGATGTTTGCATAGGAGCGGCTTGTTCTTCGCGGGCCTTGCGGCGGCGGTCCGCGCGCCACAGATCGATCGAGACATTTATGGTGGTGCGGTGCAACCAGCCCAGGAGCTCATGCGGGGTTTCGACCCGGGGGGGATTTCGTGCCAGCCGTATGAACACGAGCTGGGCGATGTCCTCCGCCTGGTGGGCGTCGTTCACCCGGCGTTTGGCCGCTGCGTAAACAAAGCCCGCGTGTCTGCGCACCAGGGCTGCGAACGCCGATTCCGATTGATACTCTCTGAATTGGCGCAAGTGTTCGATCTCGCTCATCTTCACCGGTATTAACGTCACCGGTGCAGGAAAGGTAACAAGGCGGCGCGCAAAGATAAGTTGGAAAAAAGCCGGCGTGGACCTGCTTTTCCTTTTCACGGAGGGACAAAATCGCTACATGACTGGGATGCAAAAGAGAACCTCGAACTTCGGTATCGCCGCGTTGCTTTTGTTTTCCTCCATCCTTCCCTGCCTGGGAGAGAACGTCGCGTGGCTGGATGAGATGGACCTTTCAGGGATGCGGCAGGGTTATGGGAAGCCGCAGAAAAACAACTCCGTTGCGGGCGGACCGATTTTGCTGGCGGGAAAACAGTTTGCACGCGGCGTTGGCACGCATGCGCGCAGCACGTTCTGGATCGAGACCGGCGACGCGAAGACCTTCAAGGCGAGCGTGGGCATCAGCGACACCTGCGGCGGGCCCGGCACCGTCACCTTCCGCGTCATCGCCGATGGCAGGGAACTTTTCAACTCGGGCATTCTGAAGCCGAAAGCGGTCAAGCAGGTAAACGTGAATGTGGCAGGCTCCCGGCTGCTCCTGCTGAGCGTCAGTGATGCCGGCGACGGCATCGCCTTTGACCACGCCATTTGGGCAGATGCCCATTTTACCTACGATGGCCAACCCCCGAAGGCGGGCAAGCCGCCGGTGGAGGAAGCGAAGATACTCACGCCGAAGCCGGGTCCCACGCCGCGCATTAACGGTCCGACCATTTACGGCTGCAGACCCGGGAATCCGTTTCTTTACCGTATTCCCGCCCAGGGAGAGCGGCCGATGCGTTTCTCCGCGAGCGGTCTGCCTCGAGGGCTCGAACTGGACCGGGACGCCGGCATTATCACGGGCGTTTCGCCGGCACGGGGAGTTTACCAGGTGACGCTCAAGGCTTCCAATCGCCATGGAGCGGACAGGAGAAACCTGCGAATTGCGGCGGGTGACACACTCTCGCTGACGCCGCAGATGGGTTGGAATCACTGGTATGCGCATTACGGCCGGATTACGGACAAGATGGTGCGCGAGGCTGCCGACCTGCTGGTCAGCAGCGGCATGGCGGACGCGGGCTACGACTATGTGAACATTGACGATTGCTGGATGAACGCGCCGAAACATTCGGACCCGATGCGGACGGGGCCGGCGCGTGATGGAAACGGCAGGATGATTTCGAACAAGTATTTTCCGGATATGAAGCGCCTTGCGGACTACATTCACTCGAAAGGCCTGAAAGCGGGGCTGTATTCATCCCCCGGGCCGCTCACGTGCGCGGGCTACACGGGATCATTCGGGCATGAAGCGATTGACGCCGCAACTTTTGCCGAGTGGGGCTACGATTTTCTGAAATATGACTGGTGTTCGTATCGGCAGGTGGCCAGCGGCACGATTGAGGGCAGCGAAAGGGCGCCGAATTTCACGCAGGAAAATGTCAAGCCTTTGGATGTGCACACCTATCCGTATCGTCTCATGGGGGACCTGCTTAAGAAGCAGAAGCGGGACATTGTTTATAATCTTTGCCAATACGGCATGGAACGCGTCTGGGAATGGGGCCGGGATGTTGGCGGGCATTCCTGGCGGACGGCCGGGGACCTCGGGTACGAGTTGAACCGTGTGTTCGAGGTGGCGCTGCGGAATGCCGACCACCGTGGTTGGTCCAGGCCGGGAGCCTGGAACGACCCGGATTACATTCAGATCGGCTGGATTGGCGCGGCGCGAGGCGGCGGCATGCCCGAGCCCACCGCAATGCGGCCCAACGAGCAGTATGCCTACATGTCCCTGTGGGCGATGATGGCTTCGCCCATTTTTTACAGCGGCGATATGACCCGCCTGGACGAGTTCACGTTGAACATCCTCTGCAACCCCGAGGTGATTGCTATCAACCAGGATGCCCTGGGGCAGAGCGCCGCCCTGGCGAGTCTTGGTGATGAAAAGTTCCTGATGGCGAAGGATCTCGAGGATGGATCAAAAGCGATTGGCCTTTTCAACGCCTCCGAGTTTGCGCTGGAAATGAATCTTTCCTGGGCTGTGGCCGGCCTGCGCGGTCCGCAGGTGTTGCGCGATCCCTGGCGGCAAATCGAACTCGGCACGTTTGACGCCGACCGCACGTTCCATGTGCCGGCGCGCGGCTGCGTG
Source organism: uncultured Verrucomicrobiota bacterium (assembly GCA_964401575.1). Taxonomy (GTDB): domain Bacteria; phylum Verrucomicrobiota; class Verrucomicrobiia; order Limisphaerales; family UBA8199; genus CAYNZC01. Next base: position 3,563 of record CAYNZC010000059.1, read on the forward strand.
CTTTTAACGGCCCGTCCGAAGCGCTAGAATCATCCTGTGCTGCTTGTTCATGAGATCTACCTGAGCCTGCAAGGCGAGAGCACCTTTGCCGGGCTCCCGTGCGTATTCGTCCGGCTGACCGGCTGCAACCTGCGGTGTTCCTGGTGCGATACCGCTTACGCGTTTTCGGGTGGAAGACAGATGTCTATCGAGCAGGTGGTGGAGGCTGTGAAGAAGTGCGCTGCTCCCTACCAGGCATCTCCGGCAGCCTGCGGGTGGCGGCTGCCGCTGGTTGAGTTGACCGGTGGCGAGCCTCTTCTTCAGAAAGAGGCGCGGGCGCTCATGACGCGCCTGTGCGATCTGGGACACACCGTTCTGATTGAGACGAGCGGCGCGCTGGACATCTCGACCGTGGATTCGCGTGTGCGCCGGATTATGGATTTGAAGTGCCCCGGGAGCGGCGAGTCTGCCGCAAATCTCTGGAGCAATATCGAACATCTCAGGGACACGGACGAAATCAAATTTGTGATTGCCACCGTGGAGGACTACGAATGGGCGAAATCCCGAATACTGGCGTGCGGTTTGGCCGGGCGCTGCCCGCTGCTGTTCTCGTGGGCTCATCCCATTCGCGGCGAACAACGGGATTCGTCGCTGAAGGCTGTTCCGGCGGGGCAAACACCCATCAGCCGGCGGGAGCTTGCGGAACGCATCATTGCGGAGGCGCTGCCGGTCCGGTTTCAGGCGCAGCTCCACAAAATCATTTGGCCCCCGGAGCAGCGGGGCGTTTGATATGAATACCCGGCACGTTTTTGAACTGCTTCAGGAATACGAGTCACGGAACATCACGTTTATCGAGCCGGACGGCTCGTGGCCCATCGTCTGGGAGCGGGCCCGCGGAGTGCATGTGTGGGATGCCGAGGGTAGAAAGCGCCTTGATTTGACGGCCGCATTTGGCGTGGCGGCGGCGGGCCACGCGAACCAGCGGGTCATTCGGGCGGCGGCGGCACAGCTTGCAAGACTGCCGCATGCCATGGGCGATGTGCATCCGCACGCGCCGAAGGCCGCGCTTGCGCGCGAGTTAAGCCGGCTGACATTTGAGCGCTGGAGCCGGAACCTGCCGTTGCGGTTTCCGGCGCGGGCCCGGACCGATCACGGCAAGACCATTTTTTGCAACGCGGGTTTCGAGGCGGTGGAAGCCGCGCTCAAGACGGCGACGCTTGCCACGGGCAAACCGGGGGTTGTGGCGTTCGAGGGAGCTTATCACGGGCTGGGTTACGGCGCGTTGAATGCGACGCACCGTTCCCACTTTCGTTCGCGCTTCAAGAGGCAACTGGGAAACTTCGGCCATTTCATTCCATTTCCGAAGGACAGCGATGGGGAAGCGGCCCTGAGGAAAACCGGGCAGCGGCTTGATCGCCTTCTGGGCCGCGGCAAGGTTGGCGCGGTCCTGGTCGAACCGATTCAAGTCCGGGGAGGCATAAACATCCCGGACATCGAGTTTCTGAACATTCTTCGGGCAGCCTGTGACGACCATGGGGCGTTGCTCATTGTTGACGAGATTTACACCGGGTTCGGCCGCACCGGGCGATGGTTCGCGTGCGAGCATTCCGCGACGGTGCCGGACATTATCTGTCTCGGGAAAGCGCTTACGGGCGGTTTTCCGCTTTCGGCGTGCGTGGGCCGTGGCGACATTATGGATGCCGCATGGCCGGCGGCCACCGGGGAGGCGATCCATACCAGCACCTTCCTGGGCCACCCGGTCGGGTGCGCGATGGCGCTGGCGCAGATTCGCGAAATCACCACGGGCAGGCTGGCGGTTCGCAGCGCGCGCACCGGCGATTGGCTTTTGAGAGCCCTCGGGAAACTTTCCGGCAGGCGGGGAAAACTCACCATCGAAGCGCGCGGGCTTGGGCTCCTGGCGGGGATCGAAATCACAAAATCCGGCCGTCCCGCCACGGATGCGGCAATGAGCATCATCAAGTCCATGCTGCGGCGCGGGTTTATTCTGCTGCCGGAGGGAGAGTTCTCGAACGTGATTAGCTTTTCGCCTCCGCTGACGATCACGGGGCGTCAACTGGGCGCCGCGCTCCGGGCGCTGGAGGCCGCATTGTCTGAAGTGCAGGATTCGTAGCTGGCGGCAAAGGTGTCATCGAGGCTCGACGGGGCATTCATGTTGGCGCTGAACGCCAAGTGTGGCGCAGGAAGGGGGAGAGATCGGTTATTCGGGCTGGGGCGTTGCGTCCGGGGTGGCCAGGGCGGGGGCGGTATCGAGTTCCGGGGGCAGAATGGTGACCTCGATGCGCCGGTTTTTGGCGCGGCCTTCCGGGGTTGCGTTGTCGGCGATGGGATGGAACTCGCCATGCCCGAGGGCGCCCATGCGGCGGGGATCGACACCTGCTTGCTCTGTCAGGAAGTGGACGGCGGCCAGGGCTCTGGCGACCGACAACTCCCAGTTGCTTGCATAGCGGCTCTGGGCGGTCGGGCGAATCGGCACATTATCCGTATGGCCAACCACGTGGATCTTCAGCTCCGGGTGTGCGGCGAGCAATTCGGCTATCTTGGTCATTACCGCCGCGCCGTCCGGCTTGAGCACGGCCTCGCCCGAATCAAACATCACACGGTCCACAATCGTTACGGTGAGCTTGCCTTGCAGTTTTGAAATCGTGACATCCTTCGATTCCAGTTGCTTGCGCATTTCGTCTTCGAGGGATCGCGCCATTTGGCCGACGGCTTTTTTCTCCTCTTCGAGGGTGGAGACGCGATTAGTGAGCAATAGAATTGTCGCCTGGTTGGTTTCGTTTGCGGCAATGGCCTGGGCGAGGCGTCCGCTGGTCTTCTCGATCTCGCCCCGAAGCACTTCCATCTCGCGTGCCGTGGTCCGTTTGCCCTGCTGCCAAAGCACCAGGAAAAGCACTGCGGCCGCAAGGCCGATGGCGGCCACGGACCACGCCACAATCATCTGCCGGGAGAGACTTCCCTGCCCGGGCGTGGCTGCGAACGGATTATTCGAATCAGTCATTGTTCCAGTTTAGACGAATACAAAGGCCGGACGTTCAGCGCGCCGGAGCGCCGCTCTCCAGCGCTCTTCCAGAATTCATGGAGCCGGGGCTGGAGGACAAGCCCAAATCGCTCACTGTTTCTTCAACCGGTACACGTGCACTTCGTAAGGCGCAAACCAGTCCGTGAGCACGCCGTCCTTTACCTGCACCTTTCTGGGCTCTTCGTAGAGCACCTCCGCCTCGGCTGAAGATGCGGGCAGCCCGCTGAAACGCACCTGTTCAGTGGGACCGGTGGCTTTGCAGGCCAGGAGAAAGAGGTCGCCCCCGGCTTCGCGCGCAAGCCACTCGACGCCGCTGCGCTTGTCCACGATGACCCGGACCGGCGAGTCCGGGGCGACCAGAGCCGGGTAAAGCGGGCTGTGGCTGCCGATTTCTTCAATGACCGGGCGGAGGACTCGATCCCAAAACGTCCAGTTCCATCCAAGTGCTTTGTCGCGCTGGTTCATTGCCGCGGGAATGCTGCCGCCGAAGTAGAGCAGGCCGCGCGCGCCGTTAATGATGGCCTGATACGTCATGAACCGCTCCTCGAAGAAGGTGGGCATGCGCAGCGTTTTGCCGGGCTTGATGACGCCGCTCCAGGCGATTTGCAGGACCATCCAAACGGGCTTTTTACCATCGGAAACCTCGCGCATGGTTCGGGCGTAATCGCCCACGAGCGTCATGGTCTTGTTCGTGCGCAACGAGTGGTTTCCGGGGGGATAGCCGATGGGGTAAATGTCCGTCCCGATGATATCCGCGGCGCTGTTGTACTTGCGCAGAGACTCGACCGTTCCGCGCGGTGCGTGGATGAGGACGACCGGGCGTTCGGGATCCACTTCCTTGATGATGCGATAGGCGCGCTCGACCCAATCCACCGGACGGTTGGCCCACTCGGGCTCGTCATCGCCTTTCCATGCCCCGAGCGCGGGATGGTTTTTGAAGCGTTCGACGAGGCTTCTGAGCTCGCGCTCCCCGGCATCGTCCCGCACCACCGAATGCTCGCGAAGATATGGCATGCAATAGAGCCCGTGCCGTTGCGCCGCATCAAGCCATTGCTGTTCGCGTTCTATCGTTGCCTTGTCCCAGGGTCCGCCCATGGCGCCCGTGCGCATGAAGGTGGCTCCGGCGCTGGCGAGTTCCTCGATGGCGTTCCTGCCGGATGGCGTTTTGCCGCCCGGTGGCGGCGGCATGGTGAAGCCAATGGGGAACACCGTTCTGCCGCCAATATGCAGGACCATTTGGTCGTCGATGAGTGATTGCGCCGGGGCGGCTGCGGCCAGTGCTGCTCCTGCGAACAGCGCGACAACCCGGCCTGCACAGGACAAATGTGTCATACACGCACTGTAAGCCGGCGGGCCGGGTGATCGAGAATAATCTTACACAGGCTGCAAACAGGCTTGCCAAGCGCGGCGCGCCTTACCATATTCAGTGAAACTTTAATTAGGAACTTTATGGCTGATGTAGCAAATAAATATCCCGAGAACGTGCCCGGCAAGTTTTACGTTGATAACCAATGCATTGATTGCGATCTGTGCCGCGAGACCGCTCCGAACAATTTCCAGCGCAACGAGGACGGTGGGTACTCCTACGTGTTCAAACAGCCGGAAAACCCGGACGAGGAAAAGCTGTGCAACGATGCCAAGGACAGTTGCCCTGTTGAAGCCATCGGCAACGACGGCGCATAGCCTGTCGCGATCCCTTTTAAAAAACCCGCCGCCGGACCGGCTGCGGGTTTTTGCTTTTGACTGGGGGGCCTCCGCAATTAACCTGCTCACGTGACCGAGGAAGAAATCCTGCAAGTCTTTAAAGATACGGGCGCTTTGCTCACGGGGCATTTTGTGCTGCGCAGCGGATTGCACAGCAGGCAGTATTTTCAATGCGCCCTTGCGTTGCAGGATATGCCCATCGTTGAGCGCCTGGGCGAGGCCCTGGCGCAAAAGGTTCGGCATCTCGGCGCCAAGATGGTCCTGTCGCCGGCTATGGGCGGGCTTGTGCTCGGCCAGGAGGTGGCCCGCCAACTGCGCGCACGCTTCATTTTCGCTGAAAAGGAGGACGGCAAGCTTGTCCTGCGACGGGGATTCAAAATCACGCCCGGCGAACAAGTGCTTATTGTGGAAGATGTGGTCACCAAGGGTGGCCGCGTGCAGGAAACCATCGATATTGCCCGTCGCGAGGGGGCCGGGATTGTCGGTGTTGCGATGGCTGTGGACCGCTCGGGCGGTTCAGTGGATTTCGGCCTGCCGGCCTTCAGCCTGCTGAAAATCAACGTGGAAACCTTCGCCGCGGACGCCTTGCCGCCGGATCTTGCGGCCATTCCGGCTCAAAAACCGGGCAGCCGTTAACCGGCTTGCCCCCCCATTCCGTTTTTCAAATGAAGAAACAATCAACAGAATCACGATTATTGCAGTTGCTCAAAAAAGTTCTGCCCAAAGCCACCACCGATCCCAAACTGGCCGGCGCCATATATGAAGCCGTCGAGCAGGAACTTCGCTTGAACACGCGAGCCTCCGCTTTTCAAACCCTTTGCGCCCGCATTGAACTTGCCGACCTTGAGCCCGCCAGCATCGAGGCGGTTCAGAAACAGTTTGAAGAAACGTTTAAAGGCGCGGATGTGACTCTCCAGCCGAACAAGAAAGAGAAGCTTCTGGCTGTGGAAGTGGTCCTGCCGGACAGCACACCGCTTTCGGGTGAAATCACTGTGGGTCCGAAGGCCCCGGACAAATCCGACGAGCAGGAAGTGAAACTGAAATACATCCCGTTTCCCGTGTGCATGCCTGGAGACAAGGAACTGGTCTGGCTGCTGGGCAAGCGCGAGGATCTTTCGCCCGACGAGGCTGGCATCGGGTTGACAAAAGCGGAAGAGGATTTCTGGGGCTCAAAGACCGGGCAAAAGCTGTTGCGCGATCGCGTGGACAGGACCTTTCCCGAGTTTATCGCGAGAGTCCCTGCGGGGCTGCTCAGTGAGAACGGCCTTAAACGACACTACAAGACTCCCGAAGCGATCAAGGTGCTCCGCGCCAAAAAATCCTGAGGGACGACTCCCTGAAGATATCCCTCCTGAGCCCCGGGTTTCGGCCCGGGGCCAGGGCCAACGTCATCTTTCCAGGTCCGCAGTTTGCGCAAGGGTCCATGTCTCTCCGGAGTCCGGCGACATTAACAGGACCCGCCGTTCGGGCATATCGTTTCGCACGAACCAGAACGTGGACCAGTATTCATACGACAGGAACAGCCGGCCCGCGCGGTCCACGGTGAGCTTGTGGCGGTACACGCTGTATTCGGAGAAGGCGGCGACCACCAGCACCCGAGGATTTTCCCACGGTTTGCCCGGGGGTTTTCGCTGATAAGCCAGGGTGGCGTAATGGCTGTCCGGGAACGGTTCGGCGCCCCTGCGCCACATTCTGAAGGCGGAATGCAGCGTGCCGTCAGGACCGGAGACCATGCCGATGTAGGTCTGAGACTCGTCCGGCGCGGCTGGGGTGGGCTCCGTCCAACCGGATGAGGTTTCTGACGGCTCGAGCGAGCGCACATAGGGGAATGGTCGGCCATGAGTGCCGCCGAGCACATGAAGGTAACCCTTGTTGTCCATGGTGATGCTTGGCGTGTTGTGAACGTCGTTCGCTGGCGGTCCGTGCGCGACCAGGACCGGCTTGGTCAAGGTGCGGCTTGAGCGGTCATAGGTGGCCACATACACGGGCACGCCCTCCACCTTGACCCCGGGTTCGGTGGCTTCGCCCCAGACCAGGTGCACCTTTGAACCGCGCGAAACGATGGTCGAGGGCATGCCCGAGTGCATTGCAAGCCCGATGCTTTTGTCCGATACCAGCACCGGCGGCTCGAACGAGATCTTTCCGCCCTCTTTCTTCGGCAGCAACAGTTCCATCGTGTTGAGACGGCGCCAGAAAATCTTCGGGTCCGAGCTTGTGAGGGTGTTGCGCACCAGCGGCGGCGGATACTCAGACCTGTTGTTGCCCGAGAACTGCTCGATATCAAACGCCATGTTTCCTCTGGCCCGCCCGGGGAGGACACACGCTTGAAAGGCCGTTTCGCCATCCGGCAGCCTTAAGAGCACCGGTTGCCCAGCGGCGCGCGCCACCGCGTAGAGATCGTTGTCCGTGTCGAAGGCGAGTTTGGTGGAGGCGAGAGTCACGGGCGCGCTGTCCGCCTGCTCGATACCCGGATTCATTGGTGTGTGCCGCAGTCTCTCGACCGCCGTGCGAAGATTCAGGTTTGTCCAGCGCGCGCCTTGCAGCAACGCAACGTGATCACCGGCGGCCACGTGCGCGCGGTTCTTCAGATCAAAGTAAACCTCGTTGTCCGCCGGGTAATCGGGCAGAAAACCGAACTGCTCGGCTTCATACTCGAAGGGGTTGAGATGGATGGGAATCTGGAGCGAACGCGGCGGCGCCCCTTCCCGAAGAGTTACGGTCGAATAGGTGGCAAATCCCGAACCGTCTTCCGGGATGGCATGGATGCGGGCCAGGATCTGTTTTTGTCCCGCGGGCAGGGCGCACTCGAACTCGACCGGGCGCGACTTTCGTGCGTCCAGGACCACCCGGTCCGTCGAGAGCCGGGCGGGCATCGGGCTGCCCTGCCATATTTCCCCTCGCTGGTCGAGCACCTCGAGCTTGAGCCGGACGGCTTTCTCACGAGGCGAGTTGTTGAAGACCCGGAACTCCATCGTCTTGCGTGTTCCCGCCGGCACATGGATGTTCCGCCGATATGGGGTGAGCAACCGGTGGTTTTCGAGCAGAGGAAACCATGATCCCGGCTCGGGTGTCCAGCAGGCCATGTCCGGGTAAAGATCGTTTCGTTCCCAGCGGGTCACGCCTTCGATGCTCACCGTGGCCTCACCCCAGGGGACCGCCAATCGCCAGGGAGTCGAAGAACGAGGCGTGGCCGCCGCAAAGTCATGCAGGGCCTGCCCGTTTGTCCCGGCGGGAATTGTGGCCAGCAATTGGTTCGCAGCGTCAAAGACGCGGAGTTGTGTTACGCCTTTCCTGAGCCCGCTCACGTTCATCCTGAACGCGCCCTTGCGCGGCAGGAAACACACATTGGCCTCGGCGGCGTTGGCGGCAAGGACAATAGGCTCCTCGTGCCGTTCGTCCTTGTGGCCGCGCGCGGTTTCGATGACGAACTTTCTGCAGTTGGAACGAAAAGCCCAGACCACCTCCTGCCCATAGCGATCGTTCGAGGCGGTGATGCACAGGGCGTAAACTCCCTTTGCAGGGACACTCGCCCGAAGCGTGCATTTGGCGGCGGGCCCGATGCCGGCTCCTCTCTTTTGCCTAGCATCCGGGATGGTGGCTTTGTCCAGGATCTGCCTGTCCGGCCCGAGCAAATGCACGCGCAGGTTGGTCACCATCTCCCTGCGATTCAGATCGCGCTTCTGCACCTCCACGATCAATTCGCCGGGCTCGGCCAGGAAATAAACGCCTCCCATGCCGCCCATAAACGGCGTGAGTTTGGCGTCAGCCAGGGAGGATGCCTCTGCCGGGGAGGAAGCGGAATAGCCGGCGCCGCACAACGACAACAACAACATCACCACCGGAAAAACAGCGCGCATCTTCATAAGTTTAGGGATGCAGTGTGCGGTGTCCGGAAAAGAAAAACAATCCAGACCCCAAAAATCACCGCAGGCGTGTGACACGCGAAGAAGCGCGCCCGTCTCTTTTTGCCCGCCGCAGCGTCATCTTGCGCGCGGAGGCAGGGGACGCCGCGTCAGTAACCCATTCCTTCCCTGGACAATTCGATCAACTCGATCTCGTAGCCTTCCGGCGCGTCAATGAAAGCGATGCCGCCGCCTTCGGGCTTCATGTGCGGACCGTCCGAGTAGCTCATGCCCAGCTTGGCAAGGTGTTTGCCAAATGCCTGGAGGCTGTCCACCTCGAAGGCAAGATGCGTGAGGTCCGGTTGCACCTTCACGGGTCCGCTGCCGGCGAATTGGCACAGTTCGATGAGCTCCTCGCTTCCCGGCGCCTTCAGGAAGACAAGAATCGAGCCGCGTCCGGACACCGAGCGCCGGACCTCCTCAAGCCCGAGAACGTCTTTGTAGAAGCGCACCGTTTTATCGATGTCGTCCACCCGGTAGCGTGTGTGCAGAAGTCGTTTTGCTAAAGCCATAATGGCCAGATTACAACCACAGGCTCGATAGCGCAAATTGCGCGGCCGATATTCGTCGTTCAGTTGGAAACAGCGCGGTAAAAGCGCATCGCGCCGGTGGGATAGACGAGGCCTGGCGATGTTTGATTTGTGGCAGCAGACCATGCTCCGCGCGGGGAGGATGCCTCCTCGATGGACTGCCCTGCTGGCCAGCGCAATACCAGGTTGGTGCTGTAAGTCTCGATCGAAAGCAGATCTATCCGGGGATTTGCTTCGAGCGCCACAGTCTCGTTGGCATTCAGAGTGATGGTGGCCGGCTCCCCGGCGCGCAGCGTGGCGATCGGCGCCCGGCTCCATCGGTCGCAGCGGCGCACATCATACATCTCCGGGGCGCCGGGGCTGAGATGGAAGAGATCCCGGGCGTCCACAGTAATGGATTGGGATGTTCCGAGAGGATTCTTGAGAACAATGGCGCCGCCTTCCGGAGCCCAGGCGGCCCACCCGTAAACCGAATTAGGGCCGGCCGAGTTCGTGATCCAAACCGGCAGGTCCGGCATTGGCCACTGTTCGAGCGGTTTGCCTGAGACCAGTCTGCCCAGGCCAAGCTGCGGCCAGACAATGGTGTTCGCCATAAAGGAATTCCCGAGCGGGCTTGGATGAACCGTGTCGTCCAGGATCCGGTATTGCGTCATTACGTCATACGACACGCACGGTGTCATGCAATCAATATAGGCGCGGTTATCCCGCACAGCGGCCTGTCGGATGAGCCGGTTCTGAATTGGTGTGAAGGTTTGAGTCCGGTCACTCGATTGATACGGTGTTCCGATGTAAACGACGTCGCCATTGGTCACGCACGCCTTCCACATGGCTTCGAGGTCATAGAGCCGGTTGCTCAGAGATGTTTCTCCAATGTCGCCGAGTTCCTTCATATGCCAGACCACGAGTTGGGGATTGATGGCTGAAAACAGGGGGTAAAGGACGTTTGTGGAATATGAAAAAATTTTGTTTAGGTTCTGCCCGTCTCTCGTTAAGAAAGCGGTACAGATGCCAACTCCGGCAGTATCTACCAACCTTGCTCCCACCAAGACATTTGTGCCGCTCAACCCGTCGGCGCGCAGCCCGCGATAGGCGCGGGGGAGAGACACGTTTGTGTGACAGCCCATAGGGGTCGGCGACTGCCCGTCCAGAGTGAGCAGTGGAACGATGGTGGACCCCTCCACGGCGCTAAGCTGAAAAAGACCACCGTCCGGGCGGGCGACCCAAAACACACCAACCTCATCACACTGCTGCGGGTACCATTCAACGAAAGCGCCCGGTGGGACTTCAGTGTGGTCCGCCCACCAGTCGGGACCCCACTGCACGACTGAGGCTCCGCTGCCGAAAGCCTTGTAGCTCCAGCCCGTGAAGGCCGTGCCACTGGCGCCGAACCGTTCCTGCAGTCTTGCGAAAAGAGAGGTCTGGATGGAACGATAATCGTCGGAAACCGAGTCGCCGAAAGAGAGAACGGTCACGGGTCCATTGCTGCGCTGGATTGCGGACCAGAAATGCTGGATTCGGGTTTCGTTGACCGTGCTGAAATCGTCGGCGTGAACGATTGCAGCCCGGGGTGTGGTCAACAGCAACGCGAGAATCGCGAATATCCGGAGTTGTTTCGACGCATCAATCACGCGGCGACATATTGGCAGACTGCGGCAGGAAAGGCGAGCCTGCATGGATGAAGACTGTTATCGCGTCGAGGCCTGTCTGCGGGCGCGGCCGCCCCGGGCACCGCGTTTGTAGGCGACAGGCGAGCGGGGCCGTCCCGGTTCATCCGCTGCTTCCGGGCCGCCAAGCGCGCGTTTGAGTTCGTTGATTTGGTCCCGCAGCAGCGCGGCTTTCTCGAACTCGAGGTTGTTGGCGGCGGCGAGCATTTCCTGCTCGATTTCCTTGATGGTTTCGGAAATGTCGAGATCCACGCCGGCTTCGGCCAGGACCGAAGCGGCTTTGTTGCTGGATTCCTTGCGGCTCGAGAGACTTTCCTCGACGGCGCGGCTGACGCTGCGCGGGGTGATGCCGTGCTCCTGGTTGTAGGCAAGCTGCCGCTCGCGTCTTTTGCCGGTAACATCGAGGAACTTCAGGATGCTCTGAGTTTTGACGTCGGCGTAGAGAATGACCTCGCCGTGCAGGTGCCGGGCGGCTCTTCCGGCTGTTTGGATGAGGCTGGTTTCGCTGCGCAGGAAACCCTCCTTGTCGGCATCGAGGATGGCCACCAGCGCCACTTCGGGCAGGTCGAGCCCCTCGCGCAGCAGGTTGATCCCGACCAGGACGTCGAACTCCCCCGCGCGCAGATCCCGCAGCAGATCCATGCGCTCCAGCGTCTCCACGTCCGAGTGCAGGTAGCGGACGCGGACGCCCAACTCCGCGTAGTAGTCGGTGAGATCCTCGGCCATGCGTTTGGTCAGCGTGGTCACCAGGACCCGCTCGTCTCGCGCCACCCGCGTCCGGATCT
>CAYNZC010000059.1:15176-27614 GCA_964401575.1 uncultured Verrucomicrobiota bacterium
CAGGTTGATCCCGACCAGGACGTCGAACTCCCCTTTGCGCAGGGACCTGAGGATCTCGACCCTTTCAATGGCGTCAATTTCGCTGTGGAGGTATTGCACACTGATGCCGATTTCCCGCAGGTAATCCGTCAACTCCTCCGCGGTGCGCTTGGTCAGGGTGGTAACCAGCACGCGTTCTTTTGCGTCGGCGCGTTTGCGGCATTCATTGATCAGGTCGTCGATCTGACCGGTCAGCGGCTTGAGAGTGACCCGCGGGTCCACCAATCCGGTCGGGCGCACGATCTGTTCGACCACGCGTCCGCGGCTCCAGGTGACCTCTCGAAGGGCGGGTGTTGCGCTCACGTATATGGTTTGATTCTGGAGCGACTGGAACTCCTCGAAATTGAGCGGACGGTTGTCCAGGGCGCTCGGCAGCCGGAATCCATGCTCGACCAGGACGGTTTTGCGGGAGCGGTCTCCTTCGTACATGCCTCCAATCTGCGGGACGGTGGCATGGCTCTCATCCACCACAAGCAGGTAATCTTTAGGAAAGAAATCGAACAACGTGCATGGCCGCGAGCCGGGCGTTCGCCCCGCCAGGTGGCGCGAGTAATTCTCGATCCCGGAGCAAAAGCCCATCTCCTCCATCATCTCGAGGTCGTACTCGGTGCGCATTTTGATGCGTTGCGCCTCGAGCAGTTTCCCCTGCTTTTCGAACCATGCGATCCGCTCGGTGAGTTCCTCGCGGATCCTTAGCAGGGCCGGGCGCAGTTTTTCGGACGGGGTGACGAACTGCTTGCCCGGATAGATGGTCACCGCTTGCAGCGACTCGATCGCCTGGCCGGTGAGCGGCTCGAAACGCGTGATGCGCTCGATCTCATCGCCGAAAAACTCGACGCGCAACGCGTCCTCGCGGCCTGCCGGGCAAAGCTCGACGGTGTCGCCGCGGACGCGGAACTGGCCACGCGTGAATTCGATGTCGTTGCGGGTGTATTGCAGGTCCACGAGCCGGTGCAGGAACCGGTCGCGCGGCATTTCCATGCCCGTGCGGATCGGGATGATCATCGCCTCGTAATCCTCTTTGCTGCCGATGCCGTAAATGCATGACACGCTGGCGACCACAATGACGTCCCGGCGCGAGAACAGCGAACTCATGGTGGAAAGCCGCAATCGCTCGATCTCCTCGTTCACGCTGGAGTCTTTTTCCACAAAGGTGTCCGTTCGCGGGATGTAGGCCTCCGGCTGGTAGTAATCGAAGTAGCTGACGAAATACTCGACCGCGTTGTTGGGGAAGAACCCCTTGAACTCGGCGTAAAGCTGGGCTGCGAGCGTCTTGTTGTGCGAAATGACCAGCGTGGGGCGATTCACGTTTCTGATGACGTTTGCCACCGTGAAGGTCTTGCCCGAACCTGTGACGCCCAGGAGCACCTGGTGCTTTGCGCCCGTCTCGAGCCCCTCCGTGAGCTTCACGATGGCGTTTGGCTGATCTCCCGCAGCGGGATAGGCTGAAACAAGCTCGAACATTATCTTTCAAATGTACGGGCGGTCCTGCAAAGCGTCAAACGGGGCATAAACCGGAAATGCCACACTTCGCGCGAAACGCCTCCAGGCCGGAGCGCCGGCTTTTAATTGGCTTTGGTGGAGTGACATGGGTGCAGAAAGCCGGCAAGATGCCGGTGGACCGGTCCGTCGGGGTTTCTTGCGGAGTATGAGAAATCCGGGGCTAAGCGCCTGTTTTTTCCGGGGCTGATTTTTCCGGCGCCGGCTTGTAGGGCGGATAGAGGAACTTATTGGCCTCTTCCATGTTCGTGAAGGCCAGTTTTTCCGTATCCCATTCCAGCCAGGACAGGGTAAGATCCTCGCGCAGTTCCGGCCGCAACGCCACGTTGCCCAGCAGGACAGCCTCAGACAGCGGGCCCGCCCAATCAAAATTGACCCCGGCAGGCTTGCCTCCTTTGCATGCATTGACCCATTCCACGAAATGGCCGGCCGAGGGCGGAATAAAGCTCTCGGGCGGCTTCGGCTCTGAACCATCGAAGAGAAAAATCCTGTCGGCCAGAATGAATCCTTTTTCGCCAATAATGAGGCGTCCGCTGTCGCCCATCATCACGCCCGGGGGCAGGGCTTCCGGACGGGGTGGGCGCAAGCCGCCATCGTACCAGACCAGCTTGCACGGGGGCATGGCGATAGCGCCCGCTTTGGCGCCTTCGAGTCCCTGCACGTGAACGTTGTTGGCCTGGACCGCTTCTGTGCGCGCCGGGAAGTGGTAGGTGACCATGGACGCCAGCGGGTAGGTTTCCCGGTTTACGCGGCTGGAACTGGCCTGCACACGTTTGGGGGCGCCGAGTTTGAGCGCGCGAAAGACCGGATCCATGGAATGGCAGCCGATGTCCCCGAGCGCCCCGGTTCCAAAATCCCACCAACCTCGCCAGTTGAATGGTGCATAGGCGGGATGATAAGGTCTCTCGGGGGCCACCCCGAGCCACAGCTTCCAATGCATGCCTGCGGGCACTGGCGGCTGGTCGGTCGGACGCTCGATGCCTTGCGGCCAGTAAACGCCATGCAGTCCGCGCGAAGGCCGGTCGGTCCAGATGTGCGCCTCGGTGACTTTTCCCAGAACTCCGCTCCAAATGCATTCAGAGAGGCGGCGTGTCGAGTCCGATGCCTGGCCCTGGTTGCCCATTTGTGTGGCCAGCTTTGCCTTGCGGGCTTCGCCTGCCACATGGCGGGACTCCCACACCGTGTGGGTCAGCGGCTTTTCGCAATAGACATGCTTGCCCCGGTTCATGGCTTCGATCGAGGCGGGCGCATGCATGTGATCCGGCGTGGCGACGATCACCGCGTCAATTTCTTTCATTTCGTCGAGCATCACGCGGTAGTCGGAAAACCGTTTGGCCTGGGGATACCTGCCGAATGCTCCGGCGGCTCTGCTCTCGTCCACGTCGCACAAGGCGACAATGTTTTGCTTCGCCAATCCCGAGAGGTCGCTGGCGCCCTGGCCCCCCACACCGATGCCGGCAATGTTCAGGCGGTTGCTGGCGGCCTCGGCGCCGTTGAGTCCCAGAACGGAGCCCGGCACGATGGACACACCGGCCGCGACGCCGGTTGTGATGCGCAAAAAGGTTCTGCGGGACAAGTGGTTCCTGTTGTGTTCGGAAGATCGTGTCGAAGTCATGGATTTCATTGAATGATGCCGGCCTACACCTTGGTGCGAAAATACTCGATTGTTTTTACCAGCCCCTCGGCCAGCGGAACCTTCGGTTGCCAGCCTAGAATTTTCCGCGCCCGGGTGATGTCCGGCCGGCGCTGTTTAGGGTCATCCTGCGGCAGCGGTTTGTAGGTGATCCTGCTGCGTGATCCCGTTGCGCGGATGATTTCTTTGGCGAACTGGAGCATCGTCATCTCCACCGGATTACCAATGTTCACCGGCAGGTCGTAAGAACTCATCATCAGCCGGTAAATCCCGTCGATGAGGTCCGAGACGTAGCAAAAGCTCCGGGTCTGGCTGCCGTTGCCGAACACCGTGATCGGCTTGTTTTTCAACGCCTGGCTGATGAACGCGGGCACCACCCGTCCGTCGTGGGTGCGCATGCGCGGTCCGTACGTGTTAAAAATGCGCACGATGCGCGTTGGGACTTTATGCTCGTTCCGGTATGCCATCGTCATGGCCTCGGCGAAACGCTTCGCCTCGTCGTAGCAGCCGCGCGGCCCGATCGCATTCACGTGTCCCCAGTAATCCTCCGTTTGGGGATGGACCAGTGGATCTCCGTAAGTCTCGGATGTGGATGCCAGGAGAAACCGGGCGCCCTTGTTCTTCGCCAGCCCGAGGGCTTTGTGTGTGCCCAGGGAGCCCACCTTGAGGGTTTGTATCGGCAGCTCCAGGTAATCAATCGGGCTTGCTGGGGAGGCGAAGTGCCACACGTAATCCACGGGCACATCCAGGAATATGAACTCCGTAACGTCCTGCTGGATGAACCGGAATTTCGGGTTCCCGCCCAGGTGCGCGATATTGTCCACCGAGCCGGTCACGAAATTGTCGATCCCGATCACCTTGTGTCCGCGCCCCAGCAGGTAATCTGTCAGATGCGATCCGAGAAAGCCGGCTGCGCCGGTCACGACACTGGTGGGCTGTGTGTTTGTTCTCTCTGTTGGTTTCCCAGGCTTTTTACTCCGAGGCATATCGAGGGACTTTGACGCACATCAAACCGAACGTCAAGACGGGTCTGCCGGTGGAAAGTGAAGTCAATAAGGTGTTAAAGAATAGGGGAATCGTTTTTGGTTCACGGTGCGTGGTTGATAGCTCAGACTTACGCTCAGCCCTGCTTCGCCAAGGCTATGGAGGGCAAGTCGGGGCAGCATTGCCGAGATTTCTTGAGTGAAACGGCGGCGCGGCCATTTCCGCCGCGCGTGTGGGCGGTCAGGAAGCCGGCGTCACGATGGCTTTGCAGATGGTTTCGGGGCCGGCATTCCAGAGATCGGGAAAATCGCGGCATTGTTGCGGCTTGACGGGATGAATCGAGCAGCTTGATCCATCCAGGAACTCACATTCACCACTGGGCTTGTCCAGGAGGGCCAGGCCTTTGCGGTCGGCGCGCAGGCGGGTTTTATGCTGAATGAAAACGTCCTCTGGAAGACCGAGGAAAGTGGCGATCGCGTTGATTTCGGCGGGGGAAACGCGAACCTGACCGGGCCAGCGGCAACACGCGCCGCAACGCTGGCAGATATGCTTCTGACCGGAACTGATCACGGCGCTCCTCAGGAGGCTTGGGCCCCGGCTTGTTCGGCGGCCTTCTTTTCCTTGCGCTCCCAGTACCAGGCGATCCAGATGCTGATTTCGTAAAGGAGCTGCAAGGGAATGAACATGATCACTTGCGTGATAATCTCCGGGGTCGTCAGGACGGCGCCGAGAACAAGATTTACCACGATCATGTAGCGGCGGAAGCCGGCGAGCATGCGGTAGTTGAGGACGCCGATCTTGACGAGCGTGAGCAGGATCACGGGCATTTCGAAGCCCAGGCCCATGCCGAGCATGAATTTCGAGACGAAACTGATGTATTCATCCGCCTTCCATTGGTAGGCGGAGAATCCGAGCCATTGGGAATACATTTGAGATGCCGCCAGAGCGATCGGCATTAGGGCGAAGTAACAAAAGGCAACGCCCATAAAAAACAGGCCGAGACCGAAACCAAGTCCTCGATAGATGTAGTATTTCTCTTTCATCTTGAGCGCGGGGAATATGAATGCCGCCACGAAGTAAAAGATGAACGGTGAAGCCATGACGAGCCCGCCGTAAAAGGCCACCTGGAAGGCAACGAAAAATCCGCTTGCCGGGCTGAGATTCATCAGCTCGACATGCATTTTTTGCGCCTGCTCCGCAACGGCCGGGTCCGAGTGGGTCCGCCAGGATAGAACCGTGTTGCTGCCAATGACCAGGGGCTGGATTTCGACGGCGACGAAGCGGTTTGTGCCGAGTTGGAAGGCGGACTGCTGCTCGCTGCTAAAGGGAAACACCCCGAGGCGGTTTGTGCCGAGGTACACGGTAACCACCTGGTTCGTGCCAGGGTAGGAAGTGTAGGCGTGATTGAGCGGCCAGGTGAGGACTTTGACGACGTGATTGCCTGCGATCAGGCAGACGAGCATTGCGAGGCTGAGCGCCACTACGCTCTTGATGAGCACCCAACGAAGGTCCTCCAGGTGCTCGAGGAACGACTTTACAGGGCCGCCCTCTTCCTCCTCGTGCTGCTCGATGTCCTCCACGGCTTCCGCTAGCGGTTCATCGGGCATGGCGGGAATCGCTTAGCGACTCAGGCCTTTGGGCCGGATGAAGTCTCGCGCGAGGTGGAGGTGGAATCGGCGCCGGGTTCCTGGGCCGTTTGAGATATCCGCCGCGGCGGGGGCGGGGACGAATCATCCATGGCTGAGGAAATCTCGTCGGTCACATCCCTGGTGGCCTTCTTGAATTCCTTGATGCCGGTTCCAAGCCCCTTGGCCAGTTCGGGCAGTTTCTTTGCGCCGAACAGGATCAGGACGACTGCCAGGATCAGGACGATCTCCCAGCCACCCAGCATTGCTGCAAACATTACATTCATACAAAAACTTTCGACCTAACAAGGTAAGAGCGGCTTGGGCGGTAGTAAAGCTCAAAAGGCTCACAATCTGGATCGTCGTTCACAAGAACGACAGGAACGGGACTGATCCCGACCCGGGGTGTGGTAAGGGGCTGCGACCGCCGGGAAGCGTCGATAAACTTGAAGCCGGTTCATGCTTGCTTCTGGGTGCCAATCACATACCTTTGGCGTCAATGAGCCTTTTCTTAACCCATAACCGTATTTGCAACATGACGATGAAATCTCAATATTCACTCATACTGCTCGCTTTGTGCCTGGCCGTGGTGGGCTGCAAGCACCGCTACGTCGCGAGCGAATACCCGATCACACCCGACCGGATTTCCGCCACGAAGATAGAGGGCGGAAAGGATGGGGTGAGAATCGTGGCTGGAAAAGCCAGTGACACAAAGATTGATCTCGGCAACGTGGGTGTTCACCACTACTACGGCACTCACCAGCAACTGACAGATGCCATTGTGAAACAACTGGCTTCCGAGCTTCGGTCGCGGGGTGTGGAGAATGTGAGTTCGGCAAATAAAAAAGTGGAAGTTGCGGTAACCGACTCGAATTTCGAATCGGGCATGTGGCGCATTGCCGCCAACCTCAAGTTCACGGTGAAACTGGGTGATGCCAAACCTATGGAACTTGGGGTCAGAAACGGCAGTCCTGGAACGGTGGCGCGGAGCTACAATGGGGCGGTGGCCCTGGCGGTTATTGAGATTCTGAACAACCAGGACGTGCTTAATTACCTTCAAAACTGAATGGAGCCGGGGGGCTTGAGGCGTTTAAGAATGCGATGGGGGCGATGCATGGGAATGTTCCGGATGAGGCTCTGTGTGGAGACTTCAAATCCGGCTTGGCTTAGGTTTTCGGGGTTGTATTCTTTTTAATCATGGCTCGGCTTTCCATAGCCTCCGGTGAATTCGAGCGGAAGACGTTGGATCTTCACTTCGGGCGGAACACCTTTGGCCGCGCCCCGGAAAATCACTGGCAGATAGCGGATCCCAGCATTTCATCGAAACACTGTGAAATATCTGTTGAGATGCTGGGCGTATTTGTGAGGGACTGCGACTCCACCAACGGTACGTATCTTGACGGCCGGCAGGTTCAGGAATCGGCGCTTGCGCCCGGGCAGAGGCTGCGCATGGGCCAGGTGGAATTCATTGTGGAAGACACGAGCGTTCCCGTGGCCATTCCGAAGTTTGACGTTTCGGTTGCGGCGCCGCCGGTGGTTCTCGATACCGGGGCCATCGTATGCCCGGAACATCCGGAAGAGATTGCCACCCATCAATGCACCCACTGCCGGACCGTGATGTGCATGGCTTGCGTGCATAACCTTCACCGGCGCGGCGGCAAGGACCTGCTGCTCTGCCCTCATTGCAGCCACCCTGTCATGTCTCTCACTCCTGAAAAGAAGAAGAAACGAAGCCTGCTTGATCTGCTGCACACGACGGTAAAACTGCCCAGTTTCAAGCGGCATCCCAGGCTGCGCACGCGGAGGCGGCCATGAGCCTGACGTTCGAGTATCTTCAATCCGAGGCCGCTGCCCGGGAGTTTGAGGTCAGCACCCTTGCAAACTGCCTGCTGCAAGACGCCGTTAAACTTGGCGCCAGCGACCTGCACATCGAACCCTGGGAAAACGCGATTGCCGTTCGCGCGCGGGTGAACGGGATTCTCACGGAAGTGGCGCATCTGCCTCTTGAATTGCTGGACAAGCTTTCGATGCGATTCAAGGTCATGGCAAACCTTGTCACGTACCAGGCGGGCCTGCCGCAGGATGGCACCTGCATGGGCGGGGCGGAAATCGAGAACATCCAGTTGCGCATCTCCATCTTTCCCACGACCCGGGGCGAAAAGATCGTGATTCGCATCTTCGATCCCCGGGACCGGCGGTTTGACCTGGAAGGTCTCGGTTTTGAGGATTCGACATTGCGCGGCCTGATCCGCGCCCTTCGGCGGACGAGCGGGCTGCTGCTCTTCACTGGGCCAACCGGGTCCGGCAAGACGAGCACCATGTATTCCGCGCTGTGTCATCTCACCCAAAGAGACGGCTCCAGCATCAGCATCAGCACAGTGGAGGATCCGGTCGAGTTCAACCTTCCCATGGTGAGCCAGACGCAAATCAATGCCGCGCAGGATTTTACTTACGCCGTGGCTCTCCGAAGCATTATGCGGCAGGATCCGCAGGTGATCATGGTGGGGGAGATACGTGATCCTGAGACGGCGGCTATCGCGGTTCAGGCTGGTCTCACCGGGCACCTGGTGATCAGCACCATTCATTCCGGCGTTTCGGCCGGTGCGTTCACCCGGCTGATCAACATGGAAATCGAGCCCTTCATGCTCGCATCCAGCCTGATTGGAGTGATGGGCCTGCGGCTTGTGCGGCGCAACTGTCCCCAGTGTTCGCAGCCTTTCGAGCCGCCGCCCAGCCAGGCGAAGCTTGTGCCGCCCGAACTGCTCGCTACCGCGAGGTTTGTGGCGGGAACCGGTTGCGAGGCGTGCAACGGCTCCGGCTACCTCGGCCGGGTGCCGGTGTCAGAGTTTCTCTATGTGACGGAGCCCTTCCGCGAGGCGGTGCTGCAAAAACTTCCCACATCCCGTCTCGAAGAGCTGGCTGTCCAGGAGGGCATGCGCACCCTGTGGCAGAACGGTCTTTCCAGGGCTCTCGCCGGCGAAACGACCCTCGGGGAAATCATTCGCGTCATCGCCTCGGACATGGTGTAGCCCGGGGGCTTGTGCGTGAATTTGAGTTTGAGCGGGCTCAACTCTCACGCCACCGGTGGCGGGCGCGATTCTTACATCATTCCATTCCCTGGCGGTTGTGGTTTTCAGGTCCCCGAATTCGTTTTGGGAGTGCCTGGAGACACCTCCTGCAAGTCGCGCAGGAAGGGCAACGCGGTTCGGTATTGGGCGAGGGCGTTGAAATCGAGCTCGGCGCTGATGACATTTTCGACCGTGCCGGCGTCCGCGACGATCTCGCCGTGGAAATCCGCGATGAGAGATCTGCCGCAGTATTCATGGAACAGATCGGGGCCGGTGCGGTTGATTCCGGCGATGAAAGCCTGGTTTTCGATGGCCCTGGCCTGGAGGAGGCGGATCCAGTGGGCGATCCGCTGGGAAGGCCAGCTTGCCATGACAATGTAGAGGTGGGGCTGCCATTGCCGGGCCGCTTCCCGGAACAACTCGGGAAACCGGAGATCATAGCAAATGAACGGCGCCGCCAGGGCGGGACCGCAGTTAAAGACGCAAGGCGTTTCGCCGGCGCAGTAATGTTCGGTTTCATTGCCGGGACGGAACAGGCGCATTTTGGAGTAACAGGTTGCGATTTTGCCGCCGGGCGAAAAGACCAGGGCGCTGTTGCGGATGTTGCCGTCCTTGCCCCGGATGGGGGCGCCGCCGGCCACCCAGCATTCGTGCTCGGCGGCCAGTGCGGCGAGAAAGGCATGGGTCGGCCCGCCTTCATCCTCGGCGATCTTGTCCGTGTTCATGCTAAACCCGGTGGCGAACATCTCGGGCAAAATGAGCAACGAGCCGGGGGGCGGCCCGGCGTCGCGCGCCATTGCCCCCACCCGGGCGAAGTTGGCCTGCGGGTCCTCCCACGCAATGCAGAATTGGAAACCGAATATTTTCATGCCGTTGAACGTTCTGACTCTACCATTATGTGCGCCAAAGCGCGAAATTTTTCCTGCCGGAAGCATTTGCTTTCGAGCGGGAGCGCCCGTACAAAAACAGTTTGATGGTTGTGCGTGAGAGAGAGCGGGAGCGTGCGGGCGGCGGCGCGTGTGCATCGAGGGCGCCTGGCGGGGTGCTTTATTGCATGGCATTCGTGCTTGTCCTGCTGCCCGGAATTTGTGGCGCGGCCACGAACGCGGCGCCGGCCCAGGACCCGATGATCACGCTGATGCTCTCGCAACCCAGGCTGGATACCAGCGCGCCGGTGCGGGCCGAGGCGAGCTTTGATCCGCCCGTGGCCCGTCCGGGAGACCGGGTTGTTTACCGGCTTACACTGAACGCGCTGCGGGATGTGATATCGTGGAATGGCGAGCTGCCATCCGCGGGCCGGCTGGAATTCCGGCCGGGCGCCTCGGGCCAGATCATGGAGATGGTTGGAACAAATTTTCAGCCTCGCACGAGTTTCAACTTTCACTCCCGGGCGCCAGCCGAGGGGAAGCACGTGGTGCCCTCGTTCCCGATCAGCGTGGCGGGAAACCCGGTGCAGGTGCCCGAGGCGTTTCTGATTTCGGCCAACGTGCAGACATCGGTTCCGCCGCAGATGCTGTATCTTGAAGTGGAGCCCGAGACGCCGTTTGTGGGGCAGGCGGTGCGTGTCCGGATTCTTTCGCCTGGACTGGCCTCGGGTATTGTGCAGGCGCTTGGGCAGGTGCAACTGGGCGGGGAGGGATTCATTCACGAACTCACAGCCGGACGGCAATCGGTGCAACACCTGCCTTTCCAGGGTCGAAGCCTGCCACACTATATTTACGAGACAACCCTTACGCCGATCTCCGCGGGGAATACCCGGCTTTACGCGCAGGGCTTTTCCGTGGGGAACCGGTTTTCGGGGCCGGTGGTGATCAGCGGTCCGGCGACCATTTCGAGCAGCATGCTGCGTTACACCCTGTTGGACTCGGACCCGATGGAGCTTGTGTTCAGGCCGCTGCCGCCTGAGGGCAGGCCGCCCGGTTTTTCCGGCGCGGTGGGTGTGTATTCCGTTGATCCGCCGCAACTTTCGGCCGACACCATCCATCCGGGTGAGCCTGTGCAAATGACGGTGACCATTCGCGGGCGCGGCAACCTTGGGCGGCTTGTGGTGGCGAACCCGCCCACGCTGGCGGACTGGCAGGTGCTGCCGGCGCGGCGCGAGAACCTGCCGATTCAAGTGGTGGAGTCGCGGGGTTTCATCTCGTTCATCTACACACTGGTTCCGTTGAGAGGGGGACTGAAGGCCACCCCCGAGCTGCCTTTTAGCTTCTTCAACCCGGAGGTCGAGAAGTACGTGGTGCAGAATGTTCCTTCGGCCCCGGTGACAGTTCTGCCCGGCAGCATGCCCGCCGACCTGGATGCTCTCCTGCGGCAGCGGCTGAGCCAGGAGCCTAAGGAGCCCGAGTTGAGCCTGGTGCGCGCCGACCCGGGAGCCACGGTGGCCAGCCTGACGCCGGTGCAGCTTCGTCCGTGGTTTCCGTTTGTGCAGGCGGCCCCCGCGGTGCTGTTTCTCGCCCTGTGGCAGTGGGATCGCCGGCGGCGGTTTCTCGAGGCGCATCCGGAGGTGGTTCTGCGGCGGCGCGCCCGCCGGGAGTTGAAGCGGGAGCGGCGCCGGATGGATGCGGCGGCGCGGCGGGGAGATGCCGCCGTGTTTCGTCAGAGCGCGGTTCGGGCGGTGCAGGTGGCCAGCGCGCCGAATTATCCCGCGCACCCGGGGGCAGTGCTGAGCACCGATGTGCTGGGGTTGATTGCCGGGCGATCGGCTGATGCGGCGGGAGCGGTCGAGCGGCTTTTCGAGGCGAGCAACGCCGAGCGATACGCCGGGCGCGCGCCGGTCTCGCTGATGGAGGATCGCGAAAAACTCATGTGCGCGCTGGACATCCTGGAGGAGAAGCTGTGAGCGCGCCGCGTCTTGCCCTGGTGTTGTGGGTCGCGGTTTTTGGCGCGATCTGCCCGCTGTTCGCCCTTGAGCCTGGCGCCATTTTCGGCCCCGGCGTGGCGGCCTACAGGGCGGGGCAATACGAGACTGCGGCGCGGCTGTTTGCGGAAACGGCGCGCGTGGAGCCTTCGGTCGGGAGCTTTTTGAACCTGGGAAATGCCGAGTGGCGCCGGGGCCGCGCGGGCCACGCGGTGCTGGCGTGGGAACAGACATTGTGGATTGACCCGTTCAACAAGGCGGCGAAGAACAACCTGGAGCTGGCGCGCAAGGCGGCGCAACTGGACGCGCCCTACCTGGCCTGGTATGAGGTGGCGTCCTCGTGGCTCCCGAGCCACTGGTGGGCGTGGATTACTGGATTCAGCCTTTGGGCGGCGGTGGGGGCGGTCCTGTTGCCCGGCATATTCCGAATTCGCCGGGCGGCGTGGCACCAGGGTCTTTCGGCGTTGGGGCTGGCCCTGTTTCTTTTGAGCCTGCCGGCGCACCTGGGCGTTGTGCAGCGGGCGCGGTTGGGCATTGTGCTCGAGCGTGACACACCTTTGCGGCTCACCCCCACGCGCGAGGCCCAGTACACCACGCAGTTGGCTGCGGGCGAACCGGTCCGAGCCAAACGCCTTCGAAGCGGTTTTGTTTTTGTCCAGACCCGGCGAGGACAGGGATGGGTCGAAACCTCCGCCTTCGGGGCAGTCGTGCCGGGAAGGGTGAAGCAATAGG
>CAYNZC010000060.1:0-27535 GCA_964401575.1 uncultured Verrucomicrobiota bacterium
CCGGCATGCTCTTCTCAAGCTTCACCGGACCCCACGTCGCATCCTTGCAGGTGTACGTGGCGGCCGGGGCTGGAGCCGGAGCCGCGGTTTGGGCTGGGGCTGGTTGTGGTTTGTAAACCGTTGCCGGTTCGGGTTCATAAACGCGCTCCTGGCGCTGGGCACATCCCGCGGCCAAAAAGACAGCGGCGCTGACGCCCAGAATTGACATAAACTTTGTATTAGTCCTCATAGTAACAATACCTGTTGCACACAAACATGCCTGTGGTCAAGAACTAGAGTGTTTTTTAAGGGCTTTGGTGGACTTCATCTTAAACAACACTAAGGATCAGGATACGAGAAGTTTATCTTGCCAACAGGCCATCGCGGCTTAGAATACAAACTTCAACAAGGTAGAATGAAATAAACTCAAAATTATGAGCACATCACACGCATGGAAATTCTTCAGAGCTGGCGGTTTTGACCAGGTCAGCCTTGAGACAGGGGCTGACATGATGGCCCTGGATCAACTCGACAAGAAGCTATGGGTCGCCCTGGCATGCCCGACAACCGGGCTGCACTTCGACAAGCGCACTTTGTCCCTGATTGACACCGACAATGACGGGCGAATTCGCGCGGACGAACTGCTCGCCGCAATCAAATGGACCGGCGGGATGCTGAAGAACGCGGACGACATGGCAAAGCGCGTGTCGCCACTGCCGCTGAGCTCGTTCAATGACGCGACCCCGCAGGGCAAACAGTTGCTGGCTTCGGCAAAGCAGATCCTCGTGAACCTGGGCAAAAAGGACGCCCAGGCCCTCAGCGTCGAAGATACCGTGGATACCACCAAGATCCTGGCGCAGACCGCCTTCAACGGGGATGGCGTGATCGTCGAGGAATCCGCCGCTGATGAGGCCACCAAGGCTCTCGTGCGGGACATCATCGCGTGTGTGGGGTCCGAAGCGGACCGCAGCGGCAAGCCGGGCATCTCCCAGGCGAAAGTGGATCAGTTTTATGCCGAGGCAAAGGCATATGCGGATTGGCAGGGCAAGGCGGAGGCTGACCCGGCGATCCGGCCGCTGAACGAGGGGACCGATGCGGCGGCGGCGATTTTCGGCGCGCTCAAGGGGAAGATCGACGACTATTTTGCTCGGTGCCGCCTGGCGGCGTTTGATGCGAGAGCCGTCGGCGCTCTGAACCGCGAGGAGAAGGAGTATTTGGCGGTTGCGGCGAAGGACCTGACGATTACGGCTGCGGAAGTGGCGGGGTTCCCGCTGGCGCAGATTGCGTCGAACAAGCCGCTGCCATTGAACGAAGGGTTGAACCCGGCATGGTCCGGGCAGATCTCGCAGTTTGCGGCCCAGGTCGTCAAACCGCTGCTCGGCGCCAAGACAGCGATTACCGAGCAGGAGTGGCAGGGGATCAAAGACAAATTTGCGCCTTATGAAGGCTGGAACGGCGCCAAGGCGGGTGGAATCGTTGAAAAGCTCGGCCTGAAACGCGTGCGCGAAATCCTGGCCGGCAAAGGCAAGGAAACCCTTGCGGGGCTGATAGCGAAGGACAAGGCGGAGGAATCGAACGTGGCCTCCATCATTGCTGTGGAGAGGCTGGTGCGTTTCACGCGCGATCTGCGGTTGCTCTGCAACAACTTTGTCAATTTCAAGGATTTCTACGACCGGGGCGAACCTGCGATCTTCCAGGCCGGCACGCTTTATCTCGACCAGAGAAGCTGCGAATTGACCCTTCCGGTTGAGGATGCCGGCAAGCACGCCACCATGGCGGGCCTGGCGGGCGCATATCTCGCCTATTGCGACCTGGTGCGCAAAGGGACCGGCGAGAAGGGCAGCATTGTGGCTGCGTTTTCACAGGGCGACGACGACAACCTCATGGTTGGCCGCAACGGCGTTTTCTACGATCGCAACGGCAAGGATTGGGATGCCACGATCACCAAGATCGTTTCGAACCCGATCAGCCTGCGGCAGGCGTTCTGGATGCCTTACAAGAAGGTGGTGCGGATGATCGAGGAACGCGTGGCCAAGCGGGCTTCGGACGCGGATGCCGCCTCGACGGCGAAACTGCAGGCCGCCGCGGATGCGACGGCAACGGCAGACAAGAAAGTGCCTGCGGCCGCCGCAGCGCCTGCCAAGAAGATTGATGTGGGCACGGTGGCAGCGCTGGGCGTGGCCTTCGGCGCCATCGGCACCTTTCTGACGGCTGTGGCCGCCGGGTTTGTGAATATCAGCAAGTTCGGGCCGCTCGCGCTCGTGGCCCTGATTATCGGCATCATCCTGGTCATCTCCGGACCGTCCATGATTCTCGCCTACCTCAAGCTGCGGAAGCGGAATCTCGGGCCGATCATGGATGCGAACGGCTGGGCTGTGAACGCCAGGGCCAAGATCAACGTTCCGTTCGGCACGGCGCTGACCGGCATCGCCAAGCTGCCGCCCGGTTCGAAGCGCGATCTGACCGATCCCTTCGCCGAGAAAAAGAGCCCGTGGCCCTGGGTGATCGGCATCCTGATTGTCCTCGCGCTGGCCTATTGGGGGCTGAATAAGCAGGGTCTGATTCACAAGTGGACCAGCGGACGGATGGGGCACAAGGCTGCTACGGAGCAAACCACCGGCACAAATGCGGTGAAAACCGTGGACGCCGCAGTGGATGCCGCCGCCACCACGGCAAACGAAGCGACCAAGTAAGGTTTCGACCGGCTCGAGAGAGCTTTTCAGACAGGCCTGGAACGGAAACGTTCCGGGCCTTGTCATTTCCGGGCGGACATTGCTCGTGCGCATGGAGGATGGCAGCCCGGACGACGCATGAGGCATAGCGGACTTCATCATGATTTAAGGGTGCCCGAAACGCGCAACCATCGAGTCGCTGACTGAAAGAGTCTGTCCAAAAACTATTTGACAAACAAATACCTCAGCATCAGAATTCATTTATGAACATTCAGCCTGCAACGCCGGACTTGAGTCATCTCGCTTCCCGTTCAGGCAAAGTGGACTATTCGGCATTACCCTGACACTTATACTCTTATGACCACCAAAATATCTCCATTGAAACGGGCGGTGAAGGCCGCGAGACAAGCTATGGGCCCGCAGCGCTACGGAGCGAAAGGTCAGTCCTTTGCATGCCCGCTTTGTTCCCGCGACCAATACCGCAACGGGGACTACATCGCTC
This sequence comes from uncultured Verrucomicrobiota bacterium, assembly GCA_964401575.1. Lineage (GTDB taxonomy): Bacteria > Verrucomicrobiota > Verrucomicrobiia > Limisphaerales > UBA8199 > CAYNZC01. The sequence goes on from CAYNZC010000060.1 coordinate 3,154, forward strand.
TGTTTGGGATGTACACCCTGGTCTGCGATGGCTGTGGCCACGTGGAGTTTTTCAAGAGAAGGCCGGAGTTGATTGAGTCATGACGCCGAACCGGGCGTGCGACTGCCGCCGGTGACGCGTCCTGTTTGTTTCCTGTCGCTTTTACCCCGGCGCGGCTGTGCTATGCGTTCGAATAAAGAGAGACTCACGCCAAGACGCAACGACGCCAAGATGACGGGGAACGAGATCGGCAAGATTCAAGGCATAGAAAAAGGCCCATAGAATTGCCGGGTATTTTCCTTGCGATCCGCCGCCGCCCGATCTCACAATTTCCCGATGAGTGTTGAAGAGTCCACCCGCTCCGTGCCTGAATTGGAGCAATTGCTTGCCAGGCCCACGCCGGAAGTGGTCGAAACCATGAGGCGAATGAAGGGGGACCTGATGCTTCTCGGCGTCGGGGGCAAGATGGGGCCGAGCCTTGCGCGCATGGCCCGGCGCGCCTCGGAACTTGCCGGCGTTTCGCGCCGGATCATCGGCGTGGCCAGGTTCAGCTCACCGCAACTCGCCGGGGAGTTGCAGGCCGGGGGCATTGAAACAATCGCGTGCGATCTGCTGGATGAGAAGGCGCTCGAGCGCCTGCCCGATGTTCCAAATCTCCTGTTCCTTGCGGGCATGAAATTCGGCGCCACCGGCCAGGAAGCTCTCACATGGGCGATGAACGCGCACCTCCCGGCCCTCGTCTGCCGACGGTTCCCCCAAAGCCGGATCGTTGCCTTCTCGACCGGCAATGTTTACGGCCTTGTCCCGGTGACCGGTGGCGGCTCCAGGGAGACCGACCCGCCCGCGCCCGTGGGTGAATACGCCATGAGTTGCCTGGGGCGGGAACGGATCTTCGAGCACTTCAGCCGCACCCGGGGCACCCCTGTGGCGCTCATCCGTCTCAACTACGCCTGCGACCTCCGCTACGGCGTGCTTGTGGATCTCGCACAGAAGGTCGCCGGGGGGCGCCCGGTTGATCTGGCCATCGGCGCGTTTAACACCATTTGGCAGGGAGATGCCAACGCCGTTACGCTGCGCTGCTTCGATCACGCCGCCACGCCGCCATTTGTCATCAATCTCACCGGTCCCGAGACGCTGTTTGTGCGGGAAGCCTGCGAACGGCTTGGGAGCCTGCTCGGAAAAAAGCCCGTGTTCGCCGGCGCCGAGCAAACCACGGCGCTGCTTTCCAATTCCAAACGCTGCATCGAGTTGTTCGGCCCCCCCTCGATGAAAGCCTGTGAGCTTATTCCCCGTGTGGCCCAATGGATCGGCAACAGCGGCCCGACCCTCAACAAACCAACCCACTTCGAATCGCGCGATGGCAAGTTCTAATCTCAATGAAAGCATCCGCCGGGTCCTGCGCCAGGGCGTGGTCATTCCGGCATGCCCCCTGGCACTCACACGCGAGCGCAGGCTGGAGGAACGGCGGCAGCGCGCCCTGATCCGTTACTACGCCGCTGCGGGCGCGGGCGGCCTCGCCGTGGGTGTTCACACCACCCAGTTCGCCATTCGTGATCCCCGCCACGCCCTGTTTGAGCCTGTCCTCGAGCTCGCCGCGCGCGAGTTTGACCGGCTCGACGCCGGACGGCAGCAGCCCCTGGCGCGCATTGGCGGCATCTGCGGCCAGACCCCCCAGGCAGTGAAGGAAGCCGGGTTCCTCCGCCAAACCGGTTACCATGCCGGCCTGCTCAGCCTCGCCGCGCTCCGCGATGCCGGCGAAAAAACTCTCTTCGACCATTGCCGCGCCGTCGGCGATATCATTCCGATCATCGGGTTCTACCTCCAGCCGGCCGTCGGAGGCCGTGTGCTGCCGCTCGGGTTTTGGCGGCGACTCCTGGAAATCGAGAGTGTGGTCGCAATTAAAATCGCCCCGTTCAACCGCTACCAGACGCTTGATGTCGTCCGGGCGCTGGCCGAAAGCGGACGCGAGGACGTCGTCCTCTACACCGGCAATGACGATGCGATCGTGCATGACCTGATCACACCGTTCCGCTTTACGGTGAACGGCCATGCCAGGGAAGTCCGCATTGCCGGCGGACTCCTCGGGCATTGGGCCGTGTGGACCCGCAAGGCCGTGGAGTTGCTCGAGGAATGCCGCCAGGCGCGCGATGCCGGGATGGCCGGCGCGGAGCTGCTGGCCAAGGCCGCGGCTGTCACAGACTGCAACGCCGCGTTCTTCGATGCCGCAAATGGATTTGCCGGCTGCATCGCCGGCCTGCACGAAGTGCTGCGCAGGCAGCGCCTGTTCGAGGGCATTTGGTGCCTGGATCCAAACGAAGGCCTCAGCCCGGGGCAGGCCGCCGAAATTGATCGCGTTTATGCCTCCTACCCCGCGCTCAATGATGACGCCTTCGTGAGCGAGCACCTGGACGAGTGGCTTGCGTAGCACCGACAAGCGTCCCGTGCGCAATTTCTGCTGACGCAGGCACGGCCCGGGCTTAAGTTTCCTCATGCGAATAACAGGCGGCAAGGCGGCGCGGAGAATCCTGAAAGCTCCCAAGGGCCTGGATGTCCGGCCCACACCGGACCTCGTCAAACAGGCGGTGTTCAACAGCCTCGGGGAACGCGTGATCGGCGCGCGAATCCTCGAGTTATTCGCCGGCACCGGCGCGCTGAGCCTCGAAGCTCTCAGCCGGGGCGCCGCTTCCGCCATGTGCATCGAAAAATCGTTTCGTCATGCGGAGGTTCTCCGCGCAAATGCGGAACAGGCCGGGTTCGGTCTCGAAGCGCTTCAGACCAGGGTCCAGGATGTCTTCGCAGCCCTGGGCCACCTGGCTCCCGCCGGCCCGCAGTTCGACCTGGTTCTGGCCGATCCCCCCTACGGGGAAAAAAACATTGGACGCCGCTCCACCTCGCTTGCACAGCAATTGCTCGACGATCCACGCCTCCCGATGGTCATGACCGACTCCGCGCTCCTGGTGCTTGGCCACACAAAACGCGACACGCTTTCGGTGCCGGATTTCTGGGAGGAGCGCAAACTCCTGAAGCATGGCGACAGCGTGATGCGTTTCTTTGCGCCAAGAAAGACCGCCGCCGCAGCCGGATAAGTCCGCTCAACCGGCAAGTTCGGAAGGGCCTTTGCCGCCGTTCACAAGAAAAAGGACCGCCATCCGCACCGCCAGGCCATTCGTCACCTGTTGGAGGATCACAGACCTGCCCGAGTCGGCAATGCTGCTGTCAATTTCAACGCCCCGGTTGATGGGCCCCGGGTGCATGATAATCGCATCGGGTTTGGTCTTGGCCAGCCGCTGCTTGGTGAGCCCGAAGAAGCTCGTGTATTCGCCTAAACTCGGAAACATGGTCTTGCGCTGCCGCTCGTGCTGAATGCGCAGCAGGTTGATGATGTCCGCCTCACGAATGGCTTCCTCGACGTTGTGCGTCACCTTTGCGCCCATTTGCTCGAATTCCCTGGGTACGAGCGTCGGCGGCCCGCAGAGCGTGACGTGCGCGCCGAGTTTGGTCAGCGCCCAGACATCCGAACGGGCCACGCGGCTGTAAAGGATGTCGCCAAGGATCGTCACCTTGAGCCCCGCGATCCGCCCCTTTTGTTCGCGGATGGTGAATGTGTCCAGCAACGCCTGGGTGGGATGCTCGTGCGCCCCGTCGCCGGCATTGATCACACTGGCCTGCAACACCCGCGAAAGAAACGCCGGCGCACCGGAGGCGCTGTGACGTATCACAATAAAATCCACATTCAACGCCTCCAGGTTCCGCGCGGTGTCCTTCAGGCTTTCCCCTTTCTTGAGCGACGACGCCTCGGTGTTGAAATTAATGATGTCGGCGGAAAGCCGCTGCTCGGACAGCTCAAAGCTGGTGCGCGTCCGCGTGGAAGGCTCGATAAAGAGGTTGACGACCGTCTTGCCGCGCAGCGCGGGCACTTTTTTGATGGCGCGCTCGCCAACGGCTTTGAACGCCCTGGCCGTGTCGAGCACCAGGGTGATCTCCTCGGCCGAAAGGGATTCGATATCCGTCAGGTGTTTGCGTGTCCAATTCATGGTGTGGGCTCCTTCCTCAACGTTACGGACAGCGGAACGCCCGTGTCCGAGAATTTCACGAGAACGGATTCCGCCAGCGCGGTGGGAACGTTCTTGCCGACGAAGTCCGCCTTGATGGGCAGCTCCCGGTGTCCGCGGTCAATCAGGACCGCCAGCTCGATTTGGCGGGGGCGGCCAAAATCGTTCAGGGCGTCCATTGCCGCCCGAATGGTCCGACCGCTGAACAGGACGTCATCCACGAGCACAACGGTTTTGCCGGTGATATCAAACGGCATGTGGGTGGGTTGCACGTGCGGCGCCGCTCTGCGGTCCAGGTCGTCCCGGTGCATGGATACATCCAGGCTGCCGGCAGGCACGGGCTGCTTCCAGATGCCGGAGAGGGTTTCGGCGAGACAGGCGGCCAGCGGCACGCCGCCGCGCTGGATGCCCACCAGCACCACGCTGGAGCCGGATTCGTTCCGCTCCGCGATCTCGTGCGCCACGCGGGTCAACGCCCGCTGGATGGCGCCCTGGTTCAGGACAACAATGCTTTCACCCATAAAAAGAGACGGGCAACCCGGCGTTTCCAGCCGGCTTGCCCGCATTCAAATTGATTCATGTTCATAGCCCTTGCCGGCCTCTCGGTGCCGGCTTAAAGGAACTGCCTGCCGCGCGCCTCAGCGCGAAACAACCTGGCGGCCTTTGCGCCATTTGGCGCGGTGCTTGATAATCCAGTCTGTCAGGGCCTTCTCAAACCCAATGTCCCGGCCGGCCTTCTCCGACTCGATCCATTTGTGCCTGAGGATCTCCTCCCGCTCCGCCTGGAATTCGCGATATAGCGAAGAATTCTTCAGCAACTCGCTCGCGGAAAGCGACTCTTTGGTTTCATCAGACATACTTCCTGAACGATGTACAGGCTAAACGAAGCCATGAGCCAAAACAACTAAAAAACCAACTCCGCCCAAACCGCCCCAAAGCGCGAGTTGCCAAAGCCTGCATGGACGCTACCCTTGCCGCATGAGAAGGCTCTGCATCGTCCTGGCCCTGCTCTGTATGGTTGTCGCCGCCCAACCCCAGAGCGCGGATGAATACTATGTTCGCATCTACAACGTCATTCAGGAGGCGGACACTCTGTCCAATAACCTCCAGTTCGGAGCTGCCCTCGAGAAATATCGACAGGCGCGTCTCGATCTCGAGCGGTTCCAAAAAGGCAACCCGGGCTGGAACGCAAATATTATGCGGTTCCGGATCGCTTACCTGAACGAGCGCATCGCCCAATTGGAGCAGAAGGTCCAACCCGCCCCCCGGCTCCAGCCGCAACAACCCTCACAACCCCAGGCACCCGGCGCCGGCGGGCCCGCCACAGACGCAGCCCTCGCAGCGCTTCAGGCCCAGGTGGGCTCTCTCCAGGAGCAGATCCAGTCTCTGCAGACCGATCGCGACAAGCTGCAGGCCCAGCTTCGGGAAGCGCTCGGGGTGCGCCCGGCCGCCGTGGACCCTCGCGAACTTCAAAAAGCCGAGGAGCGGCTCCAGGCGCTTCAAAAGGAGAACGACCTGCTCAAGGTGAACATCGAGCAGCTCAAGAACCAGCCGCCCCAATCCTCACCCGCCGACCGGGCAGCCCTCTCGGAAATGGAAAAGAAACTCTCCGAGCAGATGGACAAAGTGCGCATCCTCGAGCTTGAGAAACGCACCTTGCAGGACCGGTTGACCGCTCTTGAGGCGAATGCCGCCGCAGGCAACAAGGAAGCCCTGGACAAGGCGAATCAGTCACTGGCCGAGCGGCAGGAGAGGATCAATAAGCTCGATGCGGAACGCCTGGCCCTCGAGGCCCGCGTCAAAGCACTTGAAACCGATTCGCAAACCGCCGGCGCGCTCAAAGCCGAGAACGAGCTTTTGAAAAAGCAGCTTGCGGAAGCGCAGGCCAAAAATGCCAGCTTGCAGACTGCGCCTTCCGCCACCGCTACTTTGGAAGCGCAACTGGCCGCGTTGACGTCCGAAAAAGATATGCTGCTGCTTGAAAAGAAAGCCCTGCAAAACCGCGTCGCAGCGCTTCAGGCCGAAGCGGCAGCACCCGCGCCGGCTGCGCCGCCGGTTGTGACACTGGCCCCCGCGCCTGCCGAAAGTTCCGCGCCCGCTCCGGCCATCGCCGAACCGCCTCCGACCCGATCGGAAGCCCGGCGGATCCGCGAGCTGGAAAAGGAGCGCGACTCTCTGACCCGGAAGCTTGCCGCCGCTCAGCGCGAGCTGAAGGATGTCAAAGCCGGGTCGCGCGCGTCGCGGCTTCGGCAGTTGCAGAACGAGCTTACAAGCGTGAAGAGCCGGCTCCAGGCCCTCGAGGCGCAGAAAATTCCGTATTCTCCGGAGGAACTGGCCCTGTTCCGGGCGCCGGAACCCGTTTTTGCCGAACCCAGTCCCGCCAGCCCGCCCCCCCGAAAGTTCTCCGCCAGCACAGCGGGCATGGCCGCGCAGGCCAAAAGAGATTTTGCGGCGGGCCGCCTCGATCAGGCGGAGTCGGGCTTCGAGCAGGTGCTCCAGCAGGACAACACAGATGTCGTGACCCTCGCGAACCTTGCGACTGTCCAGATCTCGCGCCGGGAATACGACAAGGCCGAGGCGAATCTGAAGCGAGCGCTTGAGATAGCGCCCGATGACGCCTTCACCATGGCTGCCCTGGGGCGGTTACGCTTCCTGCAAGGGCGGCACGACGACGCATTCGACGCCCTGAGCCGCGCGGCCACACTCGATCCGAAAAGCGCGGAAATCCAGAATTACCTCGGCCTGGTTCTGAGCGAAAAGGGCCTGCGCGGTCCGGCCGAAGCCGCCCTGCGCAAAGCGGTGCAACTCCAACCCGGCTACGGAACCGCGCACCAGAACCTCGCCGTGGTGTACCTGAACCAGAATCCCCCGCTGGTGGAGCTGGCCCGATTCCATTACAACAAGTCGCTGGCTGCCGGCGAGCCCCGCAACGAGCAACTCGAGAAGCTTCTCGAAAGCAAGCAGCCAAAGAGGTAGTCGGGAAAGCATCATGCGGCAAACGACGCGCGAATTTTCGATATCCACCCGGGGAAAAGGCCTGTACGAATTCACCCGCGAGGTCGTTTTGTGGGTTGGCGACTCCGGGATCAACACCGGGTTGCTCACCCTCCACGTTCGCCACACCTCGGCATCCCTGCTGATCCAGGAAAACGCCGACCCGGCCGTGCAGCGGGATCTTGAAGCGTTTTTCAGCAGGCTCGTGCCGGATGGCGACGCGCTTTTTATTCACACCGCCGAGGGAGACGATGACATGCCCGCCCACATCCGTTCGGCGCTCACACAGGTTTCACTGTTGATCCCGGTGATGGGATCGAGACCGGCGCTCGGCGCCTGGCAGGGCATTTACTTGTGGGAGCACCGCCTCGCGCCGCACACGCGGAAAGTCGCCGCGCACCTGATGGGAGAATGATGACTCCGCACGAGGAATTCGGAAGGTTTCTTTCCAAAGGGCCAACGCTTGGCAAAGACGTTTTTATCGCGCAGGGCGCGGTCGTTGTCGGCGATGTCTCCATCGGTGATTATTCCAGCATCTGGTTTAACGCAGTGCTTCGGGGCGACATCAACAAAATCATTGTGGGACGCTGCACGAACATTCAGGACAACTGCGTCCTCCACCTCTCCGACAGCATGAACTGCCAGCTCGGGAATTACGTCACCGTCGGGCACGGCGCCATCGTTCACGGATGCACCGTCGAGGACGAAGCGCTGGTCGGAATGAACGCCACGGTGCTCGATGGAGCTGTGGTCGGGCGCAACTCGCTGGTCGGCGCCAACTCGCTCGTGCCCCTGGGCATGCGCATCCCGCCCGGAACTCTCGTGCTGGGAGCCCCTGCAAGAATCGTGCGCGATCTGACTGCCGAGGAAAAAAACCTCATCAAAAGCTACGCCGAGAAATATGTCCGCGCCGCGGGATATTACATGAACAACCGGATTGCGCCCATTGCGCCATCGGTGAAAGAGGTTTTGTAACGGATCGCGGGCAGCGGCGAAAAGACGTTCCCGTCGCTGAAACAACACCGCGCGCGCATGAACAGGCGAGGCAGGAAATGTCGCGGCCTGTTACTTGAGCTTCTTTTCGAGAATCTCGCCGGCCAACGCGGGATTGGCTTTGCCCTTGCTTAACTTCATGACCTGGCCTTTCAAAAAATTGAGCGCGGCCGCTTTGCCGGCTTTGTAATCCGCCGCGGGACCCGGGTTGGCCGCAATCGCCTGGTCGCAGAACTGTTCGATGGCCGCCGCATCGCTCACCTGGGCAAGCCCTTTTCGTTGCACCACCGCCAGCGGGCCCTCCCCCGTGGCGAACATCTCGGAAAAAACGTCCTGGGCGATTTTGCTGCTGATCTTTCCGCTATCCACCAGCTCCACCAGCTCGCCAAGCGCGCCCGGCGCAAATTGAACCTGATCCAGCGAGCTTTGCGATGCGGCGAGCGCGCCGCGAAGACCGTTGATCACCCAGTTGGCAACGCCCTTGGGATTCTTCGAGTCCCGGGCGGCCTTTTCAAAATAGTCGCCGAGCGGCGCATCCCACACGAACGCCTGGGCATCCGATGCGGGCAGTTGATAGTGCTCCATGAACCGGCGCTTCCTGGCAAACGGCAGTTCCACAACCCGGCGGGACACCTCCTCGAGCCACGCCGCCGTCGGCTCGAAGGGCATCAGGTCAGGCTCGGGAAAGTATCTGTAGTCGTGCGCGTGTTCCTTTGTGCGCATCTCCTGGGTGATTCCCGTTTCGTCGTCCCAGCGGCGGGTGGATTGATGCAGCGTCCCGCCGGAGCTCAGCACCCCGATCTGGCGGGGAATCTCATACTCCAGCGCGCGCCGGACCCCGCTGAAGCTGTTCATGTTCTTGATCTCGATCTTGGCGCCCAGCTCCTGCGCGCCTTTCGGCCGCACGCTCACGTTCACGTCGCAGCGGACCATGCCCTTCTCCATGTCGCAATCGCTCACGCCGCCGTAAACGAGCACTTCCTTCAACGCGTTGAGATATTCATAGGCCATGTCGGCGCTCCGGATGTCCGGCTCGGACACGATCTCAAGCAAGGGCACGCCCGCGCGGTTGAAGTCCACTCCGCTGCCGCGCTCGAAGTGCGAGTTCTTGCCTACATCCTCCTCGAGATGGGCGCGGGTGATGCGCACACGCGAGACGCCGCCGGCGAATTCGAAATCCAGCCAGCCGTTGCTCGTCGAAGGCTTGTCATACTGGGTGACCTGGTAATTCTTCGGAACGTCCGGGTAAAAGTAATTCTTCCGGTCGAACTTGGCGTAAGGCGGAATGGTGCAGTTGAGAAGCAGGCCGGTCAGAACGGTCAGGCGCAGCGCTTCGTCGTTCGCGACCGGCAGCACGCCCGGCATGCCGAGGCACACCGGGCAGACGTTGGTGTTTGGCGGCGCGCCAAACTCATTCACGCATCCACACCACATCTTGGACCGGGTCTTGAGCTGCACATGCGTTTCAAGACCAATGACCGCCTCGTACTCCATAAGTTTCGTTTACCGGATCTTGTCCATCAGAATCGAAGGGAGATCCGCGATCCGCACCCGCTCCTGCCGCATGCTGTCGCGCTCGCGCAGGGTTACCGTGTCCTTAAGGTCTGGCCCCTTCTCGCCCAGGGTGTCGAAGTCCACGGTGATCCCGAAGGGCGTCCCGCCCTCGTCCTGCCGCCGGTACCGTCTGCCGATCGCGCCGGCTTCGTCATAAAACACGGGCATGTGGGGGCGAAGCAAGTCCCGAACCTCCAGCGCCTTCCTCACCAGCTCCGGCTTGTTCTTGAGCAGCGGGAACACAGCCACTTTCACAGGCGCAATCCGCGGGTGCAACCGCATCACGATGCGCGTCTCCATCTTTCCTTTTTCGTCCGGGGCCTGGTCCTCGCTGTACGCGTTGCAAAGCAATGCCAGCGTCAGCCGGTCCACCCCGGCGCTGGGCTCGATCACGTGCGGAACGTAATACCCCTTGCCAAGGGCTTCGGCATCGGCTTTCGCCTGCGCCTCGGCTTTATCCTTCTCTTCGCCCGCGCGAACCAGGTAGTTCAGCCGGGATTGGAGGTACTGCTGCTTGAGCGATTCCTGCTTTGGTGCGTCGAGTCTCGGCCATGCGGCCTTCAGCTCCTCGTCGAAAACGGTCATGGGTTTGCCGCAGAAACGCTGGTGCTGGCTTAGGTCAAAGTCGCTGCGGGCGGCAATCCCCTCCAGCTCCTGTGTTCCAAACGGGAATTTGAAAAGCAAATCCACCGTGGCACGCGCGTAATGCGCCAGCTCCGCGGGCTTTTGCCAATACTCCTCGAGCGTCGTGCGCGGAAGGCCGATCTCCTCGTAAAAACGAATCCGCTCCTCCACCCAGTACTGGTGCCACATTTTCCAGCCCCAATCCGGACGGGGTTCTCCCGGGTGCCCCGGCGCGGATGGCACGGCAACCGAGCCGCAAATCGCCTCGACAGCCTCGTCCGGCTTGATGAAGAACTCCAGCTCCATCTGCTCAAACTCGCGCGATCGGAACGTGAAATTGCGAGGGGTCACCTCGTTTCGAAAAGCCTTGCCAACCTGGGCGATGCCAAACGGCACTTTCTGCCGCGCGGTCTCCAGGACGTTCTTGAACTGGACAAAAATGGCCTGCGCGGTTTCCGGCCGCAGGTACGCGATGTTGTCGTCCGAGCGAATTGGCCCCACGGTGGTTTCAAACATCAGATTGAACGGGCGCGCCTCGGTTTTTTCCCCGTGGCATTCGCAAACCATCTTGCTCGGTTTTTGCGGGCAGGGGATTTCATGCACCTGGTCCGCCCGAAACCGCCCCTTGCAGGTTTTGCAATCCACCATCGGGTCTGTGAAGGTGTCCACATGCCCGGAGGCCTTCCAGATGCGCGGGTGCATGATGATCGTGGCATCCAGTCCCGCAATGTCGTCCCGCATCCGGGTCATCCGGTTCCACCACGCCTCTTTCACGTTGCGCTTCAGGTCCGCGCCCAGGGGACCGTAATCCCAAAAGCCGTTCAACCCGCCGTATATTTCCGAGGACTGAAAGATGAACCCCTTGCGTTTGCAGAGGGAAACTATTTTCTCCATCAATTCGCCCGATTTTGCATCAGCCATAGCAGGTGATGTTTTCGAATGCCCGGGGATGTGTCAACGCAAACACCGGGTATTTTTGAATTGAAAATCGCCTCGCGGGGTTCATTGTACCGATCCATGAAGAAGATTGCTCCTATCAAGTCGAAGCACGTTTACCTGCTGGCCAGCGGCGACCTTCGGCCCGCGGCGAACCTCGAATGCTGGCCCGAACAGGCCAGGATGGAGGCCGCCTTGACCCGCGCCCTCAACGCTGAGGGCTGGAAAGTCGTGCGCGCCCACCCGTTCGATCCAAAGCGAAAGCACGGTTTCATTGACTCGCAAAAAATGGGCATGGAAGTTTTCCGGCGGCTCGATCCCAACGCCCCGCTCATCGTCGCCGAAAGCGTCTGGCAATACAGCCACCACGTCCTGGCAGGTCTAACCACCCATCGCGGCCCGATCCTGACGGTCGCAAACTGGAGCGGAACGTACCCGGGACTGGTCGGCGCCCTCAACCTCAACGCGTCCATGACCAAGGCGGGAGTCACCTACTCCTCCCTCTGGAGCGTGGATTTCAAGGACGAACTGTTCAAGTCCGGCCTGCGGCAATGGCTGAAAACGGGCTCTGTCTCACATGACCAAACCCACGTCCGGGATCTCCAGCTCGTCAAGCTCCCGGCGGAGGATGAGGCGTTCGGCCGCAGGGTGGGACGCGAGATCAAATCACGCAAGGCGATCCTCGGCGTATTCGATGAAGGCTGCATGGGCATGTTCAACGCCATCGTTCCGGACGAGTTGCTGCACCCCACCGGCCTGTTCAAGGAGCGCCTCAGCCAGTCCACGCTTTACGCGGCGATGCTGAAAGTGCCGGATTCGGAAGCGCGCCAGGTGCTCGATTGGCTGCTCAAAAAGGGCATGAAGTTCAACTGGGGCAAATCTGAAGAGAAACATCTCACGGAATCCCAGACGCTCACCCAATGCAAAATGTATATCGCCGCCGTCCGGCTGGCTGATGAGTTCGGCTGCGACGCCATCGGCATCCAATACCAGCAGGGGCTCAAGGACCTCGCGCCCGCCAGCGACCTGGTCGAGGGACTGCTCAATAACGTGGACCGTCCGCCCGTGCGCAGCGCGGATGGCCGCCGGGTGCTCTTCGACGGCGAGGCCGTCCCTCACTTCAACGAGGTGGATGAATGCGCGGGGTTGGACGGCCTTGTCACCTACAAGCTATGGCGCGAGCTGGGCTTCCCGCCCGAAAACACCCTGCACGATGTGCGGTGGGGCGAACATTACCGTGGCGCGGGAGTGAACGATTTCGTGTGGGTCTTTCTCATCTCGGGCGCTGTGCCCCCGGCACACCTGACGGGCGGCTACAGGGGAGCCACCAGTGAACGCCAGCCGCCCATGTTCTTTCGGCTTGGCGGCGGCACCATCAAAGGTGTCAGCAGGCCCGGACCGATCGTCTGGAGCAGGGTTTTTGTCATGAACGGCAGGCTCCACTGCGACATCGGCGTGGGCAATGCCGTAAAGCTTCCGGAAAAGGAAACCGAGCGCCGATGGAAGCTCACCTCGCCACAGTGGCCCATCATGCACGCGGTGCTCAGCGGTGTCACCCGCGACCAGATGATGGCCCGGCACAAGTCCAACCACGTCCAGGTGGTCTATGCGCCCAGCGAACGGGAAGCCCATCGCGCCTGCCGCATCAAGGCCGCCGCTCTCGCAGAGCTCGGTATCGAGGTGCATCTTTGTGGCGGTGTTCAAACACTCCGCTGATCGGCAATTGTGCGACCGGCCCCGGCGAACCGGCGGGTTGCCTCTGGCCCGGGGCCGCCTCTCTCCTGCATGCGTCCTGCTCAGGCGCGGCTCACCCGCGCTTTGAATCCTGCCATTTCTGCGCTAGTTTCCCCGCGGAACAGGCCGATCATGCCAAGCGTGTTTATCAAAACATACGGTTGCCAGATGAATGAGCGCGACAGCGAAGCTGTGGCCGCCCAACTCATCGCAAAAGGCTACGTGCTGGCAGCCAGCGAGGCCGAGGCCGACGTGATCCTGCTGAACACCTGCAGCGTGCGCGATATGGCCGAGCGCAAAGCCCTCAACAAAATGCGGGCGGTGGCGGCGGATGCGAAGCGTTATGCGCGGACACCCGTGCTCGGCTTCCTTGGCTGCATGGCCCAAAGCCGCGGACACGAACTTATTGATCGCCTGCCGGACGTGGACCTGGTTCTCGGAACGCAAAAGTTTCATCGCGCCGCCGAGTACATTGATGAGCTGCTCAAAACCCGGCAGGGGCCGGTCGTCGATGTGGAGCGGGAGAACGGAAGCGAATCCGCCCTTCGCGAGCACCTGTTGGATGGAAATGGGCAGAAGGCTGTCACGGCGTTCGTCAGCATCATGCAGGGATGCAATCAACACTGCACCTTCTGCATTGTGCCGGCCACGCGGGGAGAAGAACGCAGCCGCGAAATTCCGGACATTGTGGCCGAATGCGTGGAATTGGCCGCCCGGGGTGTCAAGGAGATCACGCTGCTGGGACAGATCGTGACCAGCTTCGGCCGCCGCGAGGTTCCGCCACGCGACGGCAAGTCCGCCTTTGTGCAATTGCTGGAAGCCGTTGCGGAGATTGATGGCATCCAGCGCATACGGTTCACATCGCCACATCCCAGGGGTTACGGCGACGACCTCGTGGATGCCTACGCCCGCATCCCCAAGCTCGTCGAAAGCGCCCACATCCCGGTTCAGAGCGGCAGCAACCGCGTCCTCAAGCTCATGCACCGCGGCTATACGCGGGAACGTTACCTCGAACTGATCGCAAAGCTGCGCAAGGTTCAGCCCGGCATGGGCATCACCACCGACATCATCGTCGGTTTCCCCGGCGAAACAGAGGCCGACTTCGAGGATTCAATGGCGCTGGTGCGCGAGGCGCAATTCGACCAGGCATACATTTTCAAATACTCGGAACGACGCGACACGCCTGCCGCCACTATGCCCGACCAGGCGCCCCAGGCTGTTCGCGACGAACGCAACGAGCGGCTCTTGCGCCTCCTGAACAGCATCGCGGCATCACGCTACGAGGCCATGGTTGGCCGTCGCGTCGAGATCCTCGTCGAGGGCCCCAGCAAGCGGAATAAATCCAGGCTCACGGGCCGGACTCGCTGCAACAAGATCGTGGTGTTTGAAGGATCACCCCGCCATGTCGGGCAGATCATGGACGTGGCGATCATGCGCGCGGGATCATTCACGTTGTACGGCGACCCGGCAATCGTCGGATAAGCCCGCCTGCCGCTTTTGCGGGCAGACAAGGCGCGCACCCCGCCAAACCTCAACGCATCCGCGCCAAACACCGCCCCGGTCTCTCCCTGAAAGCCGGTTATTGAATTCCGGCGCCAGTCACGTAAATGTGTAGGAAATGCATTCGGCCAATCCTCCGCTTAAACTCCTGCGATCCCACCGGACTTCCCCGCGCGGAAAGCGGTTTCCGTCCGCAACCGATTGCCTGGTCCTGTGCGTTCTTCTGGCAATTCTTCCCCGGTCGGCGACTGCCTTCAGTCGCATCGCGGTCTCCACGGATATTCCTTCCGGCAATGCGGCAAACGTGCGGGTCACTGACGAAGCCGCCACCACCACCGTGCGCTTCACTCCTCACCCCCACGGAGGTCCGGAATGTCTGTGGTTCTGTTTTCGCATGAAACACGTCGAGACCGCCGGCAAAGAGAACGCCCTGAATGATTCGAGCCCCGCTCAGGAACACTTGAAGGTGGTGCTCGAATGTCCCGGTAACACGCTCGGCGGTGGCCAACTGGCCCACTTCCGGCCTGTCTTCCGACTCGCGAATCAGGATTGGCAACGCGCAGGGGCCCCGAAGATTATCCAGCTTGCGGATGGACGCCGTGAGGCCGCATGGAGCTTTCGCATGCCTGCGGATTTCATGGACATCGCCTTGTCCTACCCCTACGACCGTGAGCACCTGGACAAGCTCATCGAGGAAACCGCGGGATTCTGGCGCGCCGATACCATCGGCGTCAGCCAGGGCGGCCGCCCCATACTGCGACTGAGCAACGACTACGGCGCGCGCAATGGCAAACGCCCCGGATTCTACCTGCTTGCGCGGCAGCACTCGGGCGAAGTGAGCGGTTCATGGGTGCTGGATGGAGTGCTTCGGCGGTTCGCGGAGATGGGAAAGGAAGCGCCGATGGTCTGGGTGGCGCCCCTGGCCAATATTGACGGCGTCGAGCAGGGCGACTATGGCAAAGACAACTTTCCCTACGACTTGAACCGCGCATGGGGAAGCCCGCCCATGCGCCACGAAGTGCTGGTGCTTCAGAGAGACATGCGCCTGTTTGCCGGACGCTGCCGGTTTTCGGGTGGGGTGGATTTCCACTCGCCGGGCGGAACGGAAGCCGCCGGGATGTACGCCTTCATCTCGAAATCCATCCAGGCGCCGGAAGTATCATCCACATCCACAAATCTGGCGGCAGCTATAGGCGAAGCCATGGGCGGGGAATTTGCCGCAAAGAACTTTGTTCGCACCGCAGATTACAAGTCCCGATGGGAAACGCCGCGCTTCGGGAACTTTTGCCAGGATGAACTCAACGCACCCGGCATTTCCATCGAGACTCCCTACGCCCTCATCGAGGGCAGGGCGCTCACACGCGAGGATTACCAGCAGGCCGGACGCAGGATCGCGGATGTGTTGGCGGCATTCCCGGAAACACCCGCCACTCGATAAAACTCCCGCTCTTTTCCGCTTTGCTTCGCCGCGCTTGACGCAGCAATGCCGCCGACTATTCTTGCCCATGTGAATCCCGCTGCCTTGCAGCCCTTGCGTTTTTATTGGCAGTCCATGTCCCGGGGCCAGGAGCCGGCGCCTCTGCCGGAACGTCTGCGCCCATGAAAGCGAAAAACTGAACATTACAAAGACACAAATGAAAATACTGGCACGAATCTCGGCGGCTCTGGCGTTTCTCATCTGCCTTGCGGGCGGTTTATGGATCTTAACGTCAACCGGCTTTAGCCGCGGTGAAAACGTAATCTGGACCGGCCTCGGCCTCTACTTTATCGGCAAGGCCTTCTTTGTCGGCCCCATGCTGCTGGTCGCAGCCGAACAGCTCGATAAGAGGTCTTGAATCTTCCAACATGCGGTTCTGCCGTTGACCCGCTCCGCGACTCCAGGGACAATTCAATCATGACCGCACATGTGTCTCGCCGCAGCTTTGTTAAATCCACCGGCGGCTTGCTCGCGGGGGCATGCCTGGGCGCCACCCCCGGGACCGCAGTGGCCTCCACGCAAAAGCCGCAATCGAGAAAGTGCGACGTCCTGGTGTGCGGCGGCGGGCCCTCCGGGGTTGCCGCCGCGGTCAACGCCGCCCGGCTCGGGGCCCGCACGCTGGTCGTGGAACGCTACGGGCGTCTCGGGGGCATGGGGGTAACCGCTTTGGTGGGGCCCCTGATGGGCGGGGTGGATAGCCCGTTTGTCCGGGAAATGCTCAAGCGTATTGGGGGCCGCCGGCCGGTTCAGGAACGGCTGGATTTGGACTATGCCGATATGATCCACGAGGCTGGCGGGCACATCCTACTGCACTCCTGGGCCACAGAAACCCTCCGGCGCGGACGGCGCGTGACCGGAGTTCGCGCGCTATCGAAGGAAGGTCTCCAGGAAATCCATGCGGATATGGTGATTGATGCCACCGGCGACGGGGATGTCGCCTGTTTCGCGGGGGCAGCGTATGAGATTGGACGATTTGCCGACCGCCGCCTCCAGCCTGTCTCCATTCAATACCGGATTGCCGGAGTGGACCCCTCGCGCGCGTTGCTCTGCGGCAGCGAGGAGGAGGCGCTCGAAGTCCGTGTGCCCGAAGGCGTCTGGGCCGAAGTTGTCGAGCGCGGACAGAAAAGCGGCGAGCTGCCGGCAAGCATTGGCGTTATTCGCGTTTATCGTTCCGCCTATGAGACGGAGCGGATCATCAACGCCACCCAGGTGAACGATATTGACGGCACCCGTGTTGCGGATCTGACTCGCGCCGAGCTGGAAGGACGCCGCCAGGCGTTCCAGGTGCTCGACTTTCTCCGCAAACACGCTCCCGGTTTCGAGCACGCCTACATTTCAGCCATGCCATCCGCTATAGGCGTGCGCGAGACACGCCGGATCCGCGGGGTGGAGTACCTCACGCGAGAAGACGTCATCAGCGGGCGCAAACGGGATGATTGGGCCGTTCGATCGGCGGATTTCGTCGTGGACATTCACAATCCCACCGGGCCCGGGCAGGCCGAGGGATTTGCGGCAAAGGTGAAACCTTACGACATTCCTTACGGCTGCCTCGTCCCGGAAAAACTGGACGGATTGCTGCTGGCTGGCCGATGCATTAGCGGCAGTCACGACGCCCATGCGTCGTATCGCGTTCAGTGCATTGCCATGGCGATTGGCGCTGCGGCCGGCGTGGCCGGGGCGCTCTGCGCGCGCCAAAAAGCCCAGCCTCGCGCCCTGGACCCGCTGAAGGTTCAGCAGGTCCTCGCCTCTTTGCCGAACCGCTGAGCGAGGATTACGTGTTTAACGGCCAGGACAGCGGCACGCCATCCGACACCAGCAGGCTCTGAAACTCGGCCAGCAGCGCCGCATTCGAGCGCACACGGCGCGGCGCCTGCTTCTTCGCCTGGCAGAAAGCGGCCAGCGCGCCGGCAGCCTCGCCGATGTTCCACTCCACTGGATGCAGCCGGTAACAGCCGTTGGTAATATGCGTCACCCCCAGGTTCTTGCAGGCAGGAATAAGGTTCTCGACCCGCTGCGGGATCAGCGCGCCCAACGGTATCTGGAACGGGAGCGAACCGATGTCGATGTAGTTGTCGCCGCCGGTGCTCGGGTGCAGGTCAATCCTGTAGCTGCCAATGCCCACCGAATCCGGAAAACGCTCGGCTTTCACTTCGCTCTTTGGAATGCCTGTGCTCTGCGCCCGGGCGTCCGTGCCCACGTGCTGCTCGAGGACGGTGAACTCCGCTTTGATCCGCCGACTTTCTCGAATGTAGGGATACTTGGCCATGCCATCCTCGGTGCCCACAATATCCGGGCGCAGCCGCAATCCTTTCCAGCCCGTCCCGCCATCGGGTCGCGGGGCGTCCGTCTGAAGCCAATACAATAACGAAAGGCTCAGTTGTTTGGCCCGGTCAAGGTGCCGGGCCGCTTCAGCAGCAGGCACATCCAGCAGGTTCCCGAGCAGGTAATCGTTCATCGGCCAGTTCACCAGGGTGACGTTGCCCGCGTGCGTCCCCGGCTTGAAGTTATTCCGGTCCACGATCCGCCGGTAAAGAAAGAACCCGGTCTCTTTATCGGCATCGAACCCGTAATCGCGCGGTTGGAGGGTCGCCGGGTTCGAATAAACAAAGCTCAGCAGCTTCCCGGGCCAGGGCGGTTTGATGTCCGGCACGTAGTCCCTCCAGAACTCGTATTCGCGGGGCTTCTCGATGGTGTGATCCTCGCCCTTAAGATACTCCATCGCGAAGCAGCAGGTGAACGCCTGCAGGTTGGCCGGAGCCGCCTTTTCCGGCGCATGCGCCTCGCCGGTTTCCTTGCGGGATTCCGCGCCCGTCACATATTCGGTCTTCGTCATCGGCAACAGGTCGCCCTGCTCGGTGGCGTCAATAAACAACGGCGCATGCAGCACCACTTCGTTCCCCGTCTCGAGGCTCTTCACCGCAACACTGCGCACCCGGTCGCCATTCACCGAAGCCGCAGTCGGGATGTGCCGCAAAAGGATTTGAACGCGCAACCCCGCCTGCCACGGGGCAAGCATCTCCTCGAGCACGGCAAGACTCACGCGCGGCTCATGACAGAGCCGCGACACGGCGCCGTTGCCCGGGTTCAGAAACCGGTTGGCCCGGGCGGCGTCGGTCAGCGGAAAGTTGCGTTTGTAATACTCGCGAATCCGCTGGCGCAGATCGAGATAGCTGCGGGTCCCGCCGATCGTTTCGATCCACCTGTTTTCATCCGGGGGAACCGCCTGGGAGGTAAGTTGCCCCCCGATCCAGTCCGTCTCCTCGGTGAGTATGACGCGCAAGCCATTCCGGGCCGCCGCCAGTGCCGCCGCGCAACCGCCGAGCCCGCCGCCAATGATCACAACGTCAGCCGCAAGTTCCCTGGCCGGAAACACCGGGCGTCGGCCCTCGTTTGCAGCCGCAAACAGCACGGGACTGGCACAGGCGCCAGGGACAATGACGCCGATTGTTTTGAGAAAGTCCCTTCGACTCGCACGATTCAATTCCATAGTTTCTCCAGCTTTCAATAATTATACTCTCCAGGGTTTTCGATACTCCTTTGTCAGCCACTTTGGATTGCCTGTGCCCCCGGCAAACGCGTTCTTCGCCGGATCCCACTCGAAGCTCGCGTGGTTTAGATATGCCACATTCATCAGGTGACAGCAAATGGCCGAGCGCGCGCCGATCTCCCCGGTGGTGATGGGTTTCTTGCGCGATTTCACGCAATCCAGAAAATCGCCAATATGGTTGCGGCTCACATAAAGCCGCGTCGCAGCGTCCTTGAGAAACTCCTTCTCGGCTTTGCCCACCTCCATCGCGCAGTTGGTGTCCTGGTCCTTCTCGCCCTTGAACGAGGCAATCGTCTTGCCCTGGCGCTCGAAAACAAACCTGCCCCGGTTCACCCGCATGCGGCCTTCCGTCCCGAAGAAATCCACGCCGAAACCGTCTTTGTGTTCCACCGTCACACCGTTTGCATAAACCAGCGTTGCGCCGCGCCGATTCCCCTTGCCGGCCGGAGGCAAAACTTTCACGGGACCGCTGTCGTCCATCCCCAGCCCCCACTGCGCAATGTCCAAATGGTGCGCGCCCCAGTCGGTCACCATCCCGCCGCCATACTCGATGTAATTCCGCCAGTTCGGATAGTGATCGTGCATCCCGCGAGGGCTGAGCTCCGAATGGTAGGGGCGCTCCGGAGCCGGCCCGAGCCACATATCCCAATCCAGCCCCGGCTCGACGGACTCGCCGGGAAGATCGCACGGGACGGGCGGATTTCCGAAACTGCATTCAACGCGCTCGATCCGTCCGATAGCGCCGTTGCGCACCAGTTCGCACGCAACGCGGAACTCGCTCGAAGATCGCTGCATGGACCCCGTTTGCATCACGCGCCTGCCCGGCGCAAGGGCTGCAAGTATCAATTTGGACTCGTGAACGTTATGTGTCAGGGGTTTCTCGCAATAAACATCTTTCCCGGCCTTAAGCGCCGCGAGCACTTGAATCGTGTGCCAGTGATCGGGCGTGGCGATGCAAACGGCGTCAATATCGTCCCGGGCGATGATTTCGCGGAAATCCACACACGCGGCGCACTCGCTCCTGGTGGTGCTGGCGTAATGCGCGTCCACACGCTTGCGCGCATCTTCGCGACGGGTGGTGTCCACGTCGCACACCGCAAGCACCCGCACATCGCTGCGGTTGATAAAGCCCCCCAAAAGCCCCCGTGATTGCTTGCCCATCCCGATGAAGCCAACTCCCAGTTTGTCGTTTGGCTTGGTGGCAGCCGACCAGACGGATGTTGGCAGGATCAGGGGAATCCCGGCCGCGGCGGCTGTCTGAAGAAACGATCGACGAGTATAGCGCATAGTCTCTTTCCCTGGGCGGGCGCCGGGCGGCCGAGGGATACGGCAGCACATTAAACCAGCGCCAGCAAAGGCTCGAACAGGGTCACAGACCCCGCGTTGAAGTGTCAAGCGAGCGTTTTCAAACTGTCGCGTGGCGAGCCGGGGGCGCCGCCCCGTCCTTTCCGCTTGCCACAGCCGGAGCGGATGTTATTTCTCTGCGCATCTATGAACTACAAAATTTCGCGGCATGCAGCCTCGCTCTCCCCATCCCTCACGCTGGCCATTGACTCCAAGGCAAAGCAGATGAAGGCCGAGGGGCAGGACGTGGTCGGTTTCGGCGCGGGCGAGCCGGATTTTGACACACCCCAGCACATCAAGGACGCGGCAGCCAAGGCGCTCGCCGCCGGGTTCACCAAGTACACCCCGGCCAACGGCATCCTCGAATTGCGCCAGGCCATCGCGGACAAGTTCCAGCGCGAGAACGGCCTGACGTATCAGCCTTCGCAGATCATCGTTTCCTGCGGCGGCAAGCATTCCTGTTTCAATGTGATCATGTCCACCTGCGAGGAAGGCGACGAGGTCATCATCCCCTCCCCTTACTGGCTGAGCTATCCGGAGATGGTCAAAATGGCCGGAGCCAAACCGGTCATTGTGACGACAACCGACGCGACAGAGTTCAAGCTCACCCCCGAGGCGCTGCGCGCGGCAATAACATCCAAAACACGGCTCCTGGTGTTCAACTCGCCAAGCAACCCTACGGGCACCGTCTATACCCCGGACGAAGTCAAGGCCATCGGCGACGTCTGCGTGGAAAAAGGCGTCATGATCATGAGCGACGAAATCTACGAGCACCTGCTCTATGATGGCGCGGTTCACAAAAGCGTGGCGAGTTTCTCCAAAGCGCACTTTGAGCACACCATCGTGGTGCACGGATTCGCAAAGGCCTGGAGCATGACGGGCTGGCGCCTGGGCTGGTGCGCGGCGCCGGATCCGATCGCAAAAGCCATCAACGCGATCCAAAGCCACAGCACCAGCAACCCGACCTCGTTCGCCCAGAAGGGCGCGGTCGCCGCGCTTACCGGGCCTCAGGATCACCTGCCAAAGTGGCTTGCGGAATTCGACAAGCGCCGCCAATACGCCTGGCAGAAGCTCAACAGCATTCCCGGCATCCAGTGCGTGAACGCAAAAGGCGCGTTCTACCTCTTCCCGAAAATCAAGGATACCGGCCTCAAATCCACCGAGTTCTGCGCAAAGCTGTTGGAGCAGGAAAAAGTCGCCGCCGTCCCGGGCATCGCTTTCGGCGCGGACGATTACATCCGCATCAGCTACGCCACCAGCATGGCCAACATCCAAAAGGGCCTCGACCGCATTGAAAAGTTCTGCCGCAACCTGAAGTAGCGCCGCCGGCAGCCAATTCAACGCAAGGGCGCCAACCATACGGGCGGGGCGAGCCAGACCGACATCCTGCAGGGATGAAATATCCTGCAGGGATGAAATGAGAATAGCCCGGGGCAATGCGGGCGCTCGTGTCTGCTGCTGTTTCGTTCGAAGTACGAAATATCCGGGCTACGCGAGCCGCGAGAAGGCGACACCCTCGATTTCCACGAGCAGCTCGGGGCGGCAGACATCCGCCACGACATACACCACGGGCACCGGGCCAAAACGTCTCAAGCACACGGAGCGCACCGCATCAAAGTCCTCCGGGCGTTTCACATAGACGCGCGCCTTGGCAAGGTCGTGGAGGGTGGCGCCGGCCCCGGGCATCCCGTGTGATTTGAAATTTCCGGCGGAGATGAGCCGCTCGATATTCTCGATGGTTTGTTCCGTTTGGCGCTCGGGGCTGCCCTCGTGCTGGCTTTCGGAGTTGACGATGCTGGCGGTGCCGGAGACCCAGGTCGTGATGCTGTGTCCGAGCGCGAGGGCCATCGCGCGGGAGAATTTCGGGCTCTGGGGCGAGTAGCGCGGGTGGTAGGTGTACGCGGGGGTCTGCTGGGGGTTTTCGAGGGCCAGGAGCCGGACGTCTTCGCGTGTCGTCTGGAGGGCCAGGCAACTGGCGCTCAGGCCGCGTCCATCCATGCCGATGCCGGTGCTGGCCGGGTAGAAAGCCTGCGCGTTTGGCTCCTGGAGCAGCCTGCTCTGGAATGTGACGCCATTGTAAAAATCCGTCCGGGCACGGTTCAGCTCCTTGTAACGCTGGGTCTCGCCGTCTTCGCCGACGATTTGGCCCAGGTAAAACCAGGTCCGCACGACGTTTTCCAGACTGGCGCCCGCGTCGCGCAACGCCCGGCCCATGCGTTGCAAGGCGATGCTCGACTGCGCGTAAACACCCTCCGGGTGGTCCGCAGCGGCAATATCCCCGCAATGCACCCAGCGCGCGCCGTCGTGGCTCCACGCAACTGCGTGCCTGCCGAATTCCTCGAGCCGCACATCCGGTCCCCCAATGGCCCACGCTTCGATGATGAGGGCCGCGCCGCAGCATGGCGGCTGGTTCACGAAAGTGGTCACGAGCGAACCGAAGGCCTCGATCAGCATTGCGCGAAGCACCGGCTCATCCCCGGGAGCGCGAAAAAACACCGTGGCGGAAACCAGGCGCATCGGCGCATCGGGATTCTCGAGAGCGGATTGCAGCGCGGCGATGGTCTCCGCAGCCTGGCTCCTGGCGTTGCCGCGTCCGTCGGGCAGGGCAATGATGGCGCGCCGTGTGCAACCGCCAAGGCTCACTGTCGAGCTTTGGCCGGGTGTATTCTGGATGGGCGCGGCGATCACCATCGGGTGGCGCGTCGTGGCTTCATCCTGCTGGCGCGTTCTTGTTTCACTTACTGGCATATACATCACAACCGACGAGAGCAGGAATCGGACCGGCCCGGCCCTCAGAATTATCAGATGTTTCGGCAGCGCACAAGGTTACGAAAAAGTTTTCCAGCATCCGTAATTTTTCGCCCGACCGGGGAATGAGATTCGCAGTCGGGCCTCCTGCTTTCAGGCTCTCTTCCAGGCTCTCTTCCGGGCTATGCAAGGCATCCTTGCCCCTTTAAACTCGGGGCATGCTTATGAAGCTGCTCGTTTCCGGCCTGGTGCTGTGCGGTGTTATTTGCAGCGCTGAGGAGATTGTCACTAAGGCGTTTGTGGATGGCGCCGGGCCTGGTTGGCGTTCTCTGGGTGAAGCCGATTTCACCAACGTGAATTGCTACAGCAACACGTGGCGGTTTGAGGGGGACCGGATTCACTGCACGGGGCAGCCTATCGGGGTGATGCGCACATTGAAGACGTTCACAAACTTCGAGGCAGTCGTGCTTTGGCGGCATCTGAAGCCCGCCGGCAATTCAGGGATGTTTGTCTGGGCCGGCGCCGCCGGGCTTGAGGAGTTGCCTCCCGGCAAACTGCCGCGGCTTGGAATCGAAGTGCAAATGTTGGACCACGCTTATGCGGACCAGTACGAGAAGAAGAACGGCAGGAAAGGAGATTGGTTCACGACGAACGGCGACATCTTTGCCGTGGGCAACTCGAAGCTGAAACCGTTCCCGCCGCTTTCGCCGGGCGGGGAGAGAAGTTTCCCGCGCAAGCAGCTCAGCAAAGGCGCCGGCGAATGGAATCATTACTACGTCCGCTGCATCAACGGTGAAGTGCGCCTTTGGGTGAACGGCGAGGAAGTGTCCGGCGGCTCGGGAGCGGAGCCTTCCAGCGGCTTTGTCTGCCTGGAATCCGAGGGATCGCCCATCGAGTTCC
>CAYNZC010000061.1:0-27176 GCA_964401575.1 uncultured Verrucomicrobiota bacterium
TCCGGCGCAGCATCCTTGTTTACTAATACCTCAACATTCGGAATTATGTCTGCAACTGCACTCGCGAGGTCTTTGACCTGATAGTTCCAGCCGTCAGAGCCGGTGTTAACCACAAGATACGGCCCCCCATTCTTGCTTCGCCGGGAAACCGCCCATTCGATGGCTCGCGCCATATCCCGCACGTGAATCAGCGGTCTCCATGGAGTGCCATCACTAAGTATGGTGATCTTCCGATTCGCGATCGCGCTCGCAACAAAGTCGTTGACAACAAGGTCCAAACGCAGGCGCTCACTCATCCCGCAGGCTGTTGCGAAACGCAGGCACGTGATCGAAAAGCCGCAGTCAGCCAAAGCAGCAAGACCCTTTTCCGCCCCAACCTTGCTCCGAGCGTAGGCGGTCAGGGGATCGACTTCCGACATCTCCGTTCGCGGCTCCTGTGAAGCGAAGCCATAAACACTACAGCTCGATGCGAACACGAACGAACGAACCCCGTATTTCTTGGCTTGCCTGGCGAGCTCGACAGCGGCGAGGTTGTTAATCTCCATCGTCACCTCCTCATATGCCTTGCCCATCGGATCATTCGAGATTGCTGCCAGATAGATCACAGCATCGAACTCCTGCAAAATATGAAAGGGGAAAGCCCGCACATCCCCGAACCGTTGAGCATCCAGATTTCGTTCTGGATGTCCTCCGGAATTGGTCAGACAGGCGGCAAAAAAGCCAGTGTCGAATCCAATCAACTCTGAGGCAGGAAGTGCTTGACGAAGATGGCATTCCACGACGGCACCGACGTAGCCCATATTCCCTACAATAAGAATTCTCATCCCTCCAAAAATACTCGGCGGGCACACGGAGAGTAAACCCCAAATCCTTTCGGCTAAAGCGCTGTTAGGCGCGTACTAAAAAACAGGCACGAGACGGTTGGCTTTGCGATCATTCTAACGCAGCCAAGGAGGGCATCCGGAAACCAGCAGACTTGAAAGAAAGTCCCGGTCCCGCTGTGTATCCATGCAGGCCCAGAAACCCCGATGACGGTAAATCGCCAATTGACCATCTCTTGCCAGTCTTACGACAGGTTCCCGCTCAAGCACACAGTTCTCATCCTCGGACAGGTACTGTCGGAAGTCTCGATGGAAAAAAAAGAAGCCTCCATTTATCCAATGGTCTTCTATATCCGGCTTTTCATCAAAACCTGTGACCTGGTTGCCTTCCACCATGATCTCTCCAAAGCGGGAAGGAGGGTTCACACCCAGCACGGTCCCAAGTTTGCCGCCGTTGAGATGACACTGGTACTCCTCCATCAGGTTTGCGTCGGTCAGACCATCCCCGTACGTGGCGGCAAAGTGCTCAGCTTCGCCGAGGTACTTGCGGGTTGCCTGCGCAATCCTGCTTCCAGTCATGTTTGCCTCTCCTGTGTAAGCCAGTGTCACCTCCCAATCCAGGTCTAACCGGTGCTCATGGACCTTAACTTCGTTTGTCTTGAGCTTTATCGTGCAATCGGCATTGTGCAGATGAATATTGGCAAAGTAATCACGGATCACGTCCGCCTTGAAGCCCAGGCACAGCACAAATCTCCGAAAACCATGCCGCGCGTAGCACTGCATCACATGCCACAAAACCGGCCGGTCTCCGATGGGCACCATCGGCTTGGGCCTGAATTCCGTTTCCTCCTTGATGCGCGTTCCCAAACCGCCGCACAAGATAAACACCGGCACTTGTTCTGTATTGGCCTCAGCCATGACTCGCATATTGATTCACTTCGGGAAACGGGGAAAGTCTGAAATCTCATCGAACACAACAACTGCCCTGGATTCAAGACCATGCCATATTGCCCTGTTGCCGACACCCGACGCTCACGCCATCCATTATGCCAGTGGGTTCTCATGAATGAGATCCGCCAGTGGCAGCGGGAATCCATGAAAGAACAGCCAAAGCGCCTGAATTCTCCCGGATGCACATTCAACGACTGAAAACCGGAATTCGTCCGCGGGCCGGATGGACCTCCCATGATCCAGATCTTAACGCTTTGGTGGTTCTCCGGGCGTGACGCGGCCTTGGCCGCAGAATACTCTATCGCGGTATGTCAGCAGATATACCAGAAGCCGATTGGAAACGTTTTAAGGAAATCCACAGTGTTCTATTGGAACGTTTTTGCAACCGGATCCTCGGGGAATTAATGGCCACATGCCAATTATCAAACGCCTCCGCTCACGACCGCTATTTGAAAGTTTATAAACTCATCAAGGAACGCGACAAACAGGTTGCCTCGGCTTTCAACGATTTCCGCCGTTCTACAGCCGTTCTTCAACTGGCGATCATGCGGAGAATGAAACTGCTCAAAGACGAAGAATTGCAGCGTTTTTCAGAGGCGACGCAGAATCGGATTCGCGCATTCGAGTCACTTTGACAGCGGACGCGGCGGCAGAGGTTCCGCCAACCTTGTTGAGCTTCTCGACGCATCATCGAAGAGGACAACTTGACCTTCTCAGTAGTTCCGAAAGGGACCGCGCGGCGGGGCGGTCTCCATTTGCTTCCGCCATTCCGCAAACCTGCCCTTTAGATCGGCTGCCCGCTCAGCGAACGTTGCACTGAGGTCGGCGCTTTCGCCGGGATTGTCGATCAGGTTAAATAGCCCGCCTCCCCTTGGGCTCTCAATCCATTTCCAACGCCCCACCCTGGCAGCCTTCATTCCGCGCCACATCCAAAACATTTCCTTACGTGGCGATGGCGCCGCGCCTGCCAGAATTGGAAGCATGTTGAAACCGTCCAGCTCCAAATCGCCTGGAAGCTGCGCTCCCCCGAGACCAACAATGGTCGGGAACAATTCGAGTGTGCTTAGAAACTCATCGGTTGTTTTTCCTTGTGGCAGTCTCCCCGGCAGGGAAGCAATAAACGGCACCCGCAACCCGCCCTCGAACATGGTTCCCTTGCCGGCCTTGAGAGGAGCATTGCCACCGTTTCCGCTCCCACCATTGTCAGACAGGAATATCACAAAGGTATTTGTGGTTTCACCGCGCTTTTCAATCAGGCCCAGGATCTCTCCGATCGCTGCGTCCATGCATGTAACCGCCGCGTAGTAACGAGCGAGCTTTTCGCTGGCAACCTTACCCCGGTACGGTCGGACCCATTGCTCAGGGGCCTGCACGCCGACCCCCTCCGGACGATTCGAGCTCTTCGTGGGTTTGGACGGCGAGTCGGCCGAGTAGGAGGAAGCGGCGTGGGGCGCATTGAATGCGAGATACAGGAACCACGGGCTCTGCGATGGCTTGTCTATGAATTCCATAGCCTCGCGCCGGAACAGGTCTGTGGCATAGGTTCCCTTGTCTTGTTCGGTGCGCTCGTTGCCTCGAAACATCGAGGGAATGCCGTACCTTTCGTGCGTGTAGTAATCAATGCCGTTATTGCCAATCCCGTAAAAGAAATCAAAGCCGCGCTGCAGCGGGAGAAAACGCTTCGCCTGGCCCATGTCCCACTTGCCCACCACGCCAGTGCGATAACCGACCCTTTTAAGCACATCCCCAATCGTGACCTCGCGAGGATCAAGGCCGAGTGTCATCTCCGGCGATGTTGCATATTCTTCCTCGGTATAGATGTGCCCATAATTGACCATGTCGTTACGCACCAGTTCATAAAGGCCGTTTCGCTGCGGATAACGCCCTGTCAGGATGCTCGCTCTGGAAGGCGTGCAAGCCGGACACGTAACGTAAAAACTCGTGGCACGGACTCCCCGAGCCGCAAGGCGGTCGAGATTCGGCGTGAGAATCTGCTTTGTCCCGATGCAACCCAGGTCCGGATAACCCAGATCGTCGCTCACAATCAGCAGAACGTTGGGTCTCTCGCCGGTGAAACCCGGAGCCGCCCGGACGATGAACCCAAGCACAATGACAGCAATTAAAACCCGCATCCACTCAACGTGATTTATCCGTTGCACTGTCAAATCGTAGTGGCTGCCTCCCCAATTGGCAAAGGACAACATCCAGAGACCATTTAAGGATTTGAGCCCGACCGCATCGGCACCAGGGTGCCCTCCGCAGCGAAGGATTCAGGCTCGACAGATTCTCCCGTGGCCTCTCCGGAGGTCTGTCCGCTCCCTCTCAGCCCTCACCGGACCGTCCCTGCACTGCATCCCAAGGACTCTCGGAAGCGTCAAACCGCCGCGCCAGCGACGGACCTTCTTGAAAACCAGCAGCTTTTGCGGGTATCTTGGACCAATGAACAGGTCAGAGGTATTCCGTAATGCGCCATGAACACCGTCCCGAACTCCTTTCAGGAAATTCCGACGGGGTTTCCCGGTTTGCGCCTTTTGCAGCCGCGCATCTTCAAGGACGCCCGCGGCAGCTTCATCAAGACTTTTCACGCGGACTTTTTTGCGGAACTCGGCATCCACTTCTCACCCAGGGAAGAGTTTTATTCCACTTCAGCGAAAAACGTAATTCGCGGCATGCACTTCCAGATTCCACCCCGGGCGCATTGCAAACTTGTCTATTGCTCTGCCGGGCGCGTGCTGGATGTGCTTCTGGATCTGCGTCCCACGTCGCCGACATTTCGCCGGGTCTTCAGCCGTGAACTCAAGGGCGACCCCGCCGAGCTCCTGTTTATTCCAGCGGGTTTTGCGCATGGATTCCTCTCCCTTGAGGATGCATCGATCATGGTTTATCAAACCGATATCGTGCACGCGCCGGAATGCGATACCGGAATCGCCTGGGACTCGTTCGGCTTCGAGTGGCCGGTAAACAACCCTATCATTTCTGCGAGGGACCGGGGCCTGCCAAGGCTGGAAAACTTCACCTCACCGTTCTGAGCCTCTATGCGAATCCTCTTTACAGGCGCGAGTTCGTTCACCGGCTTCTGGTTCGTCAAGACCCTGAAACAGGCGGGCCACGAGCTGACCTGCCCGTTGTCCGGGTCTGATGCCCGCTACTCGGGAGTTCGAAAACACCGGTATCAAAGCCTGCGTGAGCTCTGCCAAACCATTCCGGATGCCCCATTCGGATCGAAATCTTTCATCGACATCCTGCGGCACTGCGGTCCGTTCGACCTGCTGTGCCACCACGGGGCCGATGTCGCAAACTACCGCAGCCCGGATTTCGATCCCTGGTCCGCGCTTCAAAACAACACCAGGAATATCACAGAAGTCCTCGGTGTGCTGAAAGCCTCAACCGACACACCTGCCGTGGTGCTGACAGGCACTGTGTTCGAATGCGATGAAGGCGCCGGCACCGAACCGTTGCGCGCTTTTTCGCCTTACGGCCTTTCGAAGGCGCTCACGTTCCAGACTTTCCGCTATTTCTGCGAGCGGGAAGAGGTTCCCTTGGGCAAATTCGTCGTTCCGAATCCCTTTGGCCCTTTTGAAGAAGAACGTTTCACCGCTTACCTGTGTCGAAGCTGGCGCGAGGGGAAAATCCCGGTGGTCAAAACCCCGGACTACACCCGGGACAACATTCCTGTGGATCTGCTGGCCCGGTGCTACGCGCTTTTTTGCCACCGAACGACACATGAACGGCAGCCGCTCACGAAAGTCAACCCGAGCGGATACATCGAAACGCAGGGAGCATTCGCCTCGAGAGTCGCAAAAGAACTCGCGCCAAGAACCGGTTGGGACTGCCGACTCAGTGTTCAGAAGCAGACGGATTTTACCGAGCCGATGGTTCGAGTGAATACCGAGCCTGCCACAATACTGAGTCCGGATTGGAACGAAACCGGATTTTGGGATCAGTTCTCACGTTATTATGCGGATTAAGTTTATATGTTAAGCACGTATGACCTTGGGGTGGTTGGCGGCGGCATCGTTGGACTTGCAACCGCTTTTCGGCTCATGGAACGCAGACCTGGCGCCAGCCTTATTCTGTTTGAAAAGGAAGACACTCTTGCCGCGCACCAAACCGGACACAACAGCGGCGTGCTGCATTCGGGCCTCTACTACAAACCGGGCTCCGAAAAGGCCAGGCTCAGCGTCGAAGGTCTGCGGCAGATGACCGCCTTTTGCAAAGAGCACCAGATCCCTCACGAAACCTGCGGCAAAGTCGTTGTCGCCACTTCACAGGAAGAACTGCCGCGGCTCGATGCGCTTTGGGAACGTGGCCAGGCCAATGGATTACTCGGCCTGCGAAAGCTCGGGCCGGAGCAGATCCGCGAAATCGAGCCTCACGCAGCCGGCATCGCGGGCATCCACGTGCCCCAGGAGGGCATTGTGGACTACTCGGCTGTGGCCCGGAAGCTGGCAGACTTGATCCGGTCTCGCGGGGGCGAGGTTCGGCTTGGGTGCAAGGTGGCACGAATTAAGCGAAACGCCTCGACGCAGGTGATCGAAACCAACCGGGGCGAACTCCAGACGCGCTCGGTCGTGGTCTGCGCGGGATTGCACTCGGATCGGCTCGTACGGGCAGCTGGAGATTTGCCGCAGGCCCGAATCATTCCCTTCCGGGGTGAATACTACAAAATCAAGCCCGCGAAGCAGCACCTGGTTCGTAACCTGATTTATCCCGTGCCCGACCCCAAGTTCCCCTTCCTCGGCGTGCATTTCACCCGGCTGATCCACGGCGGGATCGAGGCGGGGCCAAATGCGGTCCTGGCTTTTTCCCGCGAGGGCTATCGCTGGTCTGCTTTTAATGCGCTCGACCTGGCCGGCTCTCTGGCTTATCCCGGCCTATGGCGATTCCTGCTCGCAAATCCAAGCCTCTGCGGCTACGAAATCCGCCGATCGCTCTCTCGCGCCGAATTTGCCAGGTCTCTAAGGAAACTGGTCCCGGAGATTCAGGCGGATGACCTCGAACCCGGCGGCGCAGGTGTCCGTGCGCAGGCGATGTGGCGAAGCGGCAAACTTGTGGAAGATTTTCACTTCGAGGGCTCGCGCGGCGTATTGCATGTTGTTAACGCCCCTTCGCCCGCCGCCACGGCGGCATTGGCGATCGGACAGCATATTGCTGAAAAAATGACCGGCGCGTGACACGGCGCCGGCTAAGGTGGGTTATCAAGAATTGAAAACAATGATTCATCGGAGTCCTTTCCACTGGTGTACCGTCTCCGTTGGCCCGACACAGACGGTTGATCCTCTTTGTGGCATTTTTCGCGCTTTCACAAGTGACGCTTACTGCCGATGAGCCCATTTGCCGTTTTTCTAACGATCGTCCTGCTGGTGTGGGCGGCGATGCATGCCTATGTGTTTTGGCGCATCTCCACTTTGCCAATGGTCTCACATCATGTGCCGTGGTGGGCTGTGGCTTGCGCCGGCCTGCTGCTTTGGCTGAGCTTCCCGATTTCTAAATTCCTCGAGAGCCGCGCCCCGGAATTCATCAGTCTGCCGCTGGAATACTTCGCTGCCAACTGGCTTGGAATCCTGTTTCTTCTTCTGTGCGCCTTTCTCGCGACAGATATCTTCAGTCTCGGTGGCCTGCTGTGGTCTTCGAAAATCAGCCATGTCCGCACAGCAGCCGCGGCTGTCGGCCTCGCTCTCTCGGTTGTCGCCCTGATCCAGGGCCATCGCGATCCGGTCGTCACCACTACCTCGGTCGAACTCAAAGGCCTGCCACCGGAGCGCGACGGCACAGTTGTGATTGTAGTTTCTGATGTCCATCTCGGCATGTTGATCCGCGAGAACTGGACTCGACGCCTGGTCACTCGAATCAACGACATGAAACCCGATCTCATTGTGGCCGTGGGGGATATCGTGGACGGCAACGAGAAGCGCGCCCAGCCGATGTCAGGCATTCTTAAGCAACTGCATGCCCCGCTGGGTGTCTGGTCGGTAACCGGGAATCACGACTACTACGCCGGCGTGGAAAAAAGCCTTAAATTCCTCGAGAACGCAGGAATGACGCCGCTGCGGGACTCCTGCGCTGAATTAGCGCCCGGGTTGGTGCTAGCGGGTGTGGACGACCTGACAGCGCGAGCACAGTTCGGAACCCCGGATCATCCGGTGGAAAAGGCCCTGCTCGGGCGCCCGGAAGGAGCGACGATTCTACTGTCGCACACGCCGTGGGACGTGCATGTGGCTGCCCGCAACGGCGCGAATCTGATGCTGTCGGGGCATACCCACAACGGTCAGATCTGGCCATTTACTTACATGGTGCGCACACGGTATCCGTATGTGTCCGGCCATTACAATATTAACGGGATGACGCTTATCGTATGCCGCGGCACAGCAACATGGGGGCCGAGAATGAGACTTTGGCACAGAGGCGAGATTCTCCACATCACGCTCCGTTCCGAGTCCAGGCGCTGATTGCAAAGCGCCGGGGCTTGACACCTCGGCGCTTTGTCATGTTAAATTCGTTAAGGACCCGAAACTAGAAGGCAAGACGAATGCCCGCGCGAATCAGCAAATGATCTCCGTCAAACTTGGAATCACCGCTTCCATCACCCGCCAGGTCATCTGCCCAGACATATCTTGCATCGGCAAATATGCCTGTCAGCGGATTGAAGCGGTATTCCAGACCCGCGCCCGCGTGAACCGTCCAATCCCATTTCGGATTCGTGGTTCTTCCGCCACCGCCAAAGATGTATGGAGCGAACCCGGCTGATTCCCACGGGAACCGCAGAATCAGGCTGCCGTTCATTGAATCAACGAATTTGCCGCCATTGTCGATGATGTTGACATCGCCGCCAATGCCGACGCTCCGGGTAAAGAAGTAGTTCAATCCCACACCGCCACCCCATTCAGCCATAGGGTTTTTGTTCTCCCGAATGTTGGTTTCAAAAAGGTCCTCAATCCCCCTCTCAGCTGCTGTGTAGGTC
The DNA here is from genome assembly GCA_964401575.1 of uncultured Verrucomicrobiota bacterium. Classification (GTDB taxonomy): domain Bacteria; phylum Verrucomicrobiota; class Verrucomicrobiia; order Limisphaerales; family UBA8199; genus CAYNZC01. The sequence continues at coordinate 8,734 of CAYNZC010000061.1, forward strand.
GCAAAAAGATCGAGGGTCAACTCATTGGCTTGAAACCGGGGCGCCTTTTCGCGAGAGACGTAAAAATGGTTATCCCACCATCCGCTCGGATCTTCCCACACGTGTGCCGCTGTGGCAGCGGTAATTGAGAACCCAAATGCCGCAGCAATAGCGGCGAACTTATTCATTTTCATAATTTTTTTCCTTACTGCTTTTGTTCCTGTATAGCCGGGGTAACGGCTGAATCTCCATTATTCTGAAACCAAAGCCGCGTCGACTCGTAAAAAGCCGGGACGGCTCGATATACATTACTACGTAAGTGGGTCCTTTACAAGGGTTTCGCGCAAATAAGGCCAACCTCCCGCACTCTCCCGATGGCTGCGGACAGCCCCCAGCCTATGGCTCGGATTTCCCGTCAACCTCCGGCTGCACCGGCCTCCATGAAGTGAACCTCGCCAGCAATGGCCCAAGAAACGGCTGCAGGTGTTGATACATTTTCCACCCGGCAAACACGTCCGAGAGCAACGATCTGCCCGCCCCCCTGCCCTGTTTCCGACCGGTTATAAAAGCCACCGCCAAAGGAATGCCCGCCAGCAGTAGCGGCTTGAGCGAGGCATACTGCGACCATTTCCGCCGCGCCCGCATCTCGTAGAAACGAAGGTTCTGCATGTCCAGGCGAAGCGTTTGCCGATAGATTTCGCTTTCGACGATCAGGAGCTTTTTTCTGGCTTCCAGGTCCTTCATTCTGCTTTCTCCATCCATGATATATCTTTTCGCACCTGCTCAATGGATTCACAGAACGGCTTCTTTTTGACGAGCCCTTTCAAGGCGAAAAACGCCCACGCTGCGCCGCCCGCGTAAATCACCGCAAATCCAGCCGTCACCCAGATCCGGTAGTCCGCCGGAACGAGCAGGATAACCGCAGCCGTAAGAAGGCAAACGGTCATCAGTGCCAGAAACAGCAGTGCCAGACTCCAGACGAGCAATAGGACAAGGCGTGCTTTCTCTTCCTGCCATTCGACAGTCAGCAGCTCAGCCCGATTTCTGAGAATACCCAGACCGGTCCGGGCAATTCGGCGGCCCAGCATGGTCAGCCCTGGAGCCTGGTTGGCTTCGTCGCCCATTTACCTCCGGTTGATCAAAATGCCAATCAGAACACCAATGCCGAATGCAATGCCGACGGATTGGTAAGGGTTCTCGCGGATCATCTTGTCCGCGGCCTTGGCGCCCTCAACGGCACGATCCTGCAATCTGGCCCGGGTCTCTTTGGCAACCTGGAGGGCGGCCGCAAGCCTCTCCCGAGCGGCAAGGCTCTTTTCACTCAAATCCTGCGCACCTGCTTTGAGCAACTCCTCTCCGTCGTGAACTACCGCGGCAAGGTCATTCAAAAGCTTTTCTGTCGATGTTTCGATCTCGTCTGCAGTTCTCGTTTTCATGTTTTGAACCTTTCTTGGGTTTTAGACGCCTTCTATCCCGATCCCCCCGGGTGAGTAGCAAAACGGGCTACGGCACCGAAGAGCCTTTGTGGGATTTCCACCCACTGGGTAACAGTTTCACAGATTCATGATTTCAGCAAGGCTTCAGCGTGTTTTTGCGCCGCCTCGACAGGCCCGCCCAACATCCGCGCCAACTCGGATACGCGGTCTTTGCCGCCAATCCGCGCAACCTCCGTAAGCGTGCGACCGTCACGAACACGCTTGCTCACGACAAAATGCGCCGCAGCCGGAGCGGCCACGTGGGCCGAATGGGTGATGCAGACAACCTGCCGGCGGCGAGCTATCTGCATCATTTTTGCGCCAATCGCTCGAGCGGTCTGTCCCCCGACGTTCGCGTCCACCTCGTCAAAGATCAATACCGGCACCTCATCCTGCGCGGCAAGGACGGTCTTCAGCGCAAGCATTACCCGGGCTAACTCTCCGGACGACGCAATGGCCCGCAGAGGCCGGGCGGGTTCCCCGGGATTCGGCGAAAACACAAACTCGGCTGAATCCAGCCCGGAAGCACTAAAGGCATGCTCGCCATTGGAGGAAGCAGGCATCAAGGCTGTGGTCAGTTTGATATCCAGTCGCGCTTGCGAGAAACCAAGATCCTCAAGCTGCTTCCCCGCCTTCTCTGCCAGGTCAGGAATCACCTTCGCGCGGTTGATCGAAAGCGCTTTGCCCTTTCGCCAAAGCTCTCTGTGAACCGCCGCAAGTTCCGCGTTGATCGAGGCAAGATGCGTTTCTCTTTGCTCCAAATTCTCCAATTTGCGGGCAGCCTCAGCTCCAAACGCGATCACTTCCCCAACACTGGCGCCGTATTTTCGCTTCAGGGAACTCACAAGGTTCAAGCGCTCTTCAAGTGCGGCTAGCTGCTCAGGGTCCATTTCGACCTTCTCCCCGTAGCGCGAAAGCTCTCCATGAAGATCCTTGAGCCCGGTTACGGCCTGCGCGCAGCTCTCAACAAAGCCCTCACACGATGGATCGAGCTTCTGCAACTCGTGCAGACATTTCCCAAGCGCGCCCGCCTGCGAAAGCACGGATACCTCGTTCTCGCTCAGCGCGTCCAGCGCGGCCTGGGCCAGTTCTCGAATCCGCGCCGCGTTGCTTGCCCTCTTATGGTCGGCTTCCAACTGTTCCTCCTCGCCCGGTTTAAGATTTGCGGACGAAATCTCGTCTGTTTGGAAACGGAGCAGATCGAGCTGTTGCGCGTAACTTCTCTCGTCAATGACCAGGTCGCGCTTTTGGGCCTCCAAGGCTTTGGCTCTTTCCATGAGATCCGCAAATGCGCCGCGCTCTTTCTCGAGGCCCCCGAAAGCGTCCAGAATCGCCAACTGACGGGCGGGATTCAGCAACGACTGGTGCTCGTGCGGACCGTGGATATCGACGAGCCACTCCCCAATGGAACCAAGAACCGGGAGCGTCACGGGCGATCCATTCACAAACTGGCGGTTCGTACCGGACGCCGACACGATGCGTTTGAGCAACAGTTGGTCGTTCTCGCATGGCTCGATTCCGTGCTTCTCGATCAGGTTTGCCAGCCTGGTCAGAGCCGGGAATCCGGAGACATCCATCACGGCTTCCACCGAGCAGGTTTCAGTTCCGCTCCGTATGAGTGTTCGGTCCGCGCGCTCGCCCAGCACAAGGTTCAATGCCCCGATAAGAATGCTCTTGCCCGCACCCGTCTCACCAGTGATCACATTGCAGCCAGGCTGAAACTCTATTGTGAGGTCAGCCACCAGAGCAAGGTTTCGGATGCGCAACGTTGTCAGCATAAGAAAACTTTTGCTGATTTTGGTGGCTGGGATAGGTTTGAGCAAAGAAAAATGTGCTGCCCACACCGGCGGCAAGACGGTTAAAGTACTCTAAATGTCATTCTCCTTTACGTTTTTGGGCTCAGGCACCTCGCAAGGAGTGCCTGTGATCGCTATGGATCACCCCCCGGAGTTCCTGGCGAATCCGAAAAACCATAGAACCCGATCCTCCATCCTGGTTCAGAGTGAAAGCATAGCGATTCTGGTGGATACAACCCCCGAAATGCGAATCCAGTGCCTGCGCGAAGGGGTTAAACGCGTGGATGCCGTCGTCGTAACCCACGGACATGCCGACCACGTCATGGGCATGGACGACTGCCGCCGGTTTTGCGATGTGCTGGGCGGACGCCTGCCGATTTATGCAAGTCGCGCGACCATGAGGGTGCTCGAAAGAATCTTCGATTACGCATTCCACAACGGCCCGTGGCCACGCGGGTATTTCGCCCCGGAGCCGCACTTGATCGACGGACAATTCCAACTCGGCGACTTTGATATTACCCCGCTGCCGCTCGTGCATGGCCGCACAGAAACACTTGGCTTTCTGTTCCAGCACCGAGCGGGAGACAGGCTGGCCTACATGAGCGACTGCAAAGAGGTGCCCGATGCGGTTATAGATAGGATCCAAGGTGTGGATGTCGTTGTGCTGGATGCGCTGCGGCCGCATCCACACCCGACACATATGAGCCTGAACGAGGCGCTCTCCGTCGCGAAGCGAATCGGGGCGCGACAGACGTATTTCACACACTTGACCTTTTACTACGATCATGACAAAGCACAGGCGGAGTTGCCGCAAGGCATGGCGTTCGCATGGGATGGCTTGAAAGTTCGAGTAAACACCCGGGATTGAGGGTCTAATCAGAAGCGGATGTCTGAGCGGACCCGGCGTGCGCCAAAGCGGCTCGCGCGGTGATGGCTGTTATGTATAGCCTTGGTGGAAGAAATCATGAATAAACGATTATTGGCCGTTTTAAGCCTTGGACTCTTGTCAGGGTGGACAGCATCGTGCGCCGATGCCCTGCCCCAATCCCCAGTCACCGCGCGAGGCCGAGAGGTCGTCGTCGTCTATAACAAGAAAGTTCGCGAATCCAAGGAAATTGCCGATCATTACGCTTCGGCACGCGGCGTGCCCGACAACCAGGTCCTCGGTTTTGACCTCTCCTCCGGGGAAGGTATGTCGCGGGCCGAGTTCAGGGATGAGTTGCAACGCCCTCTTGCAAAGGAGCTCTCCTCCAGAAAACTGTGGCGGATCGGCTCCGAAACTCTTCCCGCCATGTCCAACGCCCCATCGCGCACGGTCTGGAAGGTCAATGAATCAAAAATTCGCTACGCGGTACTTTGTTATGGAGTACCTTTGCGCATCAAGTCAGATCCCACGCTCAAAGAGCCCGGCATGGAAAATCTTCGGCCTGAGCTCCGCCGTGACGAGGCCGCCGTGGACAGCGAGTTGACCGTCCTCCCGCTGATTGAGGAACGTCCACCGCTCTTCAGTCCGCTGCGCAACCCGGTTTACACCGCCACAAACACAGGCTGGCTCCATCCCACGAACGGCATTCTGCTGGTAAGCCGTTTGGACGGACCCACGCCGGAGATCGCTCGCAAGCTCGTGGACAAAGCCATCGAAGCGGAGACCAACAGCCTCTGGGGCCGGGCCTATTTCGATATCCGCAAGCCGACCGAACCTGGAATGCAACAGGGAGATGACTGGATCAGGGGAGCTGCGGAAATGTGCCGCCAACTTGGTTTTCAAACGCATCTGGATGAGGCGCCAGGCACGATCCCCGCCGGGTTCCCAATGAGCCAGATTGCCTTCTACGCCGGCTGGTACGCGCCGGATGCAACCGGCCCGTTCGCCCAAGCCGATGTCGAATTCATGCCGGGCGCATTCGCGTACCACCTCCATTCTCACAGCGCACACATGATCCGGACCAATACGGCCTGGGTGGGACCGTTCCTCATCAAAGGTGTCACCGCTACCATGGGCACGGTTCATGAACCCTACCTCGCCGGCACGCCGGACGTAGCCGTTTTTGCCAGCCGATTCATCTATTACAGAATGACCTTCGGCGAGGCCGCCTGGGCCGCTCAGCCCGTGCTTTCCTGGCAAACCACAGTTGTGGGCGACCCCCTTTACCGCCCCTTCGGCCCCGATCCCGAAGCGCTGCATGACCGGTTGCTGCGCGAGAACAGCCCTCTCCTGGACTGGTCCTATTTGCGGCTTGTGAACCTGAACATGGCCGTCGGCAAATCGATGGATGAAGTGGTCTTGTTTCTCGAGGCGCTCAAGCCCACAACCCGCAGCGCAGTGCTTTCGGAAAAACTTGGCGACCTTTACCTCGCCCAGGGCAAGCCATCTTCGGCCATTCACGCTTACGAAAGCGCTCTGAAGTTCCAACCCTCAGCCCAGCAAAAGATTCGCCTCCGCATGGTCATCGCCGAGAAACTCACCGATCTTGGCGAAAAGGAGAAAGCCCTGGAGGCCTATAGAATGCTCCTGAAGGAAGCCCCTTCCTATCCAGACAGGAGCGTTATTGAAACGCGGATGTCGGTGCTCAGCGGGCAAACGCCGTCAAGTCAGCCAGCTCAAACGAACCAGCCAACGCTTTAGAGGGCAGTCCTTCGACAGGAACATCCGCCCCCGGCCAGGCCACGGCTCGGCCTGGAAGCATTACCGGGACCTACCAGCCCCGGTGACAGAACGGATGTAATCCACTTCCTTCCCATCATACGGCGTGCCGTCAGTTCTCAGGATATCGTGAAACCAGGGAACCGGCTCAGCCGTGTATTGCTTACGCCATGAATCCCAGGGATAAATCGTCTGTGACCTGCCATCCACAAAACCCCAGTTGTAGGCCGCCACTTTTTGACTGCGGAGATAACCAAGCACGGGATCAAAGGTGCTGCCCTGTGGACGCGCCATATACTCGGTGCAAAGAAGAGGACGGTTGTAGCGGCGCAGATTCTCAACACACTTGCTAATGTCCTCGATCGGGCCGTAAGAGTGGAACGAAATAACGTCCGACTCCTCGAGCTGAAACTTTTCCATGGCGCTTAACTTTGCGGGATCGGCCCAGTTCCCAATCCACACCCCTGAGGTGATCGGCTGGGTTGGATTTATTTCCCGCGCCCACTGAACGGTCTTCCTGAGAAGCTGCAAAGCCACTTCCTTCTTGTTCTTCAGTTCCACGTCTGCGTATTGCGGAACGGGATTATCGGGTTCATTGAAAAGGTCCCACACGTGCACACGCCGGTCGTTCTTGAATCTGCCCATGACAGCCTGAACGTATGGTTTGAGTGCATCTTGTCTGGCTGGATCACTCAGAATCTCAGCCCCGGGGCCCTGCACCCAGCCGGAGTTATGTACGTGCGGTCTTGGAGCCCGCTGTTTGCCCGCCTTGGGGAACGGATCCCACACTCCGTCGAACAGCACAAACATGATCCCGATACCGTGCCGGTCCGCAATGCTCAGAAACTGATCCACCCGCTTAAGGAAGCCCTTCGGATCCTGCTTCCATGCGAGGTCGTGCAGAAACACCCGCATGCTGCTAAAACCAAGACCCTTAGCCCACCCGAGCTCGCGATCTATTGTTGCGGGATCAAAAGTGTCCGCCTGCCACATTTCGAGCTGGTTGACGGCGCTGCTGGGAATGTAATTGCACCCCGCCAGCCATGGCGTTTTCTGCGCCCAGGCGTTTGCGCGATCCTGTGTCCAGGGACCGCTCGACGCTTGCTCCTGATTGCTGGTTGCACACCCCGCCAGAGCCAGGCAGGCAGTCGCGCAAGTGACAAATAGGGAATTCTTAAAAACTCTGAGTCTGGCAGTGTTTTTCATTGGCGCAAAATATCAGCACCAATACTCCTGCGAGTCAATGACTAAGCTGCTGGACCAAGAATGGCGACCTCAGTGGTTGCACATTTTGTCAGGATCCGTGCGAAATCCGCCCGCACCGCCAACAAACTTCCCTTTTTGCTCAAGGAAATTTATCAGTTCTTCGGCAGTCATGTTGTCCGCCGAACAGGTGTAAAAACGAGCGTCAGAACCAAATTTCTCTGCAACCTCCCGGCTCAGCGTCTCTCGGGTGTAGGCTTTTTCCGACCGCATCATCATTTGCATCACTTCGTGACCATGAATCTGTTCCATCCGGACATTATAACCGGAAAAAGCAGCGGGAAAACATTATTCTGCAGGGATTCCAGAAACTGAAGCACCTACCTGACAATCAACCCGAGGATGTTCCTTCGAGGCACAGGCCCGTAGCGGCGACTGTCCACCGAGTTGTTCCGATTATCTCCCAACACAAAAAACTCGTCCTGACCGCACTTGAAGAGCGCCTCCCGCCGGTCAGCAAAGGTAAACGTCATCGGAGGCAGATACTGCTCGTGCATCTCGTGCCCATTCACGTATAAAACACCATTCTTGATATAGACCGTATCACCGCCAACTGCCACGATTCTCTTCACCGAATACCCGCCATCCCAGGGATCCTGAAGCACGACGACCTCAGCCGCGCGAGGGCTCCGGACACGATAAACCCACTTGTTCAGGATGTAACTCTCAGAGTCTTGAAGCGTGGGCACCATGCTGGACCCGACCACGCGCACGGACTGCACCACGAAGTTGCTGATGAAGCGGTAACAAACCAGCGCCAGGGCGACGATGCAGACGACCTGGACCGTCTGTTGCAGAAAACGCCGAGCCCTTGCCCCCCGAATGCCAAAATCCGTGATACCAGCACTGTTGCTGATTGGCTCGGAATTGCTTTGAGGCGCATGGAAGCGCATGGCGAAATTATTTCAACCCGGGTCGTTTCTGCAAAGCGGGATTATTACAGATAACAGTGCAAAAATTACGGACCGGCCCTCACCTAAACAGGGCTTGGCACAGTCCGCTCAACCATGCCCTTGGCAATCGCATAGCGCGTCAGGCCCGCAACATCGTGTATGCTCAGCTTGTTCATCACCTGTTGACGATGCTTTTCGACGGTCTTGATGCTGATGCATAACTCGGCGGCAATCTGCTTGTTCGAGAATCCTTCCGCAATTAACTGGAGCACCTCAACCTCGCGCGAAGTCAGTTCACCCGTGCGTCGGCTGGATGATCCGGGGTTAACCCCTCCGCACTGCTCTTGCAGACGCTTGCCAATCGACGGGCTAAAGTAGGTGTTGCCGCTCTGCACTTCGCGAATGGCATGGAGCAGGTCGTTGGCGGCAGTTTGTTTGATCAAGTAGCCCGACGCACCAGCCCCCATAAGCTGCTTCACGAGGTCGTCGTCGCCGTAAGAGGTGAGCACCAGCACCTTTGTCCTTGGCAGTTGCTTGACAATCTGCCGGGTGGCCTCAAGCCCGTTGAGCATCGGCATCGCCACATCCATCAAAACCACATCGGGAGGAGTCTTGCGCGCAAACAGCACCGCTTGCCGCCCGTTTTCAGCCTCCCCGACAACTTCAATGTCGTCCTCGGAGTTGAGGAGCATCCGGAGACCCTGGCGCACAACCGTGTGGTCATCCACGAGCAATACTGAAATTCTTCTCATAAGGATCCGTTCTCGATCGCCACATCGCTACTGCTTTGCTGGATCAAGCCATATGCAATATAGGCCGAACCCGGCAAGATGCGAATACGCCCGGCCAAATCTTTTAGCGTGATGCCCCGGACGAATTCATCGCAGTGTAATTCCCTGTTGTTGTGCGTTTTGCAGCGTGCTCCCACACCACGCCCACCGAAGGCGCAGTCCACAGCCAGTCAACATTGACCTGGGACTCTATTGTCGTCAATGTATTGGCGGCAACATGAAATCCTTTACACCGTTTATGAACAGGTGTTTGGCCGTCCTCCTGCCTTTAGCCTGCATCTCCATCACGATTGCCTCTCAAGCCGCGGAGCAGAAATTGCCGAATGTTTTGTTCGTGTTCGCGGATGATTTTCGTGCCGACGCGATCTCCGCGCTCGGCAACCGCACCGTCAAGACCCCGACTCTCGACTCGCTGGTAAAGCGCGGCCTCGCCTTCCGCAATGCCTACTGCCTCGGCGCCAATGTGGGCGCCGTCTGCACCCCCAGCCGCAACATGCTTCTGAGCGGCAGGAGCTATTTTCGCTGGAGCGGCCCAATGGCGCCGGGCAATCCACCCAATTTCCCGCTTTCAATGCAGGCCCGGGGTTATGAAACCTATCACCACGGCAAAAAGGGCAATTCCGCCATGGCGATCCAGGCAACATTCGAGATCAACAAATACCTCAAAAATGATCTGGAGGACCGCGCGGACGGCGAACCGGGACGCTCGATCGTGGACGAGGCAATCAGCTTTATCAGCACACGCAAGAAAGACCGTCCGTTCTTCATGTACCTCGCGTTCGCAAACCCTCACGACCCTCGCGTAGCAGCCACGAAATACATGGAGATGTACAAGCGCGAGGAAATCCGGCCACCGAAAAACTTCCGCCCCGTGCATCTTTTTGACAACGGTGAGATGACCATCCGCGACGAGTTACTCGCGCCATGGCCGCGCACTGAAGAGGACATTTGCCGTCACTTGCACGAATATTATGCCGTCATCTCCGGCCTGGATCACCATATCGGCAGGCTACTCGCCGCAGTGCGCAATCAGGGTCTGTATGACAACACACTCGTCGTGTTCTCAGCCGACCAGGGCCTGGCCATCGGGAGCCACGGCCTCATGGGCAAGCAGAACCTCTACGACGCAAGCATGAAGGTGCCCCTCATCTTTGCCGGACCTGGAATCAAGCACGGACAATCCGAGGCCCTGGTTTACCTGCTCGATGTTTATCCCACGATCTGCGACTTGGTAGGCGGCCAGGGTCCCAAAGGCCTCGACGGCTCAAGCTTCGCCCCGGTTCTGAAGGGCAAGTCTGACAAGCACCGCGAGGCGCTTTTTCTGGCCTATCGGCACGTCCAGCGCGCAATTCGCGATGAAGAATGGAAGCTGATACGCTACCCGCAGATAAACCGAAGCCAGTTGTTCAACCTGGATCGCGACCCCGATGAGTTGAACGATCTCTCCGGCGATCCGCGGCAGGCAAAACGCATCAACTCGATGCTGCATCGTCTTCAAGACTTGTGCGCCCGGTTTGGCGATACCCAGTCTCTTTCGAGCAGGAATCCGCTGCCACCCGAGTTCGTGCCGCCCACGGGCAAGGTTCTCGAAAACATGCTGCGCACGCACAAAATCCCTGAATCAACCCGCAACCCCACAAAGCGATGATCATATACGCCAGAGCCACCACGACGCTAATCTTCTCGATGGTGTGCGCATGCCCAGGCGAGCAGGCAGACACACACGCGTTCAGAGCTGATTTCCTCAAGTTTTGTGATCTTGCCGCAGCAGAGCTCAACAAGGAGATCACGCCGTTTCTCAGCCGCACAAACGCGGATCCCGAAACGCATCATATGCCTTTTTTTGAGGATGCGCATGCGGTCCGCGCCCTCGGGGTGGCTTACGACATGACCGGCAAACGTGAATACCTCGACGCCAGCCGCCGCTGGTCGGAGCGCATCGTGAAGTTTCAGAAGTCAATGATTCCAGCAGGCGCCTACTACATGAATCACTCCCGCGCACCCGGGCAGGCCGAAGGTCAGTGGAATGTGGCGGACAGCGGCTCGATCGCCATGGGCGTGCTTGCCACAGCCAGCCGCTGCAAAGGCCAGGAGCGGGAACGTTTCCTCAGATCAGCCAAAGCCTTCGCGCACCTTGTGCTGGAAAACTATGTCGGCCCGGAGGGAGGCATCGCCAACGGACTGTGGCCGCAGCATTCGGGTGAGTGGTGGTGCTCCACCGCAACTTTCGGGACGTTCCTCTTCCTGCTCTATGAGGAAACGGGGGAGGACAAGTACCTCCATGCAGCAAAAAGAGCCTGCGAATGGCTGGCAAAGACCGACTTCCGCGAGGTGAAGCCTATCACATTTGAGCAACGCCCCTCCGGCATCATTTATTACTGCTTCGAGTTTTACGCGGCAGCCCTGAAACATTTTTCCGCCACTGCGCCAACCTACGGGAGCATCGTCCGCCAGTTCAAGTCAGCTCTCGACTGGATGGCTAAGAACCAAAAGACGAGGGGAGCCGACGTTCCCGATTATACTGAAAGGAACGTGGATATGGCCGGATTGCCTTGCGTGATGCATGCCTTCGCGAGGCAGGTGCCGCAGTTCAGGCATGCTTTCGCGCCAGCCGATGCGGAACTGCGTTATGTAGGGGACTTGCTGCTCGCCAAAGGCGATCCTGAAATCTCCAGGCTCATGGTTTGGGAAGTAATGACCTGGGGAATGCAATCCTATGCCGAACGTCTTGCTCCAGGCGCGCTTCACTCAAAAGCGATAGCCGCCACTTCCTTAGGCGACTCCACCATCATCGACTTTGAGAGGAAGTTAAAACAGATGCGTTTTCAGCGTTACCAGTTCCCCGACACCGACATCATCAAGTCCGGATTCCGCCCCGTCGGAGGACAAATCGCCGATTTCGCCGTCGCCCGCCACAACGGGCGAGACCATTTCTTTTACATTGAACGACGCTTGCAGGAAGGCACGCCCTTTTACCCGGGACACGAGAATTTTTTCGGACATGCCTCCACCACCAACTTCTTCAATTGGGAAGTTCACGACCCGGTGCTACTCGTCCGGCCAGGCACATGGGAGGAGGCACACGTGTGGGCGCCTGTGATCATTTCTCAAGGGGACGACTTCATCATGGCCTACACCGGGTTGAACAGGCATTTGTCCCAGAATATCGGACTGGCTTCCAGCAAGGACCTTTTCGAATGGCGCCGCTGGAACTGCAACCCGATCTCGCCCTGCAAGAACGCGGCCTGGGCTTATTGGCGCCATGACGACATCTGCAGTTGCAGAGACCCGGACCTCGTACGCAATAGGGGCAGGATTTACATGCCTTACACCGCCAACACAAGAGAAGGAGCCACTTGCATCGCCCTTGCCAGCACGACAGATTTTCGGCAATGGAAAGATCACGGCCCCATCATCATGGGCCCCGCAAGCGGTTACGAACCGCACCTCAACGGAGGACACCCCCAAGCAAGCTTCGAATCTCCGAACCTCTCCTTTCGCAACGGACGCTGGTTCCTGGTATTCCACGCCGCAATTCGTGGCAAGGGCCGCGCAACCTGGGCGGCAGCCAGTCATCGTGTGGACTCTTTCGACACAAATAAACTATGGGAGTTCTGGAGCGAAGGCACATGCACGGAAGTTGTCCGCAACGATGGAGATCGCTCCCTGATTGCCGGTGTCATCAATGGCAAGCTCAGGTTCGCCGAAGTGGACTGGAATCCCGCTCAGCCCACGGCAAAAACAATTGCGGATGCTCCCACGCTTGCAGCATGGCATTCAAAGTGAAGCGAGCACCTCCGCGGCCGCTTTTCTCTTTCAAAAGCGCTTAAGTGACCTAACCCGCTGTTGTCTCGCCGGCGTCCCGCCTGGAAGCATCCTCCTCCTCCATCAGCGGTTTGCCCCTGGTTTCGGGGGCATACAACAGAACAAAGTGCCCCAGGAAATAAATGCCCGCCAACGTGACCGCTCCCAATCGAAACGGGTCCCACACTCCAATATCATGGAAGAACTGTCGAATAGGGTTGCCCAGCACCATTACCACGGCTGCCGAGAGCCTTGCCACGTTGTAGCCAACCGCCGTGCCCGTCGATCGCAGTCTCGTAGGGAATATCTCAGGAAAATAAATCACAAATCCCCCCATCACGCCGATAGTAAAAAAACCCACAATCGGTAGCAGCACGTAGGCCTGCCATTCCGTGGATAGCGTGGTAAAAGCCAGCGCAATCGAAATGAAACCTCCCGCAAACACCCACGCAAACATGGTTCTCCGGTTCACCCGGTTCGCGAGCACGGTAAAGGTCATGATTCCAAGGAACCCGCCGATGTCCTGCAGGATCGTCGCAACCGCTTTCACACGCCCTATGTGCTGCGCCACTTCCGCCGGTAAGGACTGTCCCTTTAGATTCGCCGGGGTCAGGGCTGTGCTGATAAGTTCCGGCGAAAAGAAACCCACGCCCCAAACGCCCACGATTCCCGCCGTAGCCAACCCCACCGCAACGAGCGTGTGCAGACGCCACCTGGGATGGGTAACCATGCTTTTCATATCACCGAGATCACGCGAGAGCTTCCGGCGCGCCATATCCCGCGCCGCCTTCCAACGCTCAGATTCCCGAACGGTCGGTATCACAAACGCCGTCAGCAACGCAGGCAAGGCGCCCACGAAAAACAGGAGCCGCCACCCGGACGTTGTGACCCCCAGCCATTCAATCGTGTAAGTCTGCTCCGGCAGGAACAGCCATCGCGACAGAACCGATCCGGACATATTCCCGAATACCGAAATGGCCGAAAAAAGTCCCAGCGCGAACGATCTGGAGTGCTCGGGCATGGTCTCCGCAATCAGGGTCGCCGCCGCCGCAAACGCCCCGCCAATGCCACTGCCCATGAGCAGCCGATAAAGGCAAAAATCCCACCATGTCGTGGCCAATCCGCAAAGACCGGTGAAAAGCGAGTAAATGAGGATGGACGTCGCCAGCGTCTTTACCCTGCCCCACCGGTCGCCCATTACGCCAAAGATAAGACCGCCTATGGCCCAACCCGCCATCGTGGCCGCTGTGGACCAGGTCGCGAGATCGACGACTCTTGGATGTGTTTGTGGCATCGACAGCAGCTCGGACAACGCCGGTGATCGCGCCAGCATGAAGATCCGTTGGTCTGCGCAGTCAAAAAGCCACGCCAGCGCCCCAATAATAAAGACCCACCAATGATAAGGCTTCAAACCCTGGTGCCACCTCAAGGGTTTCTGCTGTTGAATTTCGACAGCTTGCTCAACTTTCATCCGCTTCATCCTTCTTAAAATGAGCTTCCGTGCCATTCCTGCCAGCCGGGAGCCTTCAGCGGCACTGCCAATCAGTGACCCCCAGGGAGACCCAGGAATATCACCTCCCGGCGGCTTTTAGCGCCACGCGCGCGCCGTCCTCAATAAAAACCGTGTCCAACCCGAGAGCCAGCATGGTGTACCCGTCCTCAAGCGCGCTCCGGATAGCCTCCACTGTGGGCCGCACCACGTGCATGCCCGCAGATTTTTTGTGTGCAGAACATGCGTTTCGATATTTTCCCAGTGCCGACACCATGTCAGGATGCCCAAGCTGCCCCGTAATGCCCATCGAGCCGCTCAAATCCAGCGGCCCAATAAACACACCGTCCACACCGGGCACCTCCAAAATGGGGTCTATGTTTCGGATCGCATCCATGTGCTCGATCTGCATCACCATGGCGATTTCCTCGTTCGCGGTGGCAATGTAAGCGTCGAAATCCGCCCCATGCGCATTCGCGCGCGAGTAACCAAAACCGCGGCAGCCCAGTGGCGGATACTTGGATTCGCGAACCGCCGCAGCCGCCTGCTCCGCGTCGTTCACCATCGGAATAATTAGCCCGCAAGCACCCGCATCCAGAAGGCGGTGTATCCAGACAGGATCGTTGTACGGGAGCCGTGCCACCGGCACACAGTCGTATCCGCTCAGCGCCCGGAATATCCCCGTCGTAGTCTCCAGGTCGGTCGCGCCGTGCTCAAGATCCACGCAGACCCAGTCAAAACCTGCCCCGGCCAGCACTTCCGCGCTCGCCGCATGCCCGATCTGGACCCAGGCGCCAAGAGTGACCCGGCGCTCCAGCAATGCCGCGCGCAATTTGTTTTTCATAACCTTTCCACCACTTCGGAATTCAGAAGGTTCATCTCTAAATACGCCCCTCTTTCTGCCGATTGTATGTTGGCAAGGCATTGGCGCGCCACCCGTTCGCATGCCTCGCGCGTGCTGCTGCTCACATGCGGTGTCATGATTATCTGTGGCAATCGCCGCAAATCCTTGTCCGGAACTACCGGCGAATAAGGCTCGCGACCAAATACGTCCAACGCCGCCCCTCCAAGCCTGCCCTCCGAAACGGCATCAAACAGCGCCCCCTCGTCAATCAGGGCGCCTCGCCCGGTGTTAATCACCTGACATGTCGCAGTTAGCAGTGCCAACCGTTCCCGGTTCAGGTAATGCCGCGTCTCCGGAACACTCGGGATGTGCAAGCTGACATAATCCGCACCCGCCACCGCCTCCTCGTAGCTCGTGCTCAGTGCGGCGAACCCTCGATTCTCGTGTGTGACGTTCGACCCCGCACCCGGACGTCGCAACCCCACAACACGCATTCGGAAACCCAGGCCGGCGGTCTCTGCAACCCGCCGCCCGATTGCACCGCAACCAACGATGACAAGGGTTTTGCCATCGAGCTCCGAACCAATCTGCGGGGACCATCTCCCTTCCCGAACAGCCCCAGCCAGCGCCACGGTGTGTCTCGCCGTGGCCAGCATCAAGTTGATGGTATGCTCCGCAACAGAGGCGTCCAGCGAGCCGGGTGTGTTGGTGCACAACAGTTTCCGCTCCGTGGCCTTTCCTTTATCCACACCATCATGACCCACGCCAAACCTCGCCACCACAGCGCCGCAAGACAACGCCTCGTACAGCGGGCCGGAATATCGCTCCACTCCGAGGATCACGTGACGTATGGCCTTTTCCTGAACAAACTTCGCAAGGGCTTCCTCCCGGGCAGGAGCAGGCACGCAACAGAACCCATGGCTTGCGGCAGTCCGGAACACCTTTTCGGCCTTATGAAACTCTTGCTCGGTAACTGCGATATTGAGGCTCATGTGTGTGTTGCTACAATCTGATCCCTTGGGCCGCGTGAAGCGAGGATTTTCTGTTCCTGGCTTGAGGGATCAACGCGCAGGTTGTATGTCTTGCGTATGAGTGCTCCACGGATCGCCCTTTGCTTGCTCGCTGCGCTTGGGGCTAATGGCCTCGCCGCTCAATCGGGCTCAGCCGCGAAACCCAATATCATTCTCGTCATGCCCGATGACATCGGCTACGGCGACTACTCCTGCCTTGGCAACCCAATCATCCAAACCCCCGCCGTGGACGCATTCTGGAAAGAGAGCGTCCGCCTCACTGAGTTCCACGTCAGCCCCACATGCGCCCCCACCCGCGCAGCTCTCCTGAGCGGCCGCCACGAGTTCAGGAATGGCGTCTCTCACACCATTCTGGAAAGGGAGCGGCTTTCTCTCAAAACGGTAACGCTGGCTCAGGTCCTCAAAGAGGCGGGCTACGTCACCGGCATCTTCGGCAAGTGGCACCTGGGCGATGAACCCGCCTACCAACCAGACAAGCGGGGGTTCGACGAGGTTTATATCCACGGCGGAGGCGGCATCGGCCAGACATATCCCGGCTCTTGCGGTGACGCGCCGGGCAACTCTTACACGAACCCGGCGCTTCTGCATAACGGCACTTTCGAGTTAACCACAGGCTATTGCACGGATCTTTTCTTCGCACAGGCGATCCGCTGGATGGACTCCGCCCGCAAGGAGAAAAAACCCTTCTTCGCTTACATTACCCCCAATGTCGCCCACACCCCGCTCGATTGCCCCGAGGAGAATTTCAAGCACTATGCGGGCAAGGTGCCTCAGAATGCAGCCCGGTTTTACGGCATGATTGAGACCCTTGATGTCAATTTCGGCCGACTGGTCCGCCAGCTCGCCTCCTGGAACATCGAACGAAACACAGTGGTGCTTTTTCTTGGATCGGATAATGGTGGCACCGCAGGCGTCAAAATCTTCAACGCCGGAATGCGCGGGACAAAGGGCACTCCCTACCGCGGGGGAACCCGCGTCCCCTGCTTCATCCGATGGCCGGACAGCTTTGCCGGCGGGAGGGACATTCCGACGCTCACAGCACACATCGATCTGTTTCCAACGCTGGTCGAGATCTCCGGGGCGGATCTGAACCGTGCAGTTCGCCGACAACTCGAGGGACGCAGCCTGCTCCCGCTCCTGGAAGGCTCAACCGCCTCGGGCTGGGATGACCGCTTCCTGATCACACACGTGGGTCGCTGGCCGCGTGGCAAGACAGCCGAGGCCAGATTCTCAGGCTGTGCCATCCGGAACAGCAGGTTCGCACTGGTGAACAACAGCCAACTGTTCGACATATTCAACGATCCCGGCGAAAGCAGAAACGTGATCACAAATCATCCCGGCACCGTGTGTGATATGAGAGCTGCTTATGAAAAGTGGTGGCTGGATACTCAACCATTCCTGGTGAACGAGAACGCTGTCGGACCTGCAATCAACCCCTTTAAGGCGCTTTTCTGGAAACAATTCGGCGGCGGACCCACTGCTGAGGATCTCGAAGTCATGAAACCCTCCAAAACGAGGCAGGGAACTGCCACTACCCCGGTTTTTTGAGAGCGAAAAATGATCAAAACCGTCAAAATCGTTCTTGACTGGACATGGCATTTTAGGCTATTCTTTTTCTCAGTCCTTCATTGAACTATTTAAGACATTTATGAAAAAGCTTTGTCTATTCCTGGCAGCCGCTGTGGTGTCACTCGGCGCATTGAACGTGCAAGCCAACGTCTTTATCACCGAGATCATGTATAATCCCGCCAGCACCACGGACGGCTCCTCCGAAGGCCCCATTGGTGAATGGGTTGAAATATACAACAGTGGTGCTTCTTCTGTGGATGTCAGCGGTTGGTATTTGGATGACGAGGACGCCAGCAACTGGGATCCCCTCGGCGCCGGTTCTATTCTCCTTCCGGGAGAGGTTGCCATTATTGCCACCAACCCGACCGAGTTTAACCAGGCATGGGGATCAGGGATTAAAGTGTTCGGCATTACAGGCAGAGGCACCATGGCGAATACAGTGAACACTGCCAGTAACGAACTTCTGGACCTGAAGGACTCCACCGGAACTGTGATTGATGCTGCTCATTACAAGAACGCCTTCGAAGGCTGGCCCGCCGGGAGCAATGGCAAGAGCATTTATCTGAAAAACATTTCTCTGGACAATGATATCGGAGCTAACTGGGCACTGTCAGCCTCCGGCATTGACGGCGCTTTCAGCCCCAGCACAACCGTTGAGCCCTACGTGATGGCAGATGTAGGCTCTCCCGGGGTCGTGGTGGTTCCAGAGCCTGCTACGGCAGTCTTGCTCGGCTTCGGCCTGGCAGGTTTGCTTATCGCCCGACGCCGCAACTAATTCAAATCCGATCAGACTTCATCGCGCAGGTCGGCCTGCGCGCTTTTTATTTTTGTTGGGGAGAGGTCCCGAAACCCTGGTGCGCGTGAA
>CAYNZC010000062.1:0-26278 GCA_964401575.1 uncultured Verrucomicrobiota bacterium
AAAACGGCAGCGCTTATCGCCGTCAATAATCATTTGGGCGGCATGACTTCCGGCGGCCTCGGCGCCACCGACATCGGCCGCCCGGGAAACGGCTACATCCAGGGAACCGCACGCGAGTTTTACAGGCGAGTCGGCGCCAAGTACGGTTCGGCTTCGGCGGTTTTTGCGTTCGAACCGCGCGTGGCCGAAACGGTGTTCAACGAGATGATCCAGGAGGCGGGTGTGGCTGTTTACACAAACCAGTATCTCCAGGCGGTTCAGAAAGAGGGTTCAAACATCGTCGCCATTACGATGAACAACGGAACCCTTTTCCGTGCCCGCGTTTTCATTGATTCAACCTACGAAGGCGATTTGATGGCGAAGGCCGGAGTGGGATACACCGTCGGCCGTGAAGCGGTCGCACAGTATGGCGAGAGTTCCAACGGTATCAGGCCGGCGGCCAACAACTTCCCGGGTTTGGCCGTGGACCCCTACGTCGTGCCGGGAAATCCTGCCAGCGGCCTGTTACCTCTCATCCAGCCGGGAGTGTTGGGGACCATCGGCGAAGCGGACCAGCGCTTGCAGGCGTTCAACTACCGAATGTGCCTGACTACCAACGCCACGAACCGCATCGCTATAACCGCCCCGCCGAACTATAACCCGGCTCAATTCGCGTTACTGGGCCGCTACGTTCAAGCAATGACTGCCGCCGGCACTCCAGTCACACTCACCACTTTCATGAGCATCGCCCAAATGCCTAATCAAAAAACCGACGTCAACAACGGCGGTCAGATCTCCACCGATTTCGTCGGGGAAAGTGCCGCTTACGTTGAAGCCACCTGGAAGCAACGCAAGCAAATCGAGATGGCCCATCAAAACTACATCAACGGCCTGTTTCATTTTGTCGGCAACGACCTCCGCGTCCCTCCGGACGTGCGGGCACAAATGCAGGCCTACGGTTACGCAAAAGACGAGTTCGTGGACAACGGCGGCTGGCCCCACCAACTCTACGTGCGCGAGGCTCGCCGTATGGTCTCCGATTTCGTCATGACCCAGGCCCACATCATGAGCCAGGCAGTCGCCCCGGAGTCCATCGGCCTGGCCGCATACACGTCTGACCAGCACTCCTGCGGCAGGCTCGTCATCGACGGCACCGTGGTCAAGCTGCCGGGCGGAGGTGGAGTGCCTCCCAAACCCTATCCCATTTCTTACCGCGCCATCGTTCCAAAACGGTCCCACTGCTCAAACCTGCTTGTCCCCTGGTCCCTCTCCGCGTCGCATGTCGCCTTTTGCTCGATACGAATGGAACCGGTTTTCATGATCCTCTCGCAATCCGCGGCCACCGCTGCCGCCCTGGCCATTGATTCCAACGTTGCGGTCCAGGACGTGGACCCCGCGCACCTGCAGGCTCAACTCCTCGCAGACGGACAGGATCTCGGCCCCGACCCGATCCCTAACCACACGGATGACGAGGTAATCGTTGACAATACTGACACAGGCCGGGTGCTCATCACCGGGGATTGGCTGGCTAGCGCCTCCACCCCGGGCTACTACGGCGCAAATTACCTGCACGACCGAAATCTGAACAAGGGCGCATCCAGCGTCTCTTTCATCCCCAGCCTTCCGAACGCCTCCCTTTACGAGGTGTCCACAAGGTGGTGCTCCTACTCGAATCGCGCGACGAATGCCCCCATCGAGGTTGTTCACCCGGCAGGCACGTTCACAGTGCGGGTGGACCAAACGCGGCAGGGAGGCGAATGGGTCACCCTTCTGACCACCAATTTCAATGCGGGCGCAGATGCTAAAGTCCGCATCCACAACAGCGGCACAACCGGCTACGTGATCGCCGATGCCGTCCGATTTCGTCCCGTGAATTATGTTCCTGTGGTAAATTTGTGGGCAACAGATGCGCGCGCCTCGAGGTTCGGTCCGCATTCTGGAAGCTTCAGCCTGAGCCGCTCCGGCATCGCAGATGCCCCCCTTGACATCAGGCTCAGTCTAACAGGCACGGCAACCAATGGTCTCGATTTTGACGGCATCACCAATCACATCACGCTGCCGGCAGGCGTCCACTTCACTAACATCACGGTTCGACCTCGAACCAACAACCTGCCGCTAGGCGATAGAACGGTGATCGTGGACATCGTCCCCGAGAGCACGTTCAAAACAGGCCCGCTCACAAATGCCGTCATTGAGATTCGCGATACTCCAATCAATAAGTGGCGATTGCTGCACTTTGGGACCAATGCCGCAAATCCCTTAATCTCCGGAGACCCTGCCAACCCCTCAGGCGACGGTGTGCCCAACATTGTGAAATACGCTCTGGGCCTGGACCCGCATCAATGGCGCTCCCAACCGCTGCTCTCGGCAGGGCTCGATAGCGAAGGGTTTTTCTTGTTTTCTTTCACCCGACCCGACCCTCCTCCACAGGACATCGCTTACCTCGTGGACAGCGCAGATTCTCTACAGCCATGGTCGGAGGAGCCCGCCCCGGCAATCACGGGAATCCAACTGAACAGCAACTTCACCCTGGCAACTATCACCTTCCGGGATGCCGCACCCATCCAACCGGATTTGGACGACCAGGGCTATCGCAGACTGCGAGTCAGACTGAAGTAGTATCCGCCCGGCTCTTTTTGGTCTCCTATCGCGCCCCGGAAATAGCTTTGAGACCACTTTGACAGGGCTTGGCACAAAGATCTCCCCGCAGTGGTCCGACATGGCCTCCGAAGCAACGAGCTTTCCCGTTCTGAAACCGAAGGCGCGGCTTGCTATTCGTGGGGCCATGTTGTCAAACTGAATTGTGCGGTTTCTGCGCTCAACAATGCTCTCGACGCTGCTGCTGACATGGTCCTGGCAGCTCTTCGCGACGATTACGATTGATCCGTGGAAACCCCTGTTTAGAGGAGTCGATCATACCCAGGGACGCGCGGATTCGGCAGAAGTCCGGCTCCAGAAAGTTTTTGCTCTGCGGATTGACCTGAAGGATCCCGACGTGGAATTCTTTACCACACCAGGCAACGGGGCTGCGGAGAAAGAAACATTTGGACAAACAACCACCACCTTTGTTTCCACCTACGCCGTGGCAGTGGGGGTGAACGCGAATTTCTTCTCGCCGGTCAGCACGATCGCCAATGAGCCGCGAGATCTCTCTGGCCTGGCCATTTCAGAAGGTACCGTTGTTTCTCCCGCCGAGAGCGGACGCCCTATGGCGCTGATCAGCCGCAGCAACACGGTCAGTTTCACCAGCACCGCACCCGGACAGCCTGCAGCATGGTGGGCCGCCGTTGCCGGCTCGCACCTCGTCGTGCAGGGCGGCATCAACACCGTCTCCATCACCTGCACAACCAGTTTTTGCGGCCCGAATCCGCGCACCGCTTTGGGAATCACTCAGGATAAACGCTACTTGTACATGCTGGTCATTGACGGGCGTCAGCCCGGCTGGAGCGATGGCGCAACTCTTGTGGAAACCGGCGATTGGCTTCTGCGGTTCGGCGCATGGGATGGCTTGAACCTGGACGGTGGCGGCTCATCCGCCATGGCCCGGCTCACCAATGGCACGGCGGTGCTCATCAACCGGCCCAGCGGTGGCGTGCAGCGTGTCAACGGGAATCACATCGGTGTATTCGCATCGGATAAATTCACCCCGGTCATCGAAGCTCAGCCCGCCTCGCGCGTCGTCAGGGAATGGGATCCGGTCTCCTTCTCGGTGACAGCCACCAGCATCAAGACACCCCTGGCTTACCAGTGGCGCCTCAACTCAACCAATATTCCGGGAGCCACTTCCCCCAATTACACCATCTCCTGGGCGCAACGCTCCGACGCGGGCGCCTACTCCGTGCGCGTTTCAAACGTGGATGGCGAAACCTTCAGTTCAAATGCCATCCTCACGGTGCTTGCCTCCCCATCTAGAATCATTGCCCGCGGCGACAACAGCGCGGGTCAGTTGCAGACCAGTCCCTCCCTCACGAATCTCCTGGCGATTGCCGCCGGGGACAGGCACAACCTTGTGTTGCGCTCGGACCGTCGCGCGCTGGCTTGGGGCGCGAACTACTATGGCCAGGCGAATGTGCCGCAATCCGCGTCAAATCTGGTCGGCATTGCCGCCGGTGGCGACCATTGCCTCGCGATCGACACGCACGGGAAAGTATTCGCGTGGGGCGCAGACATATTCGGTCAGTGCCGCCTGCCGGCTGGCCTCGGCCCGGCGATTGCAGTGGCGGCTGGAGGACTTCACAGCCTCGCAATCGAGCGTGACGGTCGAGTGCTGGCGTGGGGCAATTCCTCGTTTGGCCAGACCAATGTTCCGGCCGATCTGGGGAATCCCGTGGCGATTGCCGCCGGCGCCGCTCACTCGCTGGCCCTCGATGCGCATGGCAACGTTTTCGCCTGGGGCAGCAACACGAATGGATCGGGCCTCTATTCGGGGCAGGCCACTGTGCCCGCCGGACTCTCTAACGTGACACGGATTGCAGCCGGTTACTGGCACAACCTGGCGGTTCTTTCGAACGGAACCGTCCGCGCATGGGGTGACAATTCGGCAGGCCAGACGAACGTGCCAACGAACCTGCCACCCATCGCTTTTGTCAGCGCCGGCCGCGCCTATAGCATGGCTCTTGCGGACGATGGCCGCCTTTTCTGCTGGGGAGATAATTCTTACGGACAGACCAACTACCCGGGCGTGGTGACGAACTTTGTGTGTATCGCCGCCGGGGGCCAGCACAGCATGGCCTTGCAGAAGGAGGACGCTATCATCGCCCCCCAACCGTTCGGCCCCGAGGTCAAACCCGGTTCCTTCTCCCTTCTCAGCCCCACTTTCGCAAGATCCAGCTACCTGTTTCTCAAGAGTCCTTCCTTGACCTCCCCCTGGTCCCTGATCTCAACCCGCAAAGGCAACGGCGGTCTTGTGATCTTTGAGGATACCGCACCGACGGAGGGCCGCGCTTTCTACCAAATCGGCAGCAATTAGATGATTTGCCGGATAGTGGCCGCCTCGGCTATGCACAAGGCCGGGACGCGTTTGGAGCCACAGGCTTTGCCGGGAAACAACCATGGGGCTTTAACGAAACATTCGCGTGAACAGAGCCACCGGAAATTGCAGGTGAGTTGAAAGTGGTGTTCAACGATCCGTTTTCCTGTTTCTCAGGATGGCGCTTGTTCCAGGGTCAGTCTATTCTTGACTCAGTGGAACCCGGAAAAGGCACCCATTCGAAGTTCGTTGCCGCTGGTGTGCTGAGTGCAGACCAGCCCCCACGCTTTTCCTCAGTATTGGAACAGCTTATTGACGCATTTGCCGAGCGTCCCGTGCCTTTGCGCGATGTGCTGGAGGTCATGCAAAGTCGTGGTTACACGGTGCTGTTGGTCCTGCTCTCCTTCCCATTTTGCACCCCCATTCCGCTCCCGGGTTTCTCAGCGCCTTTCGGGCTGGTGATTGCGATCATCGGTCTGCGACTCGCCCTGGGGCAGAAACCCTGGCTGCCTGCGCGGTTGCTGGACACCACCTTGCCCGCAAAGTTCCTCCCGCGAGTTCTGACAGCCACGCGCCGGCTTGTCCGTTGGCTGGAAGTGTTCCTCCGCCCCAGGCGGGCCGAAGTGCTCCGCTGGCGGCCCGTCCGCCACGGCATCGGCGCGATGATTTTCACGTGCGGAGTATTGCTGCTTCTGCCCCTGCCAATTCCATTCAGCAACGGGCTGCCCGCATTCACTGTGCTTTTGCTCGCGTCAGCCACGCTGGAAGAGGATGGTCATGCCGCCATCGCAGGCGCGATGATGTTTGTCGTTACGCTGGCATTCTTCGCTGTGCTGTTTTGGGGCGGGGCGGAAGCTGCGGGCTGGTTGCATGACAAATTTGACACACTATTGCACCGGAAACGACAGGGTGATGTGTGAGAACGAAGCTTTCCAGCGCCAAATGCTCTGCTATTCGGTGCGGGTGGTTGGGATCCCTTGTGAAACAACACAACGACACAAAACTCAAGAGAATGGCGGGAAACCTGACTCTCCGCAGCTGCTGGCTCGAGACGTGTTCGACTTCTCGCCTGCTGCACCTGCGGTGCTTTATCGTTGAGAGGATGCGCTGAAGGAAAACCAATTCATGAACCAGGTCGCTTTCGAGATCGTCATCATCATCCTGCTACTCGTCGTCAACGGCGTGTTCGCGATGGCGGAAATCGCCGTTGTCTCGGCCAGGAAGACGCGCCTGCGCCGTATGGCGGACCAGGGCAGCGCCAAGGCGAGAATCGCGCTGGAACTGGCGGAGTCGCCGAACCGTTTTCTCTCGACGGTGCAAATCGGCATTACGTTGGTCGGCGTCTTCGCGGGAGCATTTGGCGGCGCGACACTGGCGGCCAAACTGGCCGTGCCAATTGGCCAGTCCTCCTTGCTGGCGCCATATGCGGACAAGATCGCCTTCGGCATTGTGGTCGCAGTGATCACCTACTTCTCGCTTGTAATCGGGGAACTCGTGCCCAAGCGGTTTGGCCTGAGCAACCCGGAAGGCGTTGCGATGCTGATCGCGCGGCCGATGCACTGGCTTGCGAGAGTCGCCGGCCCACTCGTCAGTGTTTTGAGCGCTTCCACAGAAGCCTTTTTGCGCGTGCTCGGTTTTAAGCCCGGAAAGGAAGTCACGGTCTCGGAAGAGGAAGTGCGCGTGATGATGCAGGAAGGACTGCGGGCTGGCGCATTCAACAGAGTGGAAAGCCACATCGTTCACAGCGCGCTGCAACTCGACCAGTTGCCGGTGCGCGAAATCATGACACCGCGGCCAAAGGTCATCTGGCTGAATCAGAATGACCCTCACGAACAGATCTGGCACAAGATCGTCGTGAGCGGTCACTCACACTTTCCTGTTTATGAGGGAAATCGCGACCACACGGTCGGCGTCGTGTCGGTGAAGGCGATTTACGCCAATCTCGCCGCCGGCGTGGGAGTGAATCTCCGGGATCTGATGGTTCCTCCGCTCATCGTGCCCGAATCGCAGACGGTGTTGCAACTGGTCGAAACATTTAAACAAACCGGAAAGCACATTGCGCTCGTGGCCGACGAATTCGGCAGCCTCGTCGGCCTCGTCACGCTCAACGATGTCATGGAAGCCGTCGTGGGCGAATTTCCATCACAGGGCGAACGGTCTAAACCCGAGGCCAGGAAGCGCGATGACGGTTCATGGCTGATTGACGCAATGATTGACCTGGAGGCCGTCGAAAGGGCGTTGCCGGGCTTCAAATTCGGCGGCGATGCCTACACCGAATACCAGACGCTCGCGGGTTTCGTCGTCAAGACGTTAGGCCGTGTGCCGCGGGAAGGCGAGACTTTCGAAGCGCAGGGCTACATTTTCGAGGTGCTCGACATGGATCGCCATCGCGTGGACAAGGTGCTGGTGATGCCATCCGGTAACACACCGTTAAAAAACAGTTTATGAAACAAGCAGCCATCCTCATCGCATCTCTCCTCTGCACACGCACCCTCTCACCTGCCGCCACCACGACGGCCGATATTGTGATTTACGGAGGCACCAGCGCGGGAATCATCGCCGCTGTGCAGGCCAAGCGCCTGGGAAAGTCTGTCGTCATCGTCTGCCCCGACCAACACCTGGGCGGCCTCTCGAGCGGCGGCCTTGGTTTCACGGATACCGGTGATAAATCGGTCATCGGAGGCCTCTCACGCGAGTTCTACCACCGCATCTGGCAGCACTACAATCGCCCGAAGGCATGGCGCTGGCAGAAGAAAGAGCAGTACGGCAACATGGGACAGGGCACACCCGCAATTGACGGCGAGAATCGCACCATGTGGATCTTCGAACCGCATGCCGCCGAACAGGTGTTCGAGAACTTCGTGCGCGACAACAGCCTGCGCGTGGACCGCGACGAATGGCTGGACCGCGCGAAGGGAGTAAAAATGAAGAACGGACGCATCACGTCCATCAGGATGTTGAGCGGAAAAACCTACGCCGGGAAGGTCTTCATTGACGCCACCTACGAGGGCGACCTGATGGCCGCCGCTGGTGTCGAGTATCACGTCGGACGCGAGGCACAGTCTGTTTACGATGAGAGGTGGAACGGCGTGCAGACGGGCGTGTTGCATCACCGGCACCATTTCGGAGCGGTAAAGGAAAAGATCAGCCCGTATATCGTCCCGGGCGATCCCACCAGCGGCGTTCTCCCCCGCATCAGCACCGAACCACCGGGCAACTACGGCCAGGGCGACAAGCGGGTGCAAGCCTACTGCTACCGATTCTGCGCCACGGACCATCCTGACAACCGGATTTCCTGGCCCAAACCGGAAGGCTACGACCCTAGGCAATACGAACTGCTTGTGCGGATCTTCAACGCGGGCTGGCGCGAGACGTTTGATAAGTTCGATCCTATCCCGAACCGCAAGACCGATTCCAATAACCATGGCCCGTTCAGCACCGATAATATCGGCATGAACTACGACTACCCCGAAGCCACTTACGAGCGGCGCCGCGAGATTCTGCGCGAACACGAGACTTATCAAAAAGGATGGCTCTATTTCATCGCCAACGACCCGCGCGTGCCGGACGATGTCCAAAAAGCGATGCGCCGCTGGGGCCTGGCACAGGACGAGTTCAAAGACAACGGCGGTTGGCCGCACCAGATTTATGTCCGCGAATCCCGGCGAATGATCGGCAAATTCGTCATGACCGAAAACGAATTGTTGAAGAAGCGACCCACCCCGGAATCGGTCGGCATGGGTTCCTACACCATCGATTCACACAACGTGCAGCGCTACATCACCCCGGAAGGCTACGTTCAGAATGAAGGCGATATTGGAGTCGCCACCCGGGGCCCCTACGAAATCGCCTTTGGTTCACTCGTTCCAAAACGGGAGCAGTGCGAAAACCTCATGGTGCCCGTTTGTGTATCCGCCTCGCACATCGCCTTCGGCTCCATTCGGATGGAACCGGTCTTCATGATCCTCGCCCAGTCGGCTGTCACGGCCGCCAGCATGGCCATCGACCGCTCCATTCCTGTCCAGGACGTGCCTTACACCGAACTGCGCAAGCGCCTGCTGGCAGATGGCCAGGTGCTCGAGTTTTCCGGCAGAATCCAACCGAAACTGCCAGCCGCAAGCAACTAGCACTGTGCCACATCCGTAGAACTTCCTTTGAAGCCGCATGGTAGAGGCCCGAAAACCTGCCTTCGCCAGACATCTGCGTCCGACCATCCGTTTAAGCTCCCCGGTCTTGATGGAAACCGGGAGCGCCCCCCTCAATTTTTTTCGTGCTTCGAAGTCCGCAATGTGAGAATTAATCGCATGTTTTCGTTGCAGAAACTGTTAGGGAAAGAGGACAAACTCTTCGAATTGCTGGAAGCCAGTGCCGAGGAGGCCAGGGCTAGCGTCAAGGCGCTCGTGACTCTGAGCAAGGATTTGAAAAACCCGGTCGCCCCGGACGAATCCGCATACGCCCGTCAAAGGGACAAGGCTATCACCGAACAGATCAGCACGGCTGTTTACTCCTCATTCATTACAGCCCTGGAACGGGAGGACGTCGAAGAACTCTCCAGTGCGCTCTACAAGATTCCAAAGACGGTTGAGAAGTTCAGGGAGCGCATCCTGGTGGCCCCGCATCACGTTAACAATATCGACTTCTCCGTTCAGATCAGCCTGTTGGAACGGGCCACGGATATTGTGCCCGAGTTGGTCAAATGCCTGCGCCAGAGCATGGATCTAAACAAGATTAAGGATTTGAATGGGAAACTGCAGTTCCTGGAGACCGAGGCGGATAAACAAATGGTAGTGCTCTACAAGGAACTGTTCAGCGGAAAATACGACCCCCTGCGGGCCATGCTCCTCAAGGATCTATTTGAGCTGCTCGAAAAGATTATAGATCGGTGCCGCGACGCCGGGAAAGTCATCGCGCACGTCGCGTTGAAAAACTCTTAGCCCACAAGCCACGGCACATGACCCTTCTGCTGACCGTCATCCTGGTTGCACTGATTTTCGAGTATATTAACGGCTTTCACGACACTGCCAACTCGATTGCAACCGTCGTCGCCACCAAGGTGCTCACCCCGCGCCAAGCAGTCGTCATGGCTGCCATCACCAACCTTCTGGGCGCTCTCTGGGGCACAGCGGTCGCCAAGACCATTTCCTCCGGGTTGGTGGATTCTCACATGGTCTCTCTCACGTCCGACATCATGATATGCGCCCTCATGGGAGCGATTGTTTGGGACCTCATCACCTGGTGGTTTGGTCTCCCCTCCAGTTCCAGCCATGCCCTCGTGGGCGGCTTGTGCGGCGCTGCTCTCGCCGCAGCGGGCGACAATTGGAATGTCATCATCTGGACGCAACCCAGCGCCGAACATTGGTGGCTGGGCAAGGGCCTCCTCTGGAAAGTCATCATCCCCATGATCACCTCGCCGCTCGCGGGCCTGCTGCTTGGTTTCATCGTCATGGCTTTCCTTTATGTTGTCCTTCAGAGAGCCCGCCTCACGTCCATTAACCGCTTCTTTGGCGTGGCCCAGATCTTCAGCGCCGGTACCATGGGCTTCATGCACGGCACAAACGACGCCCAAAAAACGATGGGTATTATCGCCCTTTCCCTTCTCGGCGCGACAAAAGCCGGCCAACTCGAGAATCTGCCCTCCTGGCTGAACTTTCTCCATACGCCGACTCCGGTGCCGGGCACAGACCTCGAGATTGCGGTTTGGATCAAGGTCGTTTGCGCCCTGACGATGGCTGCGGGCACTGCCGCCGGCGGATGGCGCATCATTAAGACTTTAGGCCATAAAATGGTAAAGCTTCACCCGATCAACGGCTTCGCTGCTGAAACGGGTTCCGCCGCCGTCATCTTTGCTGCAACACACCTCGGCATACCGGTTTCCACCACTCACAACATCTCCGCAGCCATCATGGGCGTCGGCGCCGCCCGCCGCTTCAATGCCATTAAATGGACCGTCGTGGAGCGCATGCTGTGGGCATGGATCCTCACCATCCCCGTTTGTGCTGTCCTGGCCTACTGCTGCGTTCGCCTTGTCCGCCTCGTAGGCTAGCCCGCGGATTCGAGCCCCGATTCGCTCGCTGACCAGGAGCTGGCCGCCAGCAATCAGCGTTATATCCCGCGCTCTTTTGTGCCGTCTTGAAAAAGACTTCGAGTTTTTTATTTATGGGCTTGGCTTTTGGGTCCTGCCCGGCTTTGGTGTATTCGCAAATCGCGGGCATGCTGCAGGAAGACTAGGCCTGCCTGCGGTCGCTCTACCCTCGGCTTTTTTTGGATCCATCAAGACCAGATAGCAGAGGGAGTGGTCAACGATGGGGGATTCCCATACTCGACCGCTTAACCGCTCCACCACGTTTCATCACGGGAGGCCTCTTCTCATCACGATCCCTTGAATATCGGCCCCCGGGCAGCACCTGCTATGGGGACCAGAGCTGCTGTAAGAGTCCTACCGCTGCCTGTACCAGCCGAGGCTCGGCTTCGGGTTGCAGAAACGACCATTTGCCGGGGCCTATTTCGTATCCGCCCTCACGAAACGCGCGAGCCGTTGGCACATATCCAATCGTGGACTCGGACAAACTCGTTACCAGGGTGGTCGTGAAGGGAGATTGACTTTCGATTTTGTGCCCGGTTTCCACAAAAATCTCGCCTGGCAGGAACAGAAGGCCTATGGGGCCAATTTGTATTGCGGCGAGGTGAGCTATGCACGTCCTGCCAACTCCTCCGGCCTTGAGCGATCGTATGGGGAGGGAGATGGATTTGCGGCGTAGCTGGAAGGTCGTTGCAGGGATTTCAAGCCGCTGGGCAGCGGCGGCTGCGACAACCCGTGCCAGAGCACGCCCGTGGCGGAGGGCTGCCTCGGCGCCACCACAAACTGTCGGTGGGTTCACGTCACCAGAGGGTCCGTTCAAATACATCGAGAAGCCGAACTTGTGAGACGAGGACATCGCCAGGCAGAATTCTCCCGGGAAATCCGGTGAAACCTGGGGGATGCACATTTCATGCACCGGGTGGCAAGCTGCGTGGCCCAGCGTCGCCAGCGGGGAGCCACCTTCTCCCCTGAACACGAGCGCACGCACCCTGTGGTCGATCGGTTCCCGGTCCATCCATTCTGGTCGAATCGGTTGCAGGCCGTCGGACATCCGGATGCCGGATGGGGTAGGAATGCGACGCTGTAAGGAGAAACCGCGCAGCTCAGTAGAGATCAAATCCACATTGCAGGGGTTTGCTGCCTCGATTGCTTGAGCGATTGCTCGCGCAATTCGGGCCTGGATCATTTCGACCCAATCCTGAAATGGATGCGTGCGGTAAAGGGTGGTGAGAGCCAGGGTCTCCGGACTGGTATGCGTATGTGTGCAGGTAAGTACGACATCCCTCGCGCGCAAGTTTGCGTTCCCCTGCGTTATACATTTTTTGAAATGCTTCCAGCCCCCCAAAGCTCGACCGTTGAGCCCCAAGAGGTCAAGGCTCACAACCACTGCTTTCCGACCGGGGCTTTCCAGGGCCAGGACGCGGGCCTGCAAGGGCTTGCGCACCGATTCAAACGGTGCCCAGAGTCCCCTCGCAGAGGACATTAACAAGCCCACTTCGTTCGGTGGCGTTATATCGGCCGCAGCCACTCCAGCTCTGAAAGGACCGGTTGAAGGGTTCTCTGGTATGCCAACCTTCGGCATGCTTGCCACCTTAACTTTTCACGTTGCGTTTTTTAACCCAGCCGAGAGCCTGCCGCCAAAACCGCGAATAGCCTTCCCACAGCTCGAAATTGATTCCCCAGTGTGGCGCGGGATCCGACATGTAAGCAAAAATTCTCCCTTTCCCGTATTCCCCAACAACCACGAGTGGGTGCCCCGTTTCCTTAACGCGCACCAGTACCTCGCCCTCAGGCTTTGCGGTCACTTCATTATAACCGAAAATCGGCGGAAAGGAGTTCCATGGCAGACCTTTTACGACTGGGTGATGGGGCTTAAGGACCTCCGCGGTAAATCCAGCGGACGACTCGACGAGGTCCTCCGTGTGCAGACATGAGACTGGCAATGCTTCGGCCATCTGGCTTCGGGCCCAACCGCCCCGACCTTGCACACCACTGAAGGATAACCAGCCTCCCAGCATCATCAGGCCTCCTCCGCCCTTTACCCATTCCCGCGTTGCCACCAGGCGATCCGGGTAGGTCACGACCCTGCCCTCGCGGCGGGAACGATCAAAAAAGCTCGGGTATAAATGGAAACACTTGGCCTCGACATCGCTGATGATCGCTGCGGCTGATCGCTTCAATATTTCCTCCAGCCGAAACGGCTGCAAGCGATACAATTCCCAGTTGGCCATGCAGGTCACGTCGAATTTTGACTCGATCGACTCTACAAGGCGGGATCCATAAAAGTGCAAGTCCGCGTCTTTTGTTTCCGTGCCAAAAGGCGTTTCAATGAAGACCGGCCCAACGTGAAAGACCCAGTCTCCGAGATATAGAACATGTTCCAGGTTTTTGCTATTTTTTTTCATAAATTTATTAGTTTTGCCGGAGGCTGTTGAAGTCACCAGCCCGATTTTGTGACACAGGTGCTTGTTCAAGCAAATCCAGGTATAGCCTGGACATTTTAAAAAACACTACGCTCAGGGGGGCAGCTCCCGCCAACAAGAGGCCTGCTGCCAGCCACGATCCGAACCAGGCCTTTGAAAAAGCGAGGATCAAAAGCGAAACACTGGCGGCGCCAATGCCGGAAATGGCAATCCCCCGCAGGATCGGGCGCAGTCCGGGCACAAGGCCGATCGATTCGCGGTCACTTCGAAAAGGGGCCCACCATCCCATTGGGCGGGCGCGGTTGTAAAAGTGGTGCAATAGCCGATGGGGATCCGGTTTTGTGAGCAGCGCCACCGACAGCCACAAGAGCGTCGTCAAACCCATCACGAGAAATGTCTGCCACCACCACGGTAGCAGGAGCTTTTCTGCCCACGGCATGCCTGCTGCGATAAGTGCTTTGGGACCGAGAACCACGGCGCAAAAAATCCCGGCGCCGCCAAAGGAGGCAGCCAAACGCGCTTTCCCGTTGAACCGCCACCACCACCATTGAGCCCAGTTGGCAGGTAGTTCAGCCGCACTGATCTGGAGCATAAAGACAGCAACATCAACAATGATGCGGACGTTCATTACCACGGCCAGGGAAAGCCCCAGAATGATCAGCATGCCAAACTTACCAGCCCAAAGGTAGTGGCGCTCCGAGGCGTTGCGGACTATCCAGCGGCGGTAGATGTCGCTGATAAGCACCTGGCTGCCGAAATTCAGGTTGTCCGCGACGGTTGACATGGCGGCGGCCAGCATCGCCGCAACCATGAGTCCCAGGGCCCCGACCGGCAGCATCTTCTTCATCAGCAGCCCGTAAATGAGTTCGCGATCAGCCTCCGGGCTGCGCAATTCGGGCCAGATGAGCAAGCCTCCGATACAGGGAAGAGTCACGAGCAAAAGCAAAATGAACATGCTGACCGCGGTGACCACATACATGACGACTGCTTCCCTTGGGGTCCGGCTCGAAAGGATACGCTGGCCTTCCATGGCGCCGCCCATGGGCGCGGCGTCTCCACCGTAGCCAATGCTCTGCCCAAAGAACCAAGCCAATGCCGCAGCGAGTGGAAAGATCGCATGCTCTATTGGTGGCACAACGGATAAGATCTCAGGATTCGATGCGCCATATTTGCCGTCGAGAGCGGCGGCCAGCGCGTCGGGTCCCCCGAAGTACCGCAGAGAAAACCCGGCCAGCATTACCGCCCCCGAGAAGAAGATCAGCATCTGGACGAAGTTGGAAATTACCACACCCTTATAGCCGGACAGAAAAACGTAAATGAAGGAAACCGGGATCAGGAGGAGCAAGGTTTGGAGCATCGTCAGGCCCAGGGCAGGTTCCATGATTTTGCATGAAGCCAGCAGTGTGATTCCGGTCCATGCCGGCATCGCGATCAACGAGGTGCGTATGCCGATCCAAAGCCGCATTGCGGAGGCAGACTTGGCCGGGAACCTTAAATCATAAAACTCAAGAGAGGTAAACAGGTTGAGGCGTCTCCAGACGATCGCGAAGAGCACGCCGCCAAGGAAGAGCGCAAGACCAAACCGGCTCAAATACCACCAGCAGATAAAGGCGCCCGTTGCCACAGCCAGACCACCGTAAGCCGTGGCTGCGTCAGGGCTCACCAGGGCCGCCGTGTATGAGATCCCGTTCATCCAGCCCGGGACCTTCCGGCCCCCGAGAAAGAAGTTTTCGAGGCTCGCGTCAGCAAACCTCCGGTGCACGAAAGCCACTGCCAACATGAGGAGCAGATAGAGCAGAACTATGATTAGATCGACACTGGCCATCGGTTTGCGTGCAGATTTAGGGCCCCGAGGAAGCCCTCCATGGGCCCCCCTCGCTTTGCTGCATCTGCTTCTTCACCTCAGACAAGCGCTCTGCGATGCTTGTCTTGGCCGTGCGATCCCAAAGAGTCGTATTCTCGAGACGCAGTCCAAACATCGCAGCCGTCCATGCCTGCGCCCAGCCGGCCTCGATCGACCAGGCGCCCCAGCCCATATCTCCAGAACTGGCCCATGCTTCCCACCGAAGAAAATCGAAAGCGCGGAACCAGTTCCCGTGAACTTCCGGGAGGTCTTTTGATCTAGATTGAATCCGGCAGAGGAACTCGGCGAGGAGGTCTTCCGCGGCTTTAATCCTGGGATCCTTGAGCACCGCGGCTGCTTCGTGCAGGCCAAGCAAGGCGAAGCCGCTGACATAGAGCTGGTCGCTGACCGGATCGCCATTTTCCTGCAGCAAAGGCGTCTCGGTGGTGCCGTAAGCCTCGTTGGATTCAGGCACTTTCAAATGCCCGGTGTCCGCGCCGACTCGGAAACGCTCCGGAAGAGCGCCGCTGGCGTGTTGAATGGCCAGGTAATCGTCCACCACGATCCGCAGCCAACGGCGGTGCTCGGCCGTATCTTCGATCCTCACGAGCCATGCGAGACAGAGCATCATGTGCGCCCGTTCCATGTTGTCGTTCCATCGCCACTTGTTCGGAAACGCCTCCATCATCATGCGCATACCTGTTTTCGTTTTCTCCAGGAACTCCTTCTCGCCGGTGTGGCGATACGCCCAGAGAAAACAGGCCCAGCTATAGGCTTCAAAATGCGGCGAATAGTTAACGGTCTTTGCCTGGTCAAAATGCTTCCAACCGTGCTGCTCCAATGCAGGCATGTCGATACGATCGCCACGAAACCCGAGCTGACCGGTGGTCCGAAGGTTTGCTATGAGCGCGCGAAGCAATGGTTCATCCCAACGGTCCGTGCGCAGGCAGGAAGCGGCCAGCATCGTCGCGAGCATCGTACGCGCGTTGTCATCGCCATAGTTGGCGACTTTCCAGGCCGGTGTGGTGCTGCCCCAACTGATGAGGCCGTAAGATGGGTGGCGTGGGTTGCCCCGCTCATCACCGCACAGGTCCGAGTTGAAATAGAGAAAGTCCAGAAGGTTCGAGGAGGTCGTGCGACTGCGCGGGGACCGGTTGAGGACCCAATCCATCGCCAAGACCATCGCGGACTCCGCCTGGCAATCGGCCCGAATCACAACGATCGGCGCGTGCCTCCCATCGGGTCGGATGTTTGAGAAGAATCCTTCCAGAATTCCATGTCTACCGTCGCCGCTGGAGCTGAGGGCTGGAGAGTCTTCTGGAAGCTGCGCCCCGGTTTTGAGCAAATTGTTGAGCATTGGTGCGCGCTCTGAAGATACAATTAACCCCGAGTCGAAGTGCCATTGAGCGGAGAGACTCAAAGCTTGACGTTCGGCTTTTGCGGGGAGCCGTTCCGTGGGTCCGTACATGGACAAGACCCGGGGCTCCCACTGAGGAGTAATGGACTGATCAGCTCCTAATGCGTCAAGGATGTAGGTCCATAAAGCGCGCCATTCCCGTCCGGGGGCGTAACGACCGGTGACAAAACCGCTAAGTTTCGTGGTGGCCACGAGCATCCTTCCGTTGTCGATTGAAAAGAGAACAGGCTGCGCGTTAGTGGGAACTCCGTACACCGCGTGGTTGTAGCCGGCAACGCGGCCGACAACGACGAGGGGATTATTCACGGAGACGGGCAGGACCTTGCAATCATGAGCCGTTAGCAAGCGCCCCTCGGGCAGCTCAGGGCCAAGTTTATCGCTGTTTATTACAATCCTTTCCCACGGGGTGCTTCGGACGGGGCCAATCTCTACACCCGGTACGTGCGCCGGAAATTCCACGTAAAGCCGAAGGTTGCGCTGGCGGGCTTGCTCGAAGAGATTCGAGGAGAGGCTCAGCGTCTTCCGCGGGTATTCGTCGGCCAGGAGCAGCACGCTGGAACCGGGATGCGCGGCAGAGACGGCAGCCTCAGGAGTGGAGTGTTGCTCTACTTTGACTCCGGCCGCTTTCAACGCACGAAACAGGTCATTTTCAGCGGCGCAAGCAAACGTGAAGGTGGAATCCTGTGCCTGTGTGAGCTGTGCCGTCAGGAGGAACAGGAAACTAACGCCCCAAAAACAGAGGGGGCGCCAGGCTTCGAAGGAAGCCGTATTTGGGCGGAAGTCTTCGTTATGCATGATTCTACTGTATGGCGGGGTTTGCCGCCGCTTTACGAGCTGTTGGTATAATTGACCCGAGGTGCAATGGTCTAGTGCACTCGTCCTGTGGTATGGCTCTGTAACCACTTCAGGTCAGGATTTCTTGAGGAGCCACTTCGTAAAACGGCATTTGCGGGGCGTGTCCGGGGATCCACCCACCTTCTGCTTTCGGAGTGTCCGTCGGCAAAGTTGAGGCACCCTGACATGTCGTGATAGCTCGCTGGAAAATCAACGAGGACTTCCTTGGACATCATCACCTCGAAGTAGCCATCGTTAATGGTGTCAAAGCGTTCGTCAATCAGAACCCACGTATTCACAGGGGCGGGATCTGTCAGATCCGACATCTTCTTGTTCATTCTGAAGTCGGTCAGCTTGTCGCCGATGGAAGGGTAAAGCGAGTTGAGCCAGTTGTTCATCGAGACGCTGCGCACCTTGTCACTTCTATCTCCCGGACAATGCCAGACCTTCGGGCCTTTTACGTATTGCGCCAACATGCTCTTCTCGAGATGAACCGTATTCGTGTTGTCAGGCGTCCCAGTTGGACCCATGAATCCTTTTACCCAAGTGTTGAACTCGTCCGTTAAGTCGCCGTTGTTGGGCACTAATTTGTCCGAGTTGTCGTGGGCGTACATCGCCCAGCCCAGGCCGAGTTGCCGCAGATTGTTAAGGCATTGAATTCGCTGTGCTCTAACCTTGGCCTTGCTTAGGGCGGGAAGCAGCATGGCTGCCAGGATTGCGATGATCGCAATGACTACCAGCAATTCAATGAGTGTGAAACCGCGAGGGTTTCGAACTCGGACGCATAGCACTCTGTTTTTCATTCGGCACTGAATCAACAGGTTGGAACTCCCGTGAAGGAGTTCCAACCTTAAGTTACTGTTAGCGCGCCAGGCGGAAAAACCTGGCCTGACCGTCCGCATTTAAAGTGACCATTGCCTTCCCATCAGCAATCGTGGGTTCACCAGCCGGCGCCCACGAAGGAGTGGTCAAAGAAGGACTCCCCTCGAGGTGAAATCCTTCGGCTGTTGCGTCCCAGATAATTGTGACAGTATTCCCACTCACGCTGATATTGAGCGATGCCACCCGTGGTGCCGCATAGTGACGTGCAGCTATGTCAGCAGCCCTTGCAGTTACTTCCGCCTCCGTCGTTAGTGCTCCCAGGTCATAGAATGCTACCTCGTCAATATTGCCTTCGAAGCCATCAAAGACAGCGAACTGCGGGCCAGATGATCCCACAATCATACTGGTGAGCGCCAGTGGCGAGCGGACAAAGGTGCCCTGAATGCCCTGGGCCACATTGGCGCCATCTATGTAGGCGTCAACTCGGTCCGCAACGCCTGTAGTTCCGTCGCCATAAACGGCGAACAGGACATGGTGCCAGTTTGAATTCGTGACCGTCGGTCCGTAATCAGTCCGACCGTTACGATAAAGTTCCAGTCCGCTCGTTCCAGTTGCGCCAACGTAATCGTACAGGACGGCTGGGTTATTGTTGCCGCCCAAATTGATTAGATAATCGTTACGTGGGTGGGTCGTCATGTTCCCCTCCGGTTGCATCCAAAACTCAATCAGGTAAGGCGCTGGTATGATGTTGTTCGTCAGAGTGATCTGTCCGATGCTAAAGAAGCCTCCTTCTGGGAAGTGAGCGGATGATCCAAGGGCCAATCCACTCCCAATTTCGCTGTGAACCACTCGGGAGGCCCCGCCAGCGGGAACCAAGTCGTTTCTCGGGCTTTCCCCGGTAAAAGGAGCCAATTGTCGCGCGTTACCCTCCTCCTCGTTAAAGTTCCAGTAGAGGAGCGGTTGATCGGCCAGAACACCTGCCGTATACGACTGATTTCCTTTGGCCAGGGCGAAATGACCGGCTGCCATTTGCGAGACCTTGGCTGTGACCTGGCTCTCTGTTAAGCCGGTCATGTCGTAGATTGCGATTTCGTCCAGATTTCCTTCAAAACCATCCAATCCGGCGAATTGTGGCGCGGAAGTGCCGACGACAAAACGTGTCAGGTTTAGAGCCGAGGAAAAAGTATTACGAATATTTGCTCCGGCTAGTACCCCGTCCAGGTAAACATCCAACCGATCCGCAACTCCCGCGGAGCCGTTGCCGTAGAAGGCAATCACTACATGGTGCCAATTCAGATCCATGATCACGGGACCTGCTCCGGAACGTCCTACAGGGCTATAAAGATCCAGACCGCCGCGAGGTTGGGCGCTGCCGATGTAATCATACAGCACTGCGGGGGCGTTGCCACCACCACCGCCAAAACTAAGAAGGTAATTGTTGCGTTGAAACTCCTGACTTCCTTCAACGCGCATCCAGAATTCAATCGCCCAAGGTCCCTCCACGGCCCCGGTGGAAGTGGCCAGGGCCTGCACCATAAAGTAGTCGCCAACTAAAAAGCTGGCTGCACTTCCAAGATTCAGCCCCGATCCTATTGTGCTGTGGCTGACCCGTGTGGCTGTCCCGAATGGGACCAGGTCATTTATGGTGGGCGATAGGACGACGGGCATAACCTGCA
This sequence comes from uncultured Verrucomicrobiota bacterium, assembly GCA_964401575.1. Classification (GTDB taxonomy): domain Bacteria; phylum Verrucomicrobiota; class Verrucomicrobiia; order Limisphaerales; family UBA8199; genus CAYNZC01. Next base: position 20,043 of record CAYNZC010000062.1, read on the forward strand.
CCGCATTTCCGGATGGCTCGTCAAAGTTCCAGTAAACAACCGGTGCGTCATTAGAGACGACTTGGCTATACGCGGTTTGTGCCCGAGAAGTAGATGGATATGCCATCGAGGCGAGCAAAGGAACAACAATCGTGAAGAGGAGTTTTTTCATATTTAAGTTGTTGCGTTTTTAAACCCAGTGGTGTGTAATTTTCTCATTAGTTTATCATCATTTACTTCCAAAAACATCGCATGAACATGCCATTTCAGGGGCAACCGATCGGAGCTATTCATACGTGCCCTCTGCATCGACGGACAGCACGGGCAACCGGATGAAATTGCCTTTGTTTTAGCACGCTGCGAACGCATGCCAGAGCCGTCCCCAGAATCCAATCACGTATGGTTAGTGCTGGACTCGGATTATGGCGATCCATCCCACAGTCCCACAGCCTCCTTGACTAGCAAGCTCTCCCCCTTCGTAGAGCGTCTCAGCTTCAATTCCGCCATAGAACTGTTGGATAACGGGGCGGAGCCCGATCTCATCCTCCTATGCCGCAAACCCGACAAAAGGGCTCAGCGTTTGCTGGCGCAGATCAAGGACATTCGGCCAGGAATGCTAGTCTACCTTATCAGCCATTGGGAGGATGCGGACGAAATGGGGGGTTGGATATCACTCTCAGTGATGGAAGCCGTACGGCACTCCAGTGGACCGCAGGCATCCGGCCCCGCGAATCCATACCAACTTACCAGCAGGGAAATCGATGTTCTGCGCCTGATGACCCAGGGGCTAATCAAGAAGGAAATAGGAGAACGGCTCTCCATCAGCTACCATACGATCGTTCACCACGAGCGAAGCATTTACGAAAAGCTGAACGTTCACACCCGTGCTGCGGCGGTAGCCAAGGCCCTAATGGAGAGGCTCTGCTGAGATATGACCACACCTGATTGCCGGGTTCTGCGCCGAGACCAAAGAGGTCTCGCCTTCACACTGGGGGTCGTTCTGTTCCTGGCCGCAAGCGTGGACCCAGCAGGTGCCGATGGCCCGGTGATCACCGAGTTCATGGCGGTGAACCAGACGACCCTGGCGGACCAGGATGGTGCGTACTCGCCATGGGTAGAGATACGGAACCTAAGCCTCAATAGCACCAACCTGCTGGGATGGACCCTCACGGACAACACGAATTCACCGGCGAAATGGGTTTTCCCGGGGATGGAGCTTGCGCCAGGGCAGTGCATTGTCGTGTTTGCCTCCGGTGAGAACCGAGCCATCTCAGGGCAGGAACTACACACGAATTTTCGGTTGTCTTCCAGCGGGGGCTACCTCGGGTTGCGGCACCCCAGCGGTTCTATTGCATCCGAATGGGTCAGCTATCCTCCTCAGGCTCCTGATCTGAGTTACGGGAGCTTCCTGTATGTTACAGAGTCACAGCCCCTGGTCACCAACGGAGCAAGCGTTAGCTACTTTGTACCGGTAGCCGGTGCTCCGCCCGGATGGACCAATGAGCAATTCAATGCCGCGCAATGGCCAGCAGGTCCTACGCCTATCGGGTTCGATATAGCAGGGTCCTTCGGGAGTTACTCCAATCTGATTCTTGCCGAAAGACCTCGCTACTACTGGAACTTTGACGAGGGTTCAGGCGCGGTGATTAATTGGGTGAACCCGACGAATTCCATGGACTGGCTCTGGCCCCAGGCAACTGCGACCCGGGTGGCACAGGTAAAGCCTGGCTTGGGAAACGCGGCCCGGCTGGACGGTAAAGCGGGCACACGGTTTCTGGCGGCCAACCTTGCTGCAACCGCCGAACTGCAGCCACCCTGGGCCGTGGAATGCTGGCTTCGCTGCTCGACCAACAGCCAGGTTTCGTACCTGCTGGAAGGGCAATCGGAGGGAGGCAGCCCAAACCGTCCGGGGCTGCTTTACGGATATAACTCCGGACGGCTGGAGATCTATGGCAGTATGGGGCGCAGCGGCGCGAGTGGCGTGATCGTGGACGACACGAACTGGCACCATGTGGTCTTTGCAGTTCTGGGCAGCGCCGCCGGCGACGGTCTCGCCAACGTTCATCAGATCTACCTGGATGGACGGTTGAGTCTTTCACTGAGCAACAGCTTCAGCGCACCGCTACCGTTTGGAGCCGGTGGATTAGCTGTCGGGGCCACGCGTGTCGAAGGGAGCTTTTTTAATGGGGATATAGATGAGCTGGCTGTCCATGATCTCAGCTCGTCTCCAGATTTTGCGAGCGGCTCCGCACGGTTGGCCGTACTTGCTAGTAATCACTGGTCTGCAGTCGTGACGACGAACTACGGTGGCGGTATCGCCACTGACCTACGCAGCACGATGGCTAATCGCGCCATGAACCTCTTTCTGCGGTACCCCGTGGTGGTCACGAATCTCGGGGGGCTCAACGCTCTCAAACTACGCGCTAACTACAATGACGGTTTTGCGGCATGGCTCAACGGGCACAGAGTCCTCAGCGTCAATGCCCCCGCGGATGTGGGCTGGCGGACTCCCGCGCTCACAAACCGGCTGCCGGTTCAAGCCATGGATGCTGCAGACCTGGACCTCAGCACACAAATGGGCCTCCTGCATGCAGGCACAAACAGCCTGGCGATTCAGGCCCTGAACTCGAGCCTGAACAGTCCTGAATTTCTCTTCGCCTCCGAACTGTTGCTGCAGGCGGGCGTGACTGGAACCGGCTACTTGCGGCCGAGCCCCGCAACTGCTAATCCCGCCCTTGAGCATCTCTCGCGTGGCCCCTTGGTGCTGATGGAACCGAAGGAGCAGTCCGTTTCGATCGGCGGCGACGCGATTTTTAGCGTATATGCCGTCGGATTGGGCGTCTTACGTTACCAGTGGTTCCTGAACGGTTCACCTATCTTCGGAGCTACCAACCTGGCGTATTCTCTTGGAAACGTGGCCCCCGAAAGCCAAGGGACGTATAATGTCCGGGTTAGCGACGCTACAGGTGAGGTTTTCAGCGAAGGGGCTGCCCTTCTCGTTCACATGCCTCTCACGATTGCAGGGCAGCCTCAAAATCTTACCGTCGTTCCGGGGCAATCCGCCAATTTCCTGGTTTCACTCAATCCCGGCATCGCTTTGCCGGTTCGTTATCAATGGTACAAAGACAACTCACTGATCCGCGATTGCCCGAGCAGTCAAACGGCCGACCGGCTCGCTCTGGGCCCGGTTACCCTTGCCAACGCCGGCGTTTACACAGTGCTGGTTAGCAACATCGAGAGCGCAACCTCTTCTGTCCCGGCCAGGCTGACGGTGTTTGCAGATGCGGACGGCGATAGGGTCGCGGACGATTGGATGGTACAGCACTTTGGGCACCCTACGGGGCTTTTGGCGGACCGTTCGCGTCCGCAGGACGATGCCGATGCCGACGGTAGCAGCAACTCCAACGAGTTCCTTGCCGGCACAGACCCGCTAGACGTTACCAGTGCATTGAAACTGCATCCGGTGGGCCTGCCCTATGCCTGCATGCTCAGTTTCCAGGCGACTTCCAACCACACCTACACCCTCCAGACAGCCGGCGAACTTGCGCCGAGAGACGGGTGGCAAAGCTTGCAGGACATTGCCGCACATCCGACAAACCGCACCGTAGCTATCAGCGTGCCGAAGGGTGCATCGAACCAATTTTATCGGCTGGTCTCTCCGGCATTGGGCAGGCGTTTGTTCATTGCTGCCAGCCGGGACAATGACGTTTATCAGATGTTGCTGGCCAGCGGGGCAAATGTAGCCCGGTATGACTCGGCGCCTGGTGCAGTGGCCGCTGCGAGTTTTGGCGACGGAGTTATGGTGCTTGCCAACGATTACCCCAGCCAAAAAACGTCGCTGGATGGTGCACTGTTCCAAACCGCGCGCCAAAAACAAGTTAGGCTCTACGTGGAATACCCTGGGTTCTTGCCCGGCTTTGCCGTGCCCGCTGTGCAGACGGCGCTTTGGGAGCGTGGCGTGGTGACCCCCTCCGGTTTCCTGGCTCCAGGATTGCAAGCCGGGCGTATTCTATCACCGCACAGCTGCGTGTTTCTGCCCTTCAGCGCGCCGAGCCCTCACCTGGTGCTGGCGCGTGTGGCAGGCTATGATCATACGGTTTATGGATTGCCACCGACTACTTATCCATTGCTCTTCGAAGTCGCGCCCGGACCGCAGAATGGATCCGTCCTGGTCGCCAGCACGAAGCTCAGCCAGGTAACAACAGCGCGCTACGAGCCCGCGCCGTCGTGGCAATCCGTTTGGCGCTCCATTCTCGCATGGGTCTCTCCCGAAACTGAGGTTGAGCTGACTTGGCAGCCGACCGTCGCTCCGGCATATGCCCGCACGGCTAACTTGCCCGCCGACGCCGAACGACAAGCTTTGCAACTCGGCATCAACTGGTTCAACCGTTCCAGGCTGCTCGTTCATCCATCGCGAACCAACGCCATCTCCCAGGCTGCGGCGGGCAGCGGGCTGCTTCCCGCTCCGCCACCCGACTCTCCTTCTGGGGATGGCTCGCTCGGCATCCTCGAGGGATACCTTTCTCGCATCCAGCCCGATGGTAGCCAACTGCAATCGGTGGCCATCCGGGGAGACTGCGTGACGGAATCTGCGATGGCTCTTGCCTTTGGAGGTTATACACTCGGCAATACTCAGGATTCCGCAACGGCGGCGCGTCTCCTGGACTACTGGTATTTTGTTTCCCCGGGATGCAAGGGGGAGCGCGCGGATACCAATCACGCATCCTTTGGTTTATCGGCGTGGGGCATCAGTTCCTACGCCTGGTACAAGGGTAATTACGGCGACGACAACGCGCGCGTGATGCTCGCGACGATGGCCGCGGCCGCCGCACTAAACGAAGACCGTTGGGATGAAAAGCTGCTGCTCGGTTTGCTGGCCAACCTACGCACCTCAGGAATCTACGGGTTTCGCGGCGACCGCATCGACCAGGAGGAGCTTACGGCCAATGGATGGGAATATTATTTTCGCAGAAGCTTCATTAGCTACGCGCCGCACTTCGAGAGCTACCTTTGGGCTTGTTACCTCTGGGCTTACGACAAAACGGGGTATCCGCTGTTCAGAGATCGCGCCAAGACCGCCATCACCATGACGATGCAGAACTACCCGGGCAATTGGAAATGGGCGAATGGGATTCAACAGGAACGCGCCCGGATGCTTCTCGCGTTGGCCTGGCTTATTCGCGTGGAAGATACTGCCGAGCATCGCGCATGGCTCCGGAAAGTAACCGAGGACCTGCTGCTCTACCAGGATGCGAGCGGCGCGATCGCCGAAAGACTCGGCGCATTGAACATGGGCGCAACACGCCCTCCGGCTTCCAACGAGGAATATGGACTATATGAGGCGCCCCTGTTGCAGGGCAACGGCGACCCTGTTTCTGACATGCTATATGCCTGCAACTTCGCGTTGTTGGGCCTCCATGAAGCGGCTGCTGCGACCGGCGATCTTTACTACTCCCAGGCGGCTGATCGTTTGGCGGCATTTCTTTGCCGCGCCCAGGTGCGTTCGGCTGAACACCCGGAGCTTGATGGGGCTTGGTTCCGCGCGTTTGATTTCGGGCTTTGGGGCTATTGGGCCAGCAACGCCGATGCCGGTTGGGGCGCTTGGTGCGTTGAAACCGGGTGGAGCCAGAGTTGGATTACGTCAGTACTGGCTCTGAGAAAGGTCCCCACTTCGCTCTGGGACCTTACAGCGCAAAGCAAGGTGAACCGGTTCATGGATCGTTGGCAGCCGTTCATGATTCCTGATTAATGCCGCTCCCCTGTATATGCGGTATTACGGGAGCGACTGGCAGGTTCATCAGATCAAAGACGGACGGGATGCACTTGATCCCTCTGGGGTGACAACAACCGGTGCTTTTCACAGCTTCGCAGTAGCCGGTTTTTTGCAACGAGGCTGATTCAGCGAGCGGATCAGGCTCTTTGCCTCCTCGGCCAGGACCTCGAGGCTGCCGCAGAGCGGTCTAAATCCGCCGTAAAACATGTGCGCCACGTCCACTTCATAACCCCCTTCAACGTACGCGCCGGAGGTTGGCAGATAGCCGGTATCTCCGTTCGCATATCCAACTACGTAGAGATCTTCACGGGTGGCAGATCGCAACCAATCCGTGAAGTCAGAGAATACTTCAGCGTTCACCCCGAGAAGTATCGTTTTGTCCAGGTGGACAGCGAACAACTCCGCCTCCCTGTGGGTCTCGACACTCCCTGTCGCATAGGCCATGGCCAAAGTATCGCGCCAATGCTCTACGACCCGCGTGTAC